>JAYOWQ010000031.1:0-18628 GCA_038152055.1 Opitutales bacterium | reverse complement strand
GATCATGCTCGTATACGGAGGTGTCAAAAATCGAAACATATTGAGCACTTAATGGGACTACGAGGATAGCCCAAAGTGAAAAATAGGAAATTTTACTTAACCTGCCCATTGTGCGCGTGTAACACATAATTAGCGCAATATGGAAAAATATTACAGGAATTTTCGAAAAATAATGTAAAATAAAAAATAATTTGATTAATTTATCTTCTTCTTTTGGCTGCTTCCAGTACCGACTTTACGACACTTCTTTGAATCAATTTCTAAAACTTTGTGGTAGATCAAACAAAAATTTGTTTTTAAATTTACTGACATGCTCTGGTACGCGACAAAACTTGTTCTCACCGCCGGTATCATCGTCTTGATTTCGGAGATTTCCAAGAAACTTCCTCTTCTTGGCAGTCTGATTGCTTCCCTTCCATTGGTTTCCGTGATTGGGATGATTTGGATGTATGCTGAAACCAAGGACTTCGTCCGCATCGCTGATCATGCTGAAGGCACGTTTTGGTACGTATTGCCTTCACTGCCCATGTTTCTTCTTTTGCCATGGATGCTGCGTAAGGGAATATCCTTTCCAGTCGCACTCTCCGCAGGCATTGCCCTAACCGGTTTTCTTTATTTCCTGATGACCAGGATATTGTCGAAATTCGGATTGAATCTCTAGGTAATCCTCTATTCTGAAGTGGTCCTTGTACCCATTTTGTTTTCTGAGAAGTGAACGAAGTAAATTTCTTCTTACATTGCAAGAGGATAAAATAATAATTTAAAAATATAATTTAGTACTTGGGTGCCGGCGTCTTGCATGTAAACGTCTACTTCACATCTATGTGAGAATGAGTGAAAAAGACTACTCATTGTGAGGTTTTAAAAAGTAAGCAAACCGGGTTGGGCGCATTCACGATGGAACCCCTCTGATAGATCAGTTCACCGGTCATCCGATCGATTTTATGAGCCGATATCGTGCCTGAGTCCTGTCCGGCGGCAAGTAACCAAGTTCCGCAGGGGGAAAGATTTACGTTTCGGGGAAACGCTCCGCGTATCGGTTGTACTTGCTTGAGTAACAGAAAGCCTTGGTCATCGGATTCAAAAAAGGAAATGGAGTCGTGCCCACGGTTCGACGAATAGATCCATTTCCCATTTGGGTGAGTCAGGATTTCGGCAGCGGAGTTGAAGGATTCCCTTTCTTTCAACTGGTCGCTTAGAGTTGGAGTGTCGGCCTTGAATGCAGCTCGACCCGACTCTGATTCCCAATAAAACGAGGAAATGGAAAGGCTAAGTTCATTAAGGAGATAAATCCATTTTCCATCCGTGGAAAATTTCATGTGGCGGGGACCGGCGCCTTGCGGTGAATTTACATGTCCATGAGGAAAGATTCTAGAGCGGTTGTCATCAACTTTGTATATGGTAATTTGATCCAGGCCAAGGTCGGGCACTAAGGCAAAGTTTCCACAAGGGGAATATCCACACCAGTGTGGATGTGGATTGTCTTGCCGTCCACCGATTACCCCCGAAGATCCGCGGTGTTCGATGATTGCCGGGCGGTTGAGCTTGCCACTTTCTTCCAAGCCAAAAAACGCCACTGAACCACCGGAATATTGAGCGGTGAGTAAAAATTTACCATCCGGATGAACGGCAATGTGACATCCCATCCCATCCGGACAATCCATTCGGGTGAATTCCTTCAGTTTTCCTTCCTTTGAGATTTGATATCCAATCACACCCGCCTGATGGCTCCAACGACATACCGCATATATTTTGTCCCCTGCTGGATGAAGGGCAAGGAAGTTAGGAGATTTTACTTGAACCACCCGTTCGACTTCAGAAAATTTCCCATTTTCCGTATTGAAAAAAGTCTGGTAAATCCCGTCCCCGTATGGGCCGCTCGTACCAATGAACACTGAGATATTATCGGCGTAAAGAAGGGGTGAGATTGTTAGAAGAGTGAAAACCCCAAGCAGATGAATATTGTTCATTATGGAAATCAAACTTTCCAAACGATTAAAAGTCGACGGGATTTCACACCAAGTTGGATTTAATCGACTGGCACTCGTGACCTTTTTGTATGAACAAGTGAAAATCAAGAAAATGAGTCCTGAATTCTGAGTTTTGGATTGATGATGCTGCAAATAAATCAAATGTTGGACGCGTGATTTGCAAGAACTTCAAGGATAAGGAAAGAATGCGGCGCGCCGGTCGTTCGGCCGCTGCCGTATTGGGTCGTTTGTGCGCTTTGGTTCGCCCAGGCATGAGCACGTGGGAAATCGATGAAGCCGGAGGCGAATTGATGAAAGAAATGGGAGTCAAAAGCGCTTGCAAGGGATACCGTTCCGGGCATCGCGTCTTTCCTTCATACACCTGCCTTTCCGTTAATGACGAGGTCGTGCATGGTATCGGCGTGAAGGAACGGATTCTGAAGGAAGGCGACGTCATATCGGTTGACGTTTGTATCCGTGAGGATGGATTTATTGGTGATAATTGCCGAACCATTGCAGTTGGAGCCGTCAATCCACAAGTTCAGGAACTACTTCGAGTTACCGAGGAATCTCTTTATGTCGGTCTTGTGCATGCCCTCCACAAGAACAGGGTAGGGGACGTTTCTCATGCCGTTCAGAAACACGTGGAAGCGGCTGGGTTTGCGGTGATCACGAATTTCGTCGGTCATGGGGTTGGAAGAGCTCTTCATGAAGATCCGCAGATACCCAATTTTGGGAAAGCTGGGACAGGTCCTCGATTTCGCAAAGGAATGGCAATTTGCATCGAGCCAATGGTAAACATGAAGAATGCGCATATTCGGATGGCCAAGGATGGTTGGACGGCTCTTGCCGAAGATGGTATGCCATCCGCTCATTTCGAGCACACCTTGCTCGTTGATGAAAATACTCCCGAGATTCTCACCCTTCCTGAGGATGCGAAGGATTCCTCATCCTTTCTTGACGAAAAAATGTGCGGAATATCATATCTTTCCTAAACCTAGATCAAATGCTCAAGAAATTAGCGGATAGCGTATTTTGTTTTGACGTCGAGTGGATTCCAGACCCAAGGTCGGCAGAAATTCTTCATGGTTCACCCCATTCTGATGAACCGGGCGAGGGGGCTGCTCAAGCATTCGAGGCGCTTTGGGCAAGCGCCCGCAAGGATGGAGACGATCCTGAATCTCAACCTTATTTAAAAACCATACTTTGCCGAATCGTTTCCTTGGCTGGAATCCTGCGGGAAAAAGCTCCGGGAAGAAGTCCTACGCTCAAGTTGATTTCATTGCCCGTGGATCCTGGGGATCCAGAAAAATCCGCAGAGAAGAGCATGCTTGCGAGTTTTCTTAAATCGGTCGGTCGTCGCAAGCCTCAATTGGTTGGATTCAATTCCGCTCAGGCCGACGTGCCTATTATAGTTCAGCGAGCGATTGTCAACGGTATGCCTGGTTTCGGTTTTTCCGACCGTCCAAACAAACCATGGGAAGGGGTGGATTATTTTGATTCCCGCAATTCCGATTACAACCTGGACCTTGCGGATGCAATGGGCCAGTTTCGCGATCGACCGACCTTGCATCAGGCCGCCACCCTTTGCGGAATTCCTGGAAAAATCGAAGTAAGCGGAGATTCGGTGGCAAAAATGTGGTTGGATGGAAAGCTTGCCGAAATCGTGGAGTACAATGAATTTGATGCCTTTACCACATATTTGCTTTGGGCTAGAATCGCACACTTTTCAGGCCTTCTTTCCCCGGAAGATTATCAAAATGAACAGGAAATCGCTCGTGAGTTGATTGAGTCTGAAATAATGAACGGACGCGCGCATCTTTCCAGATTTGTCCAGGAATGGGATCGATTGCTCGACATAACCGGGCAATCCTGATCAATGATTTTCATTCTCATTCAGCGCTTTGTCGGAAGCACGCCTGCCTTACGCAGTTTAGATTGCTTCTCACTCTTGGTTGCCTCTTTCCAAAACTCCAAATAAAGAGAATTCTATGACGATTAACGACACGGAGGCCGAACTGGCCCTGGATTCAATCTCGAAAACGCGTGACCTCTTGATGGGCGAAATCCGAAAAGGCATTATCGGCCAGGACGAAGTGATAGAACAATTGCTTGTTACCCTGCTTGCTCGGGGACACTGTTTGCTGACTGGCATACCCGGACTGGGCAAAACTCTGCTTGTGAAAACATTGGCTCGATGCTTGAGCCTGGGCTTCAAGCGTATTCAGTTCACTCCCGATCTCATGCCAGCGGACGTGGTTGGTTCCGAAGTGCTGGACGAGGATCCTGCCACTGGAAAACGCAGTTTCCGTTTTTCTCCCGGTCCTATCTTTTCGCAGGTTGTGTTGGCGGATGAAATCAATCGTACGCCACCAAAGACGCAGGCCGCTCTTCTTGAGGCAATGGAAGAAAGGCAAGTGACCGTTGCCGGACGGACCCGTCCTTTGGACGCTCCTTTTTTCGTATTGGCCACTCAAAATCCAATCGAGTTGGAGGGAACCTACCCACTTCCTGAGGCTCAACTTGACCGTTTTCTTCTCAATCCTGTCATAAAGTACCTTTCCGAAAATGACGAGGTTCGCATGGTCGGTGAAACCACTGGAACTGACCGGGAGCATTCCGAGCCAGTACTCTCCGGTGCGCAAATAGAAACCTTGCAACAACTAACCCGGCAGATGCCTGCCCCCGAACAAGTCATCTCCTATGCGGTTCGTCTGGTGGGGGCATCCCGTCCGGATTCGGAATCCTGTGATGAATGGTTGAAGTCTCGGATCAAGTGGGGCGCCGGTTCCCGTGGATCGCAGGCGCTCGTTCTCGCCGCCAAGGCTCGGGCTCTTCTTGACGGTCGTCCCAATGCATCCCGCACGGACGTAAGGGAAATTGCCAAGTCCGCTTTGCGTCATCGTATACTTCCGAGTTTTCTCGCGGAATCGGAAGGATTGAATTCCGATCATCTCATCGATTTTCTGCTCGAACGTGTACCTGATTGATTGGAATTCCTTCTACCGATAAATTCGGTTTTCTCGATTCCATGATTAGGACCGCACTTTCCTTGCTGGATCCTGCATCTCTTGCCGGGATGGACGATCTTTCCCTGTTGGCGAAACTAGTCGTTCATGGATTCAGGCAAGGGATGCACAAGAGCTTGCGGCAAGGCAGGGGAAGTGAGTTTTTTCAATATCGTTCTTATGATCCAGGAGAGGATATCAAGAACCTTGATTGGAAGGTATACGCCAAGCGGGACGAACTGGTTGCCAAAACCTACCAGGAAGACACCAATATTAACCTCGTTATCGTTTTGGATGGCAGCGCTTCCATGGGGTATCAAGGCGACGATTCTGCTTGTTCCAAATTCAGATACGCCCAGATGCTTGCAGCTTGTCTTGCTTTCATCGGGCAAAGGCAAGGAGATCGTGTGGGTTTGTTCGGAGGATCGGAAGATTCCCTTGAGTGGATTCGTCCCCAGTCCGGCAGATCCGCGCTTAACCGCACCCTCGTCCAAATCGGAAGCATGCAACCGGCAGGTCGCGATGTCGGCAAGTCTGCATGGGAGCGTTTCAGTTCCGTGCTTCCACCTGAATCCATCGTTATCGTGCTTTCGGACTTTCTTGACGGAGAGATCGAATGGTCGGAACGTTTGCGTTTCGCGCGTTCTCCGAGAAACGAATGTCTGTGCTTGCAAGTGCTCGATGGAGAGGAACTGAATCTGCCCAATGCCGAAGCCCTTCGCTTCGTAGACATGGAGAGGTCGGGCGAAATCTCCGCATCCCCTCAAATCATGCGCGAGAAATACGTCAGGAGCATGGATGAGTTTTTGGAAAATTTGAAAACGACTGTTTTACGCACGGGCTCGGAATTCGAAAGCATCACCACCTCTCAAGATCTTGGTTATGGAATCAGAAGTTTTCTTGGCTTGCGAACCGGAAGAAAATGATTGAGTTCGGGCAACCACTTGCACTGTTCAGCGGTATTGCGATAGGAATGCCCGTTCTTGCCCATATGGCTTACAGAACCATTACCGAAAAGCGTCTTTTTTCGAGCCTTCGTTTCATTTCTCCGACAACCATTCCCAGAAGTGGCAGAAAACGTCCGAGTGATTGGTTACTTCTACTTTTAAGAGTCCTCTTGTTTCTAATGATAACGGGAATGCTAGCCGATCCGCATTGGTTGGGATCTTCATCCGTCGATCCTGTTCCAATCTCCAATGACAAACGCCTACACCTGATTGATTGCAGTCTCAGTATGTCAGGTTGGGGAGCTTGGGATGAGGCCATGACTGCATTGAGGGATCAATTTTCCGACCATACTTCTGGGCATGGATTACTGGCATGGTCGGACGATGGATTGATCGAATGGCCCTGTGGTTCGTCCCTGGAAAATCTACGCAAAGCCGTGGAGAGTTTATCTCCCGTTCATGGACCTTCCAAGTTGAATGCGATGCTGGAACGGGCTAAAAAGATAATGGATACGGAGAAAACTCTTGGAGAAATCCGCGTTTACAGTGATTTTCAGTCCTCCGAGTGGCAGGAGGTACAGGGAAAGCTTGGTAATTCGAATACGCAAATTGTTCTGGTGCCCAATGGACATGGCAAGCGCCCTTGGACCGATCGGGTGGGTAATCGTGCGATACTCGAGGCTAAGGTAATGCCTGGAGGAAAGGATAGAATTCGTATTTGGTCGGTTCTTGGAAATTGGGATCTTAATGCCACTTCGGTCCTGGTATCTGTTCTTGCCGGTGGGGAAATACGGCAATCCCAGAATGTCATGCTTCCACCACGGGGATCGGAACAGGTTCAATTCAATTTACCTTCCAGTGACTTTGCCAGCGCTACCATTCGATTGGAAGGATCGGATGCGTGCGCCTGGGACGACAATCGTTCGTTTTGGGTTACTCCTCCACCCGCCAAGGAATTTGCGATCCTGGCGAAGCAACCGCTTGCAGTCGAGGACAAGGCGGAGGTCGAATTCCTTGAAGCCGTGTTCGAAAGCGTGGGTGATGGCGTATGGAATAGATGGGAACTCAAGGATAGCGACCAAAATGTCGAATGCCTTTTGATTCCCGGCTTTTCCGGGTGGATGGATGAAGGAATGGAATTGCCGAGATTGAAAGATCATTTGGAGAATGGGGGCACCGCATTGCTCACTCCCGGCGAGTCTTTCGTTCGGATGAACCAATGCCTGAAGGATTATGATCTTTTGAACTTCACCTTTCATCGTCTTGCCCAGACGGATTATCGCATGGATCCTTATCGCATCGAAGTTTTGCCAGAAACCAGTCCTTTGACCCGAGTCTTTTCCGGGAATTCCGCTCTTGATCTTTATCTTACGCAAGTTCGAAAGTTTTTAGTCCTGCGCGACTGGGAAGACACGGCCGAATGTCCAATTTACGATCGCGATGGCCGGCCCCTTGCAATTGTTCGCAAGTTTCCCGACGGCGGGAGGTTGGTATTTCTTTGTTTTCGTCTGTTGCCCGACTGGACGGATCTTCCCACAAGGAACAGTTTTCTCCCACTGCTTGTCCAACTTTGCGCCCTCGAAGAAGAGGGTGCTGGTGGCGAGAGATTTACGGGCCTGGTTCCAGGTGATTGTCTTGAAGACGGAGATTCATCATTTACCGCCCGTCTTCCCGGTCTTTTCCAATGGATGGAACACCGTTTGGAAGTATACCCGAAACTTTCCGAATCCATGCCTGAAGTTATTTCCAGGGAAGAAGCCTTGGAGGCGTTAAGTGGATCCGTCGGTTTTTCCATTACCTCTCCTGTGCCGGGTTTCACGACTCCCGAAAAGAAGAGATTGAGCAAGCCTCTCTGGATGTGGTTTGCCTTGGGTTGCTTCGTTCTCTTGATTATTGAGATGTTCCTTTCCCAACCACGAAGCAAACCTCAACCTTTGAACTGAAAGCTTGATGCCTGAATTCATCATCAGATTAAAAAAGGAGGCCCGGTTCCTTCTGCTCATCCGCTGGTTGATCGCTTTTGCTTTCGGTTTTATCGTTTGCTCAATCGGTATCGGACTGTTGGATCTTTATGATTTGTTCTTTCCCATCAAAGAAAAGGACGTGAATTACTGGCTGGTTGGTCTTGGGTTGTTTTCTACCTTCCTTGTCTTGGGAGCTTTGGTGCGGGCATGGATCCATCGGCCTAGTGTGAGTAAGTTGGCGGAATGCGTGGAGGCGGCAAATCCTGGATTGAGAGACTCTCTCAATGCAGCCGTGGAAATTATTGACCGCGGCAAAAGACACGGAGTGATGGAAGAACGTGTTCTTGCGCAAATGGAAGCTGGTGTGACCGAAGTTAACTGGATAACCAAGCTTCGACCTTCGAGGAACTTTTGGAAATTTCTACTTCTTGGTTTTGCCGCTAGCTTCCTGGTATCAATTTGGAGTCTGGAACGCAGTCCTTTGATCAAGGCGAAAGGCGCAATTTCCGGGCAACCGGGCATTACGATCACGACTCGTTTGAGTGGAGACCTGGAGTCGGGTTTTTATGGCGCGGATGCCGAGTTTCGCAGGGGCACGGACGTATCGATCGTAGCTTCAATCCACCGTGGTCACCGTGGTACAAGTCAGGCATGGATAGAAGTCAGAAGAGCGAAAGACACCAGCACTTTCGAGATGCTGCCGACCGGAGAGCCGGACAGTTTCGAATTCATTGTGCCTGCCCTTCGTGAACCGATCGCGTACCGCGTATTTTCCCTTTCCCTCGAAAGTGAATGGCATGAGATCACGCCCTATGATCCTCCGGAGTTGGAGTTTGCCAGATGGGAAATCATACCTCCTGCCTATTTGAAATCATCTCCCTTGATTCACCAAGGCTTCGGCTATTTAAAAGCTCCGCAGAACAGTCGGGTAATTCTCGACGTCCGAGTACTCGAAAACCCGAGGAACGTGGGTGCCAGACTTCTGTCCTCTGATGAAAACCTGACGATGGAATCGATTGGACGAGTTACCTTTCGCGAGGAGTTCGTGTTGAAGGAGGAATGGTCGGCAAGACTGGAACTTAGGGATCTTGACGAACCGGAGCGTCCCGGAGTGCTACATGATGCAATCAATCTGTCCCCCATACCTGACCAACCGCCGGTGATCGAGATTTCATCCCCTGCCAAGGATTTGGAACTCCCCTTTGACGCGGATCCTTTGCTGATCGATCTTTTTGCGGCGGATGACCATGGCATTTCAGATATTCGTCTTCACGTATCCCATGATGGGGTTCAGAAAGAGGATGCTCTTTTTGTGGATCCTGTGGAAAAGGAAAAGTCGGTCACGGGAATTCTCGATCTCGGGGAGTATCCTTTGGCTATCGGGGACGTGATCACCTACATGGCATTTGCTGTGGATAATCGAGAACCGGAGGGACAGATCGCCCGGTCGGAGATTTACTTCATTGAAATTCTCCCTCCCGAAGGAAACTCTTCCGATTCAATGGATCAGGCTGGAGGCATGGATGGTGACACCAAGGAAATTCCCATCCGTCTATTCATCAACAGAACGAAGCAGATCATTCGTGAAACTTACGATGGGCTACTGGATGATGGTAATACCCGTGAAGAGAAATCACTCCAGATTTGCTCGGATTCACTAAATTTAAAACACGAAATGACCAAGACTTACGACGAGTTCGAGGGAAGGTTTCCCATCGCTGACGGGATTGACTTGGGTGAATTGCTTAACGAAGCCACCTACCATATTGAGCAGACTGAAATTTACACCGGAGGCGGGCAGTTGGAGGAGTCCTTGGAATCATCCGAGCAAGCCTTGCGCAAGCTTGTACAAATGTATGCGTTGATGCAGGAAATGGAAAAGCAACGGGCCAAGGGTGAAGGGCAATCGGCCCAAAGTTCAGCGGAGCAGGGCAAGCCGGATGAGAACAACCAATCGATGGAACAGGCAGATACTCCGGCTCAGACACTTGCAGAACTCTCCAGCCAGCTCGAGCAATTGAAGAACTTGCAGGAAAGACAGGAGTCTCTCAATGAATCTGTTGGCAAGGCCGCGGGTACGGGCCAGACTGGAACGCCCAATCAGGAAATGGCCGGTCTTCAGGAAGATATTCGACGTGAACTTGAAGGCTTGAGGGAGCGCAGGTATGATCGGTCTGGCAGACTTGGAGACGTCGGCGAACTGGATCAGGCGGGCAGAGAAATGAAGGAAGGTGCTGGGGACTTAAGGCGTGACCAACCCGGAGAAGCGCAGCCTCACGGGGAACTCGCGTCCGATGCCTTGGGGCGAGCGGTCTCTAGAATCGAAAGAGAAATAGCAGGAGTTGCGGCGGAAATGTTGGAGGCATTGAAGAGTCAGGCTGATCAACTCGCAGACGGGCAGGGCGGATTGCGAAAAAGAACGGAGAACGCACAGGGTGGCCAGGGTGAAAGGTTGCGAGGCGAACAGGAGGGATTGAACGAGGGAATCGAAAATTTACTGGAGAAAATGGATCGGACGGCTCGGGCTTTGGGCAAACACAAGGAGGATGCTACGGAAAACTTGCTCCAGATTCTCAGGCAGGCCCGAGAGGATGGGATTGAAAAGTCCGGGAAGCAGGCTTCCAACGCTTTGCTCTACGATGCGTTTTCCAAAGCGTCCGACAAACAGAAAGAGGTTGAAATTAGTCTGGATGAACTTGAGCAAAGACTTCAGGGATTGGAAGACCAACTCTTGCATGGTGACAGTACCCAACTTGTGGAGTTGGCCGAACATCTCCAAAAAATGCAAAGGGAGGCATCCGGAATGGGAGAAGAGCAGTTTCGCGGCAGTAATGAGGAAGCGGCCCGTCTGGTGGGTAATTTGTCGGATGCGGACTCGGATCAACGCCTGCTCAATCTTACTCGGATGTTCGAGGAATCCGCATACTCCGAAAACTTGCTGAATGGTCGTTCGCTTTCTGCCGGTGCCGTGGAACAGGCGGTCGAGCTAGTCGATCGTTTCTTCTGGGAAAATGCCGTGCAGGAGCGCTTGATACGAAACCAACAGGCGACTCAGGCTCCTGCAAGATATCGCAAGCAGGTACAGGAATATTTCCGGCGAATCGCCGAAGGTCGTTGATATGGCAACCATTGGATTCGACTGGCCTTTTTCGTTTATCTGGTTACTCGTTGGCGGGTCTTTTTTGCTTGTCTCACTATTCTTGCATGGCCGATCTTTGTACAAGGCTGCACCGAAGCCTGAGTTTTTCACATTGATCGGAGCTCGTTTAATTTTCATTTGCCTGTTGATTTTCTTGATCGCCCGACCCTTCTTCGAGCGAATGAAACCCGACCCTTCTTCCATTCGTATGGCCTGCTTGCTGGATTTGTCCGGAAGCATGCATCTGCGAGACCGATCAGATTCTTTTCGCAGGATAGATCAAGCTCGTTCGCATTTGGATATTGATGTTGCCGATGCATGGATCAATGGCATCGGCGAATCTTATGGGCTGATCCAAAGATACGGATTTGCGGGAGATGAACTGTTTGCCCTCAGGCAAAACTCATGGAGTGTCCCGGAGTTGGGGAAATCGACCGCACTCGGGGATGCGCTTCTTAAACTGGCCGATGAAGAGCATCCGGTTCCTTTGGCTGGAGTCGTTCTCTTTTCAGATGGGCGCAACAACCATGGATCCGTGTCTCCTCTGGATGCAGGTGAGCGCTTTCGCGAACTCGGCATCCCCATAAACGTGATTGGTGTGGGGCAGAAGGGTGAACGGGGGAACGTTTCGATTCGTTTTTTAGACCCACCCGCCCAATCCAAGGCCAAGGAGGATTTGTTTCTCGTCGCTGAAGTTGCCAATCAGTTCAAAAAATCCCAATCCATCTGTGTCCGGTTGTTCGAAGACGACAGGGTCTTGGAAACGCTTGATATTACCATGGGATCCGAAGAAACCCGGGCAATAAGATTTTCCCCTTTTACACCGGAGGGCCAAGGAAAGAGAAACTTTAGGGTTTTGATCGATCCCTTGTCAGGGGATGAGGATCCTGCGGACGACGTCGACGTTCGTGTGATTGTGGTCCGTCCTCCTGATCTTTTTTCAGTCCTTTACCTGTCCAATCAGATTCGACCCTTGTACCCTTTCCTCAAGAGGGCGCTTGGCGGTGATCGCTTTCAAGTTAGCGCCATCGTTCGATTGGGGGAAAAGACTTTTCATTCCCGGGGTGGGAATTTGCCCAGCGAAGGATATCCCAAGGATCCGGATTTTTGGATGCAGTACGACGTGGTTCTCCTGGACTTGGAGTGCTTGCCCGAATTAAACGCCACTCAGGTAGACTCGCTCAACCCATATGTAAGAAAGAGAGGGGGGGGGCTTCTTTTTTTCGGTTTCCCATCGGGCGCCCGAGAGCTTTTGGGTGGTGTCTTGCCAGGGACGAAATTCGAGGATTTGCGGCCGAAGCAATCTCTTTCACTGGAAGTGTTGCCTGATCCGCTTTTCACTGATCGCAAACGAGTGGACGGATGGAAGACGTTTTTGCCTGGCGGAACGCATTCCTCCTTGGTCAGTAAAAAAAATCCCGCCGCTCTAGGTGTGGTTGGACTGAAGGGCAATCGTGATCTTTCCGCGCTCGTTCTTCAGGCTTATGGATCGGGGAAATCGGCATATTGGGGATCGATGCAGGATTGGAAAAGGGCGCTGGCCGATGAGGATCGGGCCAAGGAATTCATTGTCTTTTGGCAAGCCCTTGTCGAGTGGTTGGGGTCGGGTTCCGTGGAAAGGGCTAGATTGCCAAGTCTGGAAAAACCCATTCCCCGTGGAAAATCGATGGATTTGGAGATCGAGATACTGGGAGCGGATTTCGAACCTTCCTTGGATGCCATGGTGGAAGCGAACGTGTCAGGCCCGGATGGATATATAAGAAAGTTGCAACTCTATCCTGGGAGTGGTCGCGCCGGATTGTATGCCGGTCTGTTCAAGCCGCCGTTTTCCGGTTCGTACAAAATAACCTACGACGTGCGTTTCCCAGACGGGGAAAAATTGCGGGAAGTCGGATACATAAGGGTAGGGGAGTCCAGCCGTGAATCGATTGACCTGAGATACGCTGAGCGCGACCTTAAGATGCTTGCATCCACTTCAGGCGGAGAATTTCTTTCCATTTCAGATTTGACGAAGGATTGGATTCCCCGTCTTTCCGATTCTCTTCCCATGGTAAGCAGAAGGGATGATCTGGCTAGTTCATGGCCTTTGGCGCTTGTTCTTTTTCTTGCTGGTGGAATGGAATGGATATGGCGTAGAAAGGGAGGACTAAGATGAAGTTTTTTGCGCTTTTTGCATTTGTTCTTGCGTCGTTGCAGACCTATTGGGCTCTTGCTTCCCCCCCGCCTTTCAATCCCTCGGACTTGAATACTGACGCCAATGCCTTCCCTTCGACCGGTACGGATTCTCGAACGACCATGGAAATGACGATGGAACAAGCTTCGCGCATGGTATCTTCCACTACAGAGAAGGAAAGAGTGTCTGCGGCAAAGTTGTTGGGGAAATACGCGGTTCGCGCGTCCAGTCTTCTTCTGATAGAGGCCTTGGATGATCCGAGTCCATTGGTTCGCCGGGCGGCTATAGTTTCCTTGGTCGAGCATTACAACGCCGGACAATTGATTTACGAACCAGCCCTCGTGGAAAGAATCTTTGCCAAGATCGCGGATCCAGACGTTGAGATACGTCGTGAGGTCACTGCTCTCATTCCTCGCTTGGTCCCAGGCCTTTTGCAGTCGGGTATGGAAAAGTTTGAAATCAACGGTCGTACGGTCTTTCGGTCGCGGCCAGGTAGTTTGAGGCCGGACTTGTTTGAACTTGCCCAGCGGGGATTCATGGATCCTGACTCGATCGTACGTCAGAATTTACTAAGGCATCATTTCTCTCTCAGATTGCAGATTCATCCTCAGACGATGGTCTTGTTGCTTGGTGACAAAGATCCGCGTGTTCTCCTTGTTGCTCTTGATCAAGTCAGAATGTACGCGTCATCTCCCGGTGTCCTTGATCAAATTATGAAGATCGCCAAGCACAGGGATTCCGGGGTGCGTTCCAAGGTTTGCCAGACTGCTCGTAACCTCGCTCGTTCTTTCCCCGGATTCCGCGAAGTCCTGCGGTCGATGCTTGATGATTCGAATCCTGGAATCTCTTCCCAGTGCGCAGTGGAACTGGCTCGTCTGGGCGAACGACTCACCGATGCAGACATCGAAAAGATCTCAAGGTACTTGCTTGCCTGTAATGGACTGGACGGGATTGCCGAAAAGGTCTATCGGGGATTGTCGTCGCTAGGGCAGGATGCAATTGAGGTTTACCGCTCGCTAACCGCTCATTCGAGCGGTCGGATGCGATCCGTTGCCTGGGAAAGTTACCTGATGCAAACCAATGGTTGGGAAAAGCCATCATTCTGGATCCCTGCCCTCGAGGATCGGGACGTCAAGGTGCGTGAATCCGTTTTGAATACGATTCGTGGAAGAACGGGTGCTCTGGAAGAAAAGGAGTTGAATGCCTTGATCAGTAGTCAATATCCTGAGGTTCGTGCCCTCGCCGCCGAGTCTTTACTCAAGGCGGACGAAAATCTTGTTGAAGAAGCCTACATCAATCTCTTGATCGATGAGGACGGTCTGGTGCGAGCCACCACTTTGCGGGCATTGGCCGCCCGGCGTATCTCTGGGTGGCTAAAGGTGCACGCACGCTCACTGCTCGACTCGAACTACGCCATTCAGCGGGCGGCATTGGACGGGTTGCTCGGAGATCCGAAAGTGGGCGTCCCGGCATTGCTTGATTTCGTTCGCGCCTATCCAGCCGCCAGAATAAGCTCGCTTGCTCGTCAGGAGCTTGTCCGATTGGGATATCGTCCATGATTAGATTCTTTTGTCTAACCTTCTTTGCCATTGGATGTCTTCCGGTCTTTGGTGAGTCCGCCAGCGTAATTCCGTCCTTTGGTGGTTCCAGCATTCGGGTCATGCAATTCCGCAAGGCTTCTTCTTCCAGGATACGCTATCCCGATGCGCTGCCAAGCTTGCTCGAATTGATGAACGAACAATCCCGAGCCTCCTTTGATCCCGACCCAATGATGATCGATACCTTTTTGGACGAGCGTCTTTTTGAAAATCCCATTCTTTACCTGAATTGTGACGAATTGCCCGATTTCGACTTCTCGGAAGAGGAAAACAACGCTCTTCGTCGTTATCTGGAGTTGGGTGGCTTTCTTTATTTGGACGCTGGAATAAAAGCTTCTTTCCTAGGGGCTGATCTCGGCCATAGCTACGCAGCCTGGGAAGAAAGGATCGAGGTTCGTCAATGGTTCGAAGTTTTGTTTCCCGAGCGAATTTTTACCCCCTTGCCCAGAAATCACGAAATCTTTCGTACCTTCTTTCGGGGATTGCCCGATAACGACTACCTGAAACTCGAGGAGGAACAAAAACGGTTGCCCGATACCGTTCTTACCTTTGTAGAGCAGGAAAAATGGCCACAGGCCACCTATTCCTTCGTGGGACTCAAGATTAATGATCGATTGGTCTGCGTTGCTTCACCCATTTGCGCCATGGGTTGGGGAAGAGACGAGTTCGGGGCTTGGATTCCGCCTATTTCATTTCGTATTCGAGAATCAGCTGAGGATTTTGACGAGACTCTTAAACTTGCTTCCTTTTCCGGGGAGACTTACGAGGTTACAAGGGAGGATGGTCTCAAGGACGTTATTTATTCAATGAAGGGAAACCGTCCCTTGTGGGTACGCGAACCCACGGGTCGTTGGAGAATTTTCAAGTACTATTCAGGAGAGGAAATAAGCGATTACGCCCACTCATTTTACGCTCGTCTTGGTATGAACGTATTTCTTTATGCCTTGCTAAACTAAGGTTTTCCAAGAAAGTTTCATGAACTGATGAAGGAAGAAGACATATTTCCCTCCCCGCCGGACGCTCCGGATCCTACCCTTTGGCAACGACTTACCGAATCGGTTTATTTTTGGTGGATGTCAGCTTTTTTGCTGATGGGGTTGGCGGTAATACTGATCACAGGTCAATGTTCGAACGACGCCTTGCAATTTCCTCAGGAAAATTTGCAGGATCTTGATCAGTCTCCCTTTGTCGATCGTGACAAGGAACTCGTATTGAGATCAGACGGTCTTTGGTACAAGACGAGCGATGGCGTGCCCTACGAAGGTATTGCCGTAACCTTTCACGAGAATGGTAGCAAAAAGACTCGCGCCCAGTACAGAGAGGGTTCTCCATTTGGACTCATTGAGGAGTGGGACGCCAATGGGTCGGTTGTCGGACCGCGGTTCAAAGGCGAATTCAATCGCTAAGGCTTCTCAAGCTTTTCAGTCATACTTCACTCGGGTTTTTAGCTTGCCTCCCCAGGCGGTGGTGCACAAGAGCTGTGGCCAACAGCATAGGAGCAAACAGATTGATCAGAGGAAACATCCAAAGCAGCGATGCAATTACGCCGTGAGCCAACCGACCCGGTTTTATCAGTCTCTGATTTTTTGGCATTCTTAGCTCAACCAATTGCCCGAATTCCCTTCCGAGAAGATATCCACCAAGCAGAATTTGCAGGACAAGTCCAAGGGGAGGAATGAAGTAAGCTACCAATAGGAGAGGGGATGCGAGTAAGTATACGACAAGGCTCCAAAGAATGAATCGAAAAGAGGCAATCGTTGATTCAATCATGCCAGGAGGGTTTTCCCAGTTTGAACCAGGGTAGTGTACCTCCCTGACCGCATCCAATGCCCGATCGAGAAAAAGACCGAGAAAGGCAGCATATACGCTGGAAAGAAAGAAATAGGACAGAATCCCTAAAAACAAGGTGCCGATCATCACGGAGATGGTCTGAATCCATCCATCCGCCCAACTCATCCATCCATCAAGATGGTGCGAGAAAGAGTCCGCGAACTTGTAGAGATATGCCCCCCCCGCCAATAGAACTAGAAAGATTGCCCCAAGACTCAGAAGAGAGGCCCAGAGCACAGGTTTCCAAATTCTGGGATCTGGGATTTGGCGGAAGGAAAGCTGGTAATCTCTAATCATCAATTCAGTAGGGTCGAGACTTCTCTTTTCCACACCTCGATTGCAAGGTTTTTTATAGGAATTCCATTTTCAGGTGGACAATGGGGTGGTTGAATCTAATAAATTGTATCGTGGATATGGACAAGGGGAAACATGGCTGACCACAAATACACGGCGGACAGCATAAAATCGCTCGACTGGAAAGAGCACATTCGGTTGCGTCCGGGCATGTATATTGGCAAACTTGGAGATGGATCTTCCGAGGACGACGGGATTTACGTTTTGCTGAAGGAGGTTCTCGACAATTGTATCGATGAGTTCGTCATGGGCTTCGGCAAGCACATAGAAGTGGAGTGCGATGGGGAAATCGTTACAGTCCGTGACTTCGGTCGGGGAATTCCCTTGGAAAAACTGCTCGACTGTTCGAGCAAGATAAATACAGGAGCCAAGTATGATTCCGAAGCATTTAAGAAATCAGTGGGACTTAACGGTGTGGGTATCAAGGCCGTCAATGCTCTTTCCACGAAATTTGACATTCAGGCATTCCGCGAGGGAGAGACGCGCAGGATAGAGTTTGCCTGTGGTGACGTTCAGTCCATTGACGACAAGAACAAGTCCACCAAGGAGGAAAACGGCACCTTGATCACTTACGCTCCCGATGCTTCGATGTTCAAGAAATATCGGTATCGTAACGAGTTCGTCGAGCGAATGTTGCGCTACTACTCGTACTTGAATCGTGGCCTTACAATTCGTTACAACGGCAAGCGATTTCGCTCCAAAGACGGTCTGAAGGATCTCCTTGAAGAGAACCTGTCGGACCCCCCCCTCTATCCCATCGTTCACATAGAGGGAAATGATATCGAGGTGGCTTTCACTCATTTGGATCAGTACGGTGAGGATTATTTTTCCTTTGTAAATGGTCAGCACACCACCCAGGGAGGTACCCACCAGGCTGCTTTTCGCGAAGCTGTGGTAAAAACAATTCGTGACTTTGCCAAAAAGAATTTTGAAGCCGGCGATATCCGTGGCGGCATTGTTGCGGCGATTAGTGTCAAGGTACAGGAGCCGGTTTTTGAATCGCAGACCAAAACCAAGCTCGGTTCGCTCACGGTATCACCAGATGGGGAAACCATCCGTACCTTTGTGGGGAATTTCCTCAAGGAAAAGCTCGATAATTATTTGCACAAACATCCGGAAACTGCCGATGCTTTGCAGGAAAAAATTCAACGTAGTGAGCGTGAGCGCAAGGAATTAAAAGGCATCCAGAAAATTGCCCGTGAACGGGCGAAGAAGAGCAAAGTTCATAACCGCAAACTTCGAGACTGCCGGATACACTTAAGCAGTAAGCACAAAGAGAAATTTAAAAGTACTTTATTTATTACTGAGGGTGACTCTGCCAGTGGGTCCATTACCAAGGCTCGTGACGTTCAGTTTCAGGGAGTCTTCAGTCTGAAAGGCAAACCACTTAACACCTTTGGTCTGACCCGCAAGGTGGTCTATGAGAATGAAGAATTTAATTTGATTCAGGCTGCACTGGGTATTGAAGAAGACCTAGAGGACCTACGCTACAATCAAGTGGTTATCGCCACCGATGCAGATGTCGATGGTATGCATATACGCTTGCTTCTGATTACCTTCTTTCTGCAATTTTTTCCGGAACTGATCCGCCAGGGACATTTATTTGTTCTGCAAACACCCTTGTTTCGAGTGCGTAATAAAAAGA
>JAYOWQ010000030.1:0-18689 GCA_038152055.1 Opitutales bacterium | reverse complement strand
CACCCTCTCAAAGATTTAGCCGGTGTGGCAGTCCAACATGCCTCGGTTCGCACATCGCCAAAAAGCGTTGCTCAAGTTGGCCCAATTTTGATCACCCATCGTGGACTCAGCGGCCCGGCAATCCTTCGGGCTTCAGCATGGGATGCCAGAGAATTGGCAGAAGTGAATTATCAATTCACTGCTGAGATCAATTGGTTGGGAGGAAATACCCCGGCACAAACTCGTAATCAATTGCAGGAATTCCGAAAACAACTGGCAGTGAAGAAACTCAAAAACAACCCCTTTACTGAATTACCCAAAAGGTTGTGGGAGAAACTTGTCGAACTTAGTGGAATCGATCCAGAGGCCACCTGGGCACACCTTCCCAAGGAGGCGATGACCAAGTTGCTCCATCAATTGACAGCTCACCAGACTGAAGTCTCTGGTAAAACCATGAACAAGGAAGAATTCGTAACCTGTGGCGGCGTGAACCTCAGGGAAGTGGACTTCCGCACCATGGAAAGCAAAGTTTGCTCTGGCCTTTACTTTGCTGGAGAGTGCCTCGACTTGGACGGAATTACGGGAGGGTTTAACTTTCAGGCCGCCTGGACGACCGGAAGGATTGCAGGGCACGCAATGACATTAAACGTCGGTGCAAAATAAGGAGTTATTTACAAAATCAAAAAGGCGTTGTGATTGAATGAAATTTAACGCGCCCTCACTTATTGACCATTTTTATGATGTCCTCACTTTCGGAGACGACCACTTGCCCAAGGCTTGCAGAATTCGGATTCAAATCAACTAATTCCAGCATATATCGGTAGGTTTTGTTAATCACCCTTGGCTGATATTCACGGGATTCGAAAATTTGTTGCGTTAGCACGAAATCCGGAAGATTCGTTCCAGATCTGCCTTGCTGTGACTTTGCAAAGTTGATGAAGTCGTTTAACGAAGAGTTCGAGGTTGTTCCGGAAATCCTTGCCAATCCGGACTGAGTGATAATGTTTTTCAAACCGTTGATTCGAATGGATTCGGGAAACTCTACAGTTGTTTGGGCACTCATCGGACCTATGGCGATAACTGGTAACCTGCCTCCGATTTTGCGAATAACGGCGGACTGCATGAGTCGGGGAAACATCTTGGATGAAAACTCATCCAGATCGCGAATGGTCAGATCTCGGTATTCGGCTACTTGGGAGGAATCCACCCTCGTTGCCTTTCCACTTTGACAACTGTAAGACAGGAAACAGACAACGAATATGGTTAAAGCTGAGGTAAATTTTTTCATTCAAAAATTGGTGTTAGTTAATTTGTAGAAGATAAAATTATTTTGCCTTCAATAAAATCCTAAAGTCCGAGGCGTTACCGCGGTAATCAACGCCCTCAAGGGTTTTGATTTCCTGACCGTTTATGGTCGCAGTCATCCATGGGGATGTTGCCGAGTCCATGGATCCGTCTTCGTTGACCCAATCAAACTTGTAACCAAAAACCACCGGTCTTGTAGAACGATTTTGAACCTCTACAACAGCTATCATTCTTCCCTCGACTTCTTTTTTAAAAGATTTCGTTATATTGACGTTCTTTAACTTTGCCTGACTACCAGCGATTACCTCTACTCCGCCATGATCATTCGGTTTCAAGGTGGTGACTGGATTTTTGTTGTAGGGAGCGCATGCCGACAGGCAGACGGAGAGACAAATCAAATTAAAAAATCTCATGAATTAATACACGTTAGCAAGTTCAACTTCTGAAACGTCATCCATCATGGCAACAACCTCATCCAAGGTAAAGTTGCTTATTTCCTTAATTGGACCAGCCCTGCGAATAGATTTCAAAAATACGAAATTTGTAAGACTGCCAGGGTCGACTTTTACAACTACCTTCGGCCCATTCATCGAGGAAACTTGTAACGACCCCTTGGGAGGGGTTTTGATCTTCTGCACTAAAATCTTCTTGGGCAAGGAATACCAAGATCTATCGTCGGCCTGAGTGAAAGCCTCAGCAGCCGCAACTTTGGCAACAGCGGCAAAAATTGCAACTGCCACGCTATCATCCTGCTGCTTCTTCGTTGCGGCCTCAATCGCTGCTTGCGCAGCAACCGCTAAAGCAGTTTGCACCATGGCTTTTGCCATTTCGGCAGGAAAATCAGACTTAAATTCAGCAGAAACAACGGCATCCATATCCACAAGCTCTTCCATGTATGCTCGGCTGATAGTGTTATTGATGATAAATTTGTCATCATAATCATCCCGGTAATGTAGTTGTGGAAAGGCGATGGGCGCATAAAGAATTCCACCAGGAGGATTGCCCGCGTAAAAAAGAGCCAGGGGCAGCCTTATCTTTTTCTCAAGACGAAACGGAGCGCTTCCCGTTTCTAAAAATACGTAAGTCGCAGATCCTCCCCTATCATTGAGTTCCTTTTGAAGAAAATTTTTCTTAGGACCTATGACTTGACCTAAATTCGAAATACTGGCTCCAAAGTCCATTTTGCCAAAGCTTCGATTTTTCAAGACCACGCGCAAATAATCACCCATCGGATTGTAAAATTCTCCGTACTTGTCGCAAAGCTCGGTATTTACAAAATCTTGAATCTTGACTTCCCCGGAATCCATCAGTTGCTGGTATTTCAAATCTTTGTTTTCTGCAGCCTTGGACTCGGCATCTATAATCTTCTTGCGATTCAACTCCCTGGCCTCCTCCCTTTTAAATCTAAGTTCGGTAAAGGCAGCCTGAACCTTTGAAGAATCCTTTTTTTCGAGGAACCTGCATGCACGGTAGACTTCAAGCATATTGCGGTCGTGAAACTTGCCTACATACTCGCCAAGGCCTTTTTTCTGAGGGTCGATCAAACCACCTCCAAATTTTTCGTCGACCAAAGTTTTGGACAAATCAAAGTGAAAATCGGATAACTCGTTTAATTGATTGGCCCTGCAAACTGTAGCCATCTCCAAATTCCAAAGCAATTCCTCATCATGCCCAGGTTTGATCTTCTGACCAGCTTTCTCCAAATTAGCCAGTGCCGCCGCCTCGTCACCTTGATCCCAGGACTTCCTGAACTCACGAGTACTTTGCTGATAAGAGGCGCATGACGAAAGCATGGATACGATCGCAAGCAAAGAAAGGCTTGTAAGCATTTTCATGAAGCAAGAAAATTATCGAGTGGTGGATATTCGCGCGACAGGAAGATTTTCGGGAGAAACGTCGGTATTAATTCCAAAGTCCTCAACAATTCTGCAAGTGGCAACGTCAACCTGAGTATCGATGACTTCTATAAGTCCGATCTTTGTGACCTGAGTGCCGGACAGAGGCTTTTGCGTTACAGGGTGAATGATGGGTTTGGATACGTAGACATCGTAGAATTGTCCTCTTTCAACGCCATTTTGATAGCCGGCAAGCAAGGTGCATTCGTTACCTGTCTTTCCATAGAGATAAAGCTTTTGCTGAAATCCTTCCACAAAACTCTCAGACATTGTACGGGCGGATGACTTGGCGAAGGCATCAATCATTTTCCTGCTTTGGAAATCTCTCTGCGTCGAAGGACCGAAAAGGTCCTCGTCCCAAGATTCGTTAAGGGTGGGAACTTCGAAGGATTTTTGATCGCTAGGGTTTTCCCGGTTGATCAATTGCATGGTCACGGAGACAAAGATGTCTCGATTGAGTCGGGTGGACCCATCCAAGGGATTTTTCAAACTGGTTTCCTTTTCGGAAAACTCAACGACGGTACAATCAAGCATGTATTTGGGCTTGTCGATTTGTTGCTTTTGAGTGGTCTTGAAAATATCGGAAGTTTCGAGTTCCAAATCAAGATTGGATTGAGATACGACCTGATCGATCTCAATCACTGAAAACTTTCCCGTTTGATTGAGGTAATGCTTGAAATGAACGGGCATGGCCTCCAAGTAAGCGTTGAGAGAAGTCGGACTTTGCGAGAGCACGCTGGAAGTAGCGCTGATCTTCCCAAGAATTATGGTTTCCTTCTGACCGAAAGAAAAGATACAAGGCAGGGTTAAGGCGAGAATTCTTAAAAATGCAACTGTCTGTTTCATATCAATACAAGCTTTTATAGGTAACGCTGGAAGGAACCTCGAACTTTGAATTTTTCAAATATTCGTACAAACCCTCAGCTTTCCTGACCTCTGCCTCGGTTAACTTTTCACCAATCTTTATGCTCTGGAGAAACGAAAGTTGCTCCCTCCACTTCGTGTATTCCTCCTCCGATGGTTCCAGGGTCAAGGAGAGTTCAAGACCTTCGTGGGCATTGATCATCTTGTCCGCAACTACATATCCCGCTCGACTGACTTTCAGTCTCCTGATACCGGGAGGTATGCTCAAAGTGGAAACTGAAGAACCGTTACCTACAAAGATTCCGTCGATTTCAATTTCAGCGTCGGTAGCCTCGACCGTCTGCTCCATCCCCGAATAGATCAATTGTCCCGATTCATCTTTTCTGATCTCCGGCCAAGCCAGCCCCTTTAATCTAGTACTGATAGTGACCCCAACCTTATCCAGGTCGATGGATTCGAGCTGGGATAAACTGGAGCTATCTCTTGGATATGAGTTTGCTGTTTGCGCGGATGACGGGCGTCCCGATTCCATTTCCGAGACGTAATGGACGAGTTCTTTGACAAGCTGGTCGATCAATTGATTAATCACACCGCTCTTGCTTGTTTCGATAATCACGTTGCTGGTGACAGGAATTTTCTTTTCAGCGGATAGGCTTTTCCCAAAAACCGATGCGTTTGAATGAGAAGAGGCTACCCTAAAATTTGCCTTGAGGCGGTGTTGAAAAATCTTGCGGTCAAAACGAGGAAGATCCTTCGACTCGCTCCTGAATTCGTTTAGAGTGAAGTGAATGAAATAATCAGCTTCCAATTGCAAGGCGAGGGTCTGCATATTATTATCTTCCAAAACCTTCATGTTGGTGTTTCCACTCCCGTCTCTTAGCGATTCTACCGCCTGGGTGACCGATTCGGGGGTGACTATTCTAAAGTTCAAACCGGCCAATTCAGCAGCGATTTGATCTCGAGCGTATGCGGCATGGGAACTGTCGACAAGCGCAGATGGGGTTTCGACAAATAGGGCGAAAACGGCCTCTTTGGAATGCTGCTTGGCAAAAGAAAAGTTGGAAGCAAGGACAAGGAGAAAGGTAAGGGCTTCAATGGACTTTTTCATGGGGGTGCTAATTTTTGTCATTAAAAAAAATGTAAAATGCAAGGTAAATGTCGAGTTCGCTACAAACGAAAAACCAGTTTCCAGCTCCTAGTCTTATCGGGTCATGATCAGCCTGTCCTTTTCCGCGGGTTGCTTTTTATTCGACTCTCTTGAATGGCCTCTTTCGGAATCACCAAGAAACCCGTTTTGTATGATTGGTACGGCAATCGATGCAGAATCGACCGAACTTTCAAACATGGTCGTTCCCGAGTGACGAATGAGGTTTAACTTACCTGTACCGCTCACCCTTGAAACGGGACCTATTTGTATTTCCCCGATTAACCGGGATAGATATTCACTGGGGACAGCAAAATTTAGATTCTGACCATTCATGATGGTTGCGACCGAGACTCCAACCACCACTCCAAACTCATTCAAAACCGGGCCTCCACTACTGCCTGACGAAATCGGGGCGGTCATCTGGATGTAATAATCCTCTCCGACTTCTCTAATACTGCTGACAATTCCTTCGGAAAAAGTTCCTTCCAATCCTTCCGGGTTACCGATCGCGTAAACCTTCTGACCTACGGATAGCCTTTTGCCATTGCTGATTGAAAGGCAAGGAGTGCCGGCTTTGGCAACTTCAACCAAAGCAAGATCAACTTTCGCGTTTGCGGCAAGTACGTTTCTTAAAACCAGCTTGTTTTGCCTGCCAACGCTTTTAGCGATTCCAGCGCTTGCTCCCTCGATGACATGGTAATTGGTGGCGATGATTCCATCTCTAACAAAAAAACCGCTTCCGCTTTTAAGAGCGTTTCCAGAACTGTCGAAAAGAAGAAGAGAAACGGCCGATGGAAAAGCTTTTCTCGCTATCTCCTCGGGGCTCAATGCGAGTGCAGAAAAGGGGATCAATACACAGAAAAGGAAAAATGAAGATATATTCATACGACTAGCTCAACCATTAAGGAGAAATTGTCAAATCATCCAACTTGATTGTGTGATTATCCATCTAAGGAAATGTCCATTATCAAGTTTGTAAAAAAACAATGATCAATCGAGATTTGGATCGAAAATCAGATGGTTTAAATTGCCTGAGTCAAAATTCTGAATATGGTTTTGGTTTATGAATCTAAGCGCCTTTTTTGAACATCTCGACCAAGTGGAGGAGCTCACCTTTGTGCTACCCAACGGCACCTTTGTCCCTCCTCACTTTCACATGACGGAAGTGGGGCTGATCAGCAAAACCTATGTCGATTGTGGTGGTACGATGCGCGAAGAAAGCCTGATCACCTTTCAGTTGTGGAGTGCGGATGATTACGACCACCGACTTGCCCCCTGCAAAGCGTACGGAATTCTGGAACGGGCGCAGGAAGCGCTCGGGTTTGGGAACTTGGAACTGGAAGTGGAATACCAGTCGGACACCATCGGGAAATATGGAATTGAATTCGACAAGGGCCGATTCCTCCTTACCGCGAAACAAACCGACTGTCTCGCCAAGGACAAGTGTGGTATTCCGGAATACCAGTCGGACAGCCTATCGGTAGCCGAGTCTTCCGGTTCCTGCTGTTCGCCTGATTCCGGCTGTTGCTAACCCGCTTTGGCTAAATTCAGGCACAAGCCTCCAGCATGGCGGCAGTTTGCATTTTATAGCGTAAGGGGAGGGATTCGCTCACACTCCGGTAAATCGATGGCTTTCTTGTCAACCTTCGCAACTCATTCCAGGTATCCGGCGGTATAAAGGAAAGCAAGGGTTGTTCGGTTCGAGGCAAGACAAGCAAAGACTCTCTCACCTGTTTGTCCCAGTTCAAAAGTAGATCATCCGGCCAGGGCTTCAGGTCTTCAATTTTCCGGTTCTGATGAATAAAGTTAGTATCGTGATGGGTACTGAAAATCCGATAATCATCGGTCAGTTCCTCGCCCTCTTCTACATCTCGAACCGCAACTTCAAACCCGTAACCCGTGGTCAGAGTATTCGCACGATCATCGTGGTTCATGTATTTTGCCAGATCCCAGGAAACGATCCGATTGCCGAGGTAGTCCTCGTAGGAATATTTCTCAACATACTCGATCAAGCCGGGATCGACCTTATCGTAACTGTCTTCGGGTATGACGATGTCCAACCCGTCCTGAACGAACGTGATGGTGCCTTTGGAAATGGGGCGCGTCGCTACCAAGCCATAGCCTTTTTCATCGGATATCCATACAATTCGCACCCAAGGGATGATCATATATTTTTAATGGATTAATAAAATTACCCTCTTCCAATGAATTTATTTTTTAAAGAAGCAATCCAAAACTTTCTAATTTTTAAAGTAATTGAAAACGATGCCCGACGGATTGATCCGGCGCGAAATTCGGATCAACTAAAATGACTGAGGAGACGGTTGAATCGCTCGCCTGCGATCTGGATTCTTTGCAAGGTCGCATTGTCTATATTGCTTTCAAGCATTTTCATTTCCATCGAATCTTTCTCCTCCGCTTTGCCATATGAAAGCTTTCCGGCAACGCCCCTCAACCGGGATGACAAAAACAGGCTGATTGCCTTGTAAAATCGGGCTTCAAAGCCAGGAACCTCACGAAACCGGTCGTGCATAAAATCATGGTCGAGAGAAATGACCGCAGAGTCCTCTGCAGCTTTGACGTTCACACTCGGCAACTCCTCTTCGATAAAGGACATTTCACCAAGAATTTCCCCACTTTTGATTTTTGCGATCAGGGTGCCGTCAGGTAACTCAATATTAAACCTTCCGCTTAATACAAAGAACATCGAATCCAATTCAACGTTCGTCTCAATAAGAAACTGATTTGTACCGATCGGTTTCTTTCTACCAACCTGCGTCATCCATGCGATGTCCTCGTCGTTGAAATACCCTAATATATGCAATACTTTCCTCATCGTTTCCTCCTTATGGTTTTACTTACAAGTTATTCAAATAAATCGATTAGATATTTGTGACGAATCCTGGCGACCGCGGCTTGCTCCTTGGACAACTCCCGGCGAATAAGTTCCTCCTCCTCCAACAGCGCGCTGGATTTATCGTATAAACCTCGCATGGATACGGAACGGACGTCTTCCAAACGGATTTTTTGCAACTTCCACAATTCCATTTGCAATTGATAATTTTTGCGAGCCAGTTCGAGTTTAAGTTTCTCGGATTCGTATTCGGTTTGTTGCTTTCTTACTAGATTGAACTTGTTTGCTTCCGCCTGATTGACCTCTTCTCGAGCTTTGAGAAGTTTGCTCTTGGTCAAGAAATAGTCGGTGATGGGCAAGCTCAGACTCAACCCAAAATTCAGTTCCTGCCCCTGCTTGTCGAATGCAACTTTGTTCTTGCTTCGATACCCTGCATTAGAGGTGAACTCTAGCACTGGCGACATATCAGCCTTGATTTCATCGTATTTGCTCTCCGCAACATCGACGCCGGACTGGCCGACCTTCGCCACCACCGAATCCTCCAAGTTCATGGATCCTGCATGCATAAAATCGGGAGGAAGAATAAAGAGGTTGTGTTTCGACCAGAAGTTGGAATCCGCATTCAACAAGAACGACATTTCTGATTTCGCGATTTCCACACCATGACTTGAATTGAGGATTTCAGATCTAACGTTCTCAAGCTCCCGCATCGTTTTGTTCAGAAGCATACGGTTATCAATTCCGGAAACCACTTTCTGTTCATATACAAGCAAGCGTTCTCGAATCGACCGGTCGATTTTTTTGAGGTATCGCAATTTGATCTGCGCATCCAAGGCATTGAAGAACTGATCGATAAGTTGACGAATCACTTTTTGTTCTTCGTGATGTAGTTCCCACTGGGCTTGGAGGGTTTCCATCCTGACCGTCTTGATTTGCCTTCGGGTCTTGTGTCCATTGTAAAGCACCCATCTGCTTTCCACCCCATAAGCAAACATTCCATAAGGTTCGGAGTCCCATGTCTGGAAAGATGCGATTTTCGTATAGTCGTTGTAGGACACCTTGGCCTTGACCGTTGGATAACGCCCAAATTTCAGGGGAGACACCCCTTGTTCCAGGGCGGACACTCGAGCCTTCTTGACCAATAAATCCGGAGCGTTACTTAAAGCCAGTTCACGAAGCACAAAAAGATCCCATCCCTTAATATCTGCCTTTTTTCCCGCCTGGAGCTTCTCTGGCATGATCGAAGTTTTCATCCTAAGCTCTGGCTTGTCGGGTTGGTTTGCCAGCACCTCTCTCTCACGACTATCCATTTTCTCACGAACCTTATCTGTCTCGAGGGCCTCGAGTCTGAGCAAAAGCGAATCCATACGGTTGCCCAATTTATCGAATTCGGGAACTGATTGAAGGTCGTCCATACCTCGGTCGGTCCCATCCAGTGCCGGCTCTTTTTCAAACAACTCTTTGGAAACCGGGGGTTCCAAGCTTTCAATCTCCCTGGAATCCTTGAAAATCCGCTCGGGTTCGGCAAGATCAAGAGGATCCAACGAGGGCGATACCGAATCCGAGCTAACCTTGAAATCAGCACCTTCGTCCGAATCATCTTCCATTCGATCATCGCTGTAATCCCGATTCCAAGCGCTCTCGAGAGAATCAAGACGATGCAAGAGCTCGTCCACTCTAAGCCCGACGTCAACCTGTGAAGACATGGAACCACTTGTTTTCACATCAATCTGTTGGCTCGGAACCAAAGGCGCTGGCAACCTCTCGTCATTCAACTGCGGAGGATCCGGCAATACAAACGGTGAAGAAGATTCCTTACCCAAGGTTGCACCGTTCAAGCTATCATCAATTTCATCGCTTTGAAGGATTTCCGGAATCTCGGTGACGCCCCCATCATCTTCAGGCAACGGAAGCGGATGTACTACAGGCCTCTTTTCTCCCGATGCCTGACTCTCCAAACCGTCCAATCTTTCCAATAATTCGCCTACCCTTAGTTCCAAGTTGACTGGAGAAGGGGGAACCACCGGAGGTGATGAACTTATATCATCTAAAGTACCGGAAATGATTTCTTCTTCAGTAGATCGCTCAACCAGAATTTCAGCGTAGTTGACCTCCAACTTCTCCGGAGTTTCGTCATCCCCCGTCAAGACCGGCAGGGAGATTTCTTCATCTTTAATTAGGTCAAGCCCGGCAGATGATGATCCCGTGATGGAGCGTCGAGTCTCCAGTTCATCGAGCCGTAGTAAAAGTTCGTCAATACGATCAACCGCAACAAGGGATTGAGGAGTATCCTGGGTACGATCCTTGGAAATCGCCCCTGATGGGTTATCCCCATCTTCCTTTATCACATTTGAGTTCCTGGTCTTGGATTTCTCCAAATCGTTCAATCTTTCAAGTAATTCATCTACTCGACCTTCCATTCCCACCTTCCCCCGAACTGAATGTAGCGGGAGCATGAGAAGAACCGAACCAACAACCAGAAGCAGGGCCCGCGAAGCAAAGGTAAGGCTCTTGCAAACTATCATGACAACGCCTGCCACATCTTTGCATAAAACTTACCGTACCCAATCAACTCATCATGCGTTCCCCTCTCCACGCACTGACCACTGTCGAGAACGAATATTTGATCGGCCTCACGGGCCACTTTCAATCTGTGAGCGATGAAGATAACCGTACAATTCATCGAGCGAACGTTTTCGATCACCTGCTCCTGCAACTTGTTGTCCAGAGCGCTGGTGGCTTCGTCCATGATGAGAATGCGAGGTTTGCGAATCAAGGCGCGGGCAATTGCAATCCGCTGAATCTGACCACCCGAGAACGCTCCGAACTGGGTACCGGTCAGGGTATGCAACTTCATGGGCAATTCATCAATTTCTTCCCAAATGCAAGCTGCCTTCGCAGCGGAGATGACGTCTTCCAAAGAAGCGTTACTGGAGCCCTTGATATTCTCATGCAAAGTACCATTGATCAATCTGAAGTCCTGAGGCACGACCGCAATGTTGCCCCTAAGCACCTTGGGATCGAGGGTGTGCAACTCATAATCGTCAAGAAACACATGACCACCGTGAGGTTTTTCCAAGCCACTCAGTAAACGCCCAAGGGTACTTTTTCCGGAACCCGAGCCACCCGCTATCACCACGAAGGATCCTTGTTTTACCGAAAAGGTAATCTGTTGAACGGCTGCGGTGTTTTGTCCGGGGTAATTGTAGGTAACTTGATCAACTCTTAAATCTCCACTGATCTTGTCGGGCGCCATCAGGTCAGCCTTGCATTCGGGAATATTCTCAATCAATGGCTTGATGAACTTGAACATAGGAACCTGAATGCCCGATTGAATGATGATTGTGCAAAGCCCGCTAAGATTGCCGCTAAATACCGCAAACGCACCGAGAAAAGCAATGAACATGGCTGGTTGAAGATCAACCCCGCTCAACCGTACGATCATCCAATAAACAAGGGCTGTCGTCAGAGTCACCCAACCCGTTTGAAAGGAACTGTGCAAGATCCTTACCCTTTGACTGGACAGCAATTTTTGACGCAGTCTGCTATATCTCTCCGCCCATTGTTGAATGCATTCCGATTCCGCCCCCGCCGCCTTGATCTTGTGTATCCCAGAATAAATTTCCAGGACGTAACTGTTGACGATGCCCAGAGACTTTTCCCCCGCCATGAACGCGCGGATCTGCCAATAAGTAAAACCGAATGCCGCAAGCAAAGCGATCAACCCGAAGGCCAGAACACCCATACCCAACTCGAAACTCACCCAGATGACCACACCAAGGCTACTGGCAATCTGAAAAAGCATGATGACCAGACGCTGACCTATCGTCCGAAAGAACTCCTGCATACCAAGACAGGATGTCATGCGCATGGCGATATCTCCAGATGCATGCTGACGGAGCACTCTTGATGGAAAATGAAGCACCCGATGCCATAAAGCCGCATTGGATGCCAGAGTCAGGCGGTAATTGATCCTGGTCATCAACATGGTGTCAAACCAGGTAAAGACCGTTTGAAACAACCCAACAACTACCAATCCACCACAGACAAGGGCAAGAAGTCCGGTCAAGGCGCTGGGTAAAAGTACGTTGACGACATAAGCGGACAGCACAGGCAACAAGGCGATCAATCCACTCATGATCGAGGCGATCAGGAAGACCATCAGGATTTCAAACCTCACCGCTTGCACTTCGAAAAAAACCAAGTCGAAAAGAGTAAGAGGTTGAGCGGGCAATTGCTTAAAATAATAAACCGCTATATTCGAGAAACCCGAACGTAGTTTCGCAGTCAGGGAAACCGTCCGATCATCTTCAGGAAACCACACGCGATACTTTCCTCGTTTAAAAAAAAGAACTCTCGGGTTTCCATCGACGTCTAGAAGAACAAAGGTGCCGGCATCTTTTTTCCACCATTCGCCACGCAGTCTTGATTCACGCATGATCAGACCGGAGGTGGCCGCTATTCTTTCCATCAAGTCCAATGGATTGTCAGATTCCGTATTCCTCGGAATGCCGGGCACCCAGCCCATCTTGTTGATTAGGAAAAAACTCGCACGCAGAACGTGATTTGTGGTGCATGGCAGGTATGATTTCCTTCCGGACAACAAATTGAGCAATCGACCGCGGATGGATTGTGAGTAAATGTCGTTTCTGGAACTATGTTCGTCCTCCAATCGTTTGATTCTGGTAAAATGCTCAGACCATCTGGCATGCAGTTCGTTCCACTGAAAGACAACTTGCTCAAGCAAATGTCTCGACACTTCGGGCTGGGTAAAGAAACTGGCATGCGAAAGCGTGGCAACCGTCACCACATCCTCATTCTCGTTATAAAACGCGGAGTTTTCATGAATGTAGCAATATTCTGGAACTTTTTCCTTCGGGGTCCGAGGTGGGGGTTGCAAGGACATCTTGCCAGTCTTCATCCAAAACGGATTCGCTCCGCATAAACCCATGGTTGCAAAGGGCACCTTCGTTTCTTCATCGGGCTTCAGAACGAGTGGTTTGTTCAGGCTGGGCTTGAGCATCTCCTTCTCAAACTCGGTCAGCGCGAAAAGAAAGCTGGCGATTTTGTGACCGATGATTTGGGAAATTTGTGGACTACCGATGGATGCAACCAATTTGTCCAAAGACGCGATTTGGCAAGTACCCGCCTGATCGGTTCGCGCAAATACTTGCAAACTGGAAGACCTGTCCGCAGGTAAAACGAAAAAGTCACCCGGCTTGAACTCGGCGATAACCTTGCGTTGCAAGTACCTTCCCCTGGAATCGTAAAGCGCTCCCTCGACATACCATTCAGCATCCAGACTCCAACAAACGAGCGCCCCTTCGTTCTGATCGAAGGTAGCGTATTTCCCTCTGCAATCCAATTGCCCGTGAGTGGATTGCGCGAGACAGGCTTTAAAAGCCTCCAGCAGTTGTTCTCTGGACAAATTGGACGATTCGCTCATTTGCGCTCCAAGTTAAAAAGAGTCGAGTATACCCCATTTGTCTCACTCATCAGTTGGGAATGCGTACCCCTTTGCACAACCCTGCCGTTCTTGAAAACGATGATTTCGTCACAAATGCTGATCGGTTCTATCTTATGACTTATGATAATGCCGCCGGCACAATTATGACGAATTTGCCTGAGCACGGTCTTTTCCGTTGCAGGGTCCAACCCGGCGGTGGCCTCGTCTAAAACGATCAAGGCTGGTGCCGTCGCAAGTGCCCGCGCGATTTCCAAACGGGCTTTTTCGCCGCCACTGATATTTGTACCGTCCTCTGATATCTTATGGTCGTAGCCCATCGGTCGATTGAGCACCCAGTCGTGGATACAGGCGGTTTTTGCCGCATTTGTGATCTGTTCAAAATCAATACTGCTGTTCCACATCGTCAGGTTCTCGGCAATGGTGGCATTGAAAAGAACGATCCTTTGATCGACAAAGGTAATGATCTTGGAAAAATCCTCCGCAGGAATTCTCTCGATCGGAATTCCACCAAGTCTGATTTCACCCGACCAAGGCTTGTAAAGCTTAGACAACAAACGGGTAACCGTGGATTTGCCCGATCCGGAGGAACCGACGAATGCCACCCATTTGCCAGGTTCGATGGAAAGATCGAATTCCTTGAGCAAGGGACGATCCAGTTTTTGATATCCGAAGGTAACCTTTCGCAATTCAAGCAAAGGATAGGTAATTTCTTCTTTGTTCGCAGGTTTGCCAGATACACTTTCGTCGTAGGCATCGGGTTGCGTGAAAACGTCGTCGATCCGGTCAATGCTACCCTGTGTTTCCTGAATGTCGGCGAAATTCGAGAGCATTTGCTGGATGGGGTTGAGGAACTGCATCATCAATCCCTGAAACGCAACCAAAACCCCGAAGGTCATCCTTCCTTGAATGACTTCATGTCCTGCAAAAAAAAGAACGATGGCATAGGAACCCGAGTTGAGAAAGGTGGGCAATGATTCGATGATTGCGCGCTTGACCGTCAAACGGTTTGTCTCATTCAACCATTTCGTCTTACGTCCGACCAACTGCTTGAGCAGGTTGTTTTCCAATCCACTTACCTTGACCTCGGGTAGAAGTTGGAGAGCTTGCAATTGTTCACCCGTAAAAAGGCTGGCCTCACGGGTTATCGCTTGATTGAGCTCGCGTACCCTGCCCACCTGCCATGAAAAATATGTCAGATTGACCATAGCAATCACCAGGACGATCCATGAAAGAGCGCTATCGAAATAAAACATGACAAACCAGTAGACAACCGCGGTCATCAATCCAATGAACGACTTACCCAATGGTCCGGCAATCAAGGCTGACAACTGATCGACCAGCAGGGATCGACCGGCAACTTCACTCGCTGAACGTTGAGAAAAGAAAGCGAGTGACAATTTCATCGATTTGCTGAGCAGCTTACTGTTCAGAGCAATGCTCAGACGCGTCTGGTAGACCATGGTAATCGTCTGCTGCAGATAATTCAGTAAAAACTGCAACAGAGCGAGCACTCCCACACTACCCAGCAAAATGGGCAACCAATCGTTGAATCCCTGAACCAGAACGTAATCGATGAAGACAATCGAAAGGATGGGAAGCAGCGCCCCAGGCACCACCAACGCCAAACCCAGAGTAGCGGCCAAAAACAACCCCAGTTTGATTTCACCGGCATACCGAAACAAGGATCGGGCCCAACTTGGAGGACGGCCGGACGGTTTGAACTCTTGATTGGGCTGGAAGGTAAGCACAACACCGGTAAAGCATTCATCGACCTCCTTTTCGTCGAGCACCATCCGGCCGGCTGCAGGATCGTTTATCCAATATCTCTTACCTCGTATTCTTTCCAGCACCACGAAATGATTGAATTTCCAATGAATGACCATCGGGAAAATCTTCAAATCCTTGAGTTCCTCCAATTCCAGACTGTAACCGTTTGCGTCAAAGCCTTGACCACGCGCGAACTTGATCAGGTTCATGGCATTGCTACCATCCCGGGAAACCCCGCACGCATCCCGTAAAAACTCTACGGAAAACCATTTTTTGAAGTATCCGCAAACAATGGCGAGCGAAACCACTCCGCACTCGGTATGCTCGACCTGAAGAATGGAAGGTGTGCGCGTGCGATTGAAGGGTTTTCTCAAAAGGGAAAACATGTCATTCGGTCTGAGGCAAAAGGAGCCAGATCAACCGTTCGTAGCGAGTGATGATACTGCCTTCCCCAACCATCCCAACCTGCAAGGACCGTTTGGTCGAAGATGCGGAACTCCACAAAAATTCATTGGTTTTCGGATCTCTCAAAATATCGACCTTCACCATAAACGGACTGCCCTCCTGGGTGATTCGCGCCACAAGTTGATCGTTACGCAATTCCTTCATCAAACCGGATGAAGACATCGGCATGGGCGAGACTCCACTTACTTCAGCGACCAGCTTGCCATATTTGGTGGGTGGAAACGCGGATAATTCCAATTCCGTACGCATTCCGGGACTGACGGGTTTTACCTGTTCGCTCGAGATGAATACGACAAAGGTCATTTCGTCTTCATCAGAATCCGGTTGGACCAGAATTACGGGAGATCCGGGAGAAAGATAGTCTCCCACCGAGGACGTTATTTCCACCACTCTTCCGCTGATACGAGTCTTCAGCACACCCTGATCGCCCAATTGGCTCTTGAGCAGATTGACTTCGGTATCAAGTTGATCGGCCTCAAGCTTTTTTTGCAGGAGTTCGCGGGCATCGGTAGCGTATTTGAGGTTGTCCTCCTTGAGGTCGTTGATCGCCATCCTCTGCTCGGTAATAATCTTAGCTTCAGCTTCTTCAATCTGATTGATAAAGGCATGATACTGATCAAAGAGAATGAGTTCGTCCTCGTAGAGCTTGTGGAGTTCGTTCTTTCGTTCGTTCAGACGCCTGAGCCTGTTTTCATTCAGATCCTCAGAACTTTTCTGCAACTGTTCGATCGATTGTTTGTACCCCTTTCTCTTTCTCTGATCAGCGCTTTGGAGCAATTCTATGTCGGAGATGTATTTTTTAAGTACCCTTGCCTTATTCTCGACAGCTACTAACTGATCGCTTACCCGAGACTGATCAAGCAAGGCGATCACCTGCCCTTTTTCAACACGGTCACCCACCTTTACCTTGATCGAGGTCACGCTGCCCGGATCCTTGGCCGCAACTTGCAGGACTCCGACATCCGACCATATTAACGAAGGCCCGGACACCTTGATAGGCACTTTTACCCAAAAACTGCAAATTATGCCGATAACGATCAAAAAGGCAAAAATCGCCAAAAACAAAAAGGATTTGAACTTGATTAAGGAAGATGCCTGATCCAAGTCATCCGTAGATACCAAGCTGTCCGTTGAATCTGATCTGAAGGGTGGTGACACGAATAAGGTTATTTAAAGCGTGAATTGGAGGTAACTGATTTTAGTAGCGAGATACCTATGCATCAGCAACTGCAAAAACCTCAAGACCATGGAAACAAAACAAGTCCTAGCAAAGCGAGAATAGGACTGAAGATAGGACGTTGTAATGCAAACCCATTGGAGAAACCTAAAAACTCGTACCTTCAAGCATGGAGAGATGAAAGGAAGCCCTCGTGCAAGAATGGTCATGATATCTACGGCAAGGCTTGTCCTTGTAAATAGAGGGAGAAGCCAATAACAAGGCATGCACTCGGATCACAACCGAAATTCATCCAGGTGTTCGACACACCTGTTGTCTCAAAATGAATTTAAAAAATGATTAGGAAGGAAGAAAATCAATGGTTTCCAACGACCTGAAATCGATCTGGCTTCCGTCGGGGGCGGTAATACTACCGGCACCCTTCAGAGAAGAGAGATCAAGTTTGCCGTCTACAATCAAGGAACTGGCATCAATGGCATTGCCCTTTCGGTCCTCAAGTTCCCAATTATCAAGGAAGTCCTGAGCCGTGACGTCGGCCAGCCTGAGAGTGTCCTGACCTTTACCGCCGATAACGGTGTCATTCCCATCACCGGTATTGTAAATGATGGTGTCGTCACCCTTGCCACCCCGAAGGGTATCATCGCCCTGACCACCTACGAGAACGTCATCACCCTTGCCTCCGCGCAGGTCGTCGTCTCCGGATCCTCCGAGCAAGACGTCGTCTCCTTTTCCGCCACGGAGAGTATCATCACCGGAACCACCGGCAAGGAAGTCATCTCCCGCTCCACCTCTGAGATCGTCGTCACCGGAACCTCCGAAAAGCATGTCGTCTCCCTGTCCGCCTCGCAAGGTGTCGTCTCCCGTGCCTCCATAGAGTTGATCGTTGCCCTTGCCACCGTCAAGTACGTCGTCACCGTGCCATCCAAACAACTTGTTGTCACCGGAATCTCCCTTGATCACGTCATCGTTTGCAGAACCGATAACGTTTTCTATGCCTGAAAGCCTGTCGCCCTCCGCATCTCCCCCGCTACCGGTCCCTTTGGACAAGTCTACGTTGACTCCCTCGGACGAATAAGCATAAGCGGCCGTGTCTTCGCCTTCGCCACCACGGATGACGTCGGCCCCGGCCCCACCTTCCAGATAATCGTTACCGGCTCCACCCTTGAGCACATCATCTCCGGAGCCGCCGAACAATTGATCATTGCCCTCACCACCTGTGAGAACGTCATCACCTTCTCCGGCAAAGATATAATCATCCCCTTCGCCGCCATGGAGTTTGTCGTCTCCTTCGCCACCAAGGATGATATCATCGCCTTCTCCTCCGCGGACCATGTCATTGCCCTTACCAGTGTCGACCAAGTCATCACCCGCTTCGGCAACAATCCAGTTATCTGCATCCGAGCCTTTGATAATGTCGTCGTGCATGGAACCACGCACGCCCTCGATATCCTTGAGCACGTCACCTTCGGCCCATCCTCCTTTGCCCGTTCCCTTGGCAAGGTCGATTTCAACGCCTTCATCAGACCAGAGGTAAGCCGCGACGTCCTTTCCTTCACCACCGTCGAGGACGTCGGCTCCATCGCCGCCGTTTAACCAGTCATCGCCGGTTCCGCCCCTGAGGACATCCTCGCCTTGCCCGCCGAACATAATGTCTCGGCCTTCACCTCCGGTCATCACGTCATTACCTTGTCCACCGATTAAAGTATCATTGCCAGCACCTCCGTGCATCACGTCATCGCCCTGGCCTCCGAACAGTTTGTCGTTACCTT
>JAYOWQ010000029.1:4924-19659 GCA_038152055.1 Opitutales bacterium | reverse complement strand
GCATGGGAGTCTTTTGTTCAGCAAGTCCCGATTGATATCTTTCCCGTTTTGATTGGATATTGCAGTTTGAAAAGATTCTCTGAATGATTTCTTCACTCAATCGGATGTCAAAGAGCAAGGTAGTCACTTTTTTTCTTGGAACCGGGGATCGTCCGTCTCCCCGTTGGATGCTCGTTTCCTGGTTGGGCGGATTTCTCGGTATTTTCATGATCGAGCGGATTGGCAGACTGCTGCACTTGGGCGATCAGGTTTCCCTCTTTCTTATCGGTTCCTTCGGTGCCACCGCGGTCCTTGTCTACGGGGCGCCCAAGGCTCCCTTTTCCCAACCCCGCAACGTCATTGGGGGTCATTGCGTATCCGCGCTTGTCGGGGTGTCCGTTTTTTTAGCGATTGGGGGTCAGGGTATGTTTGCCTGCCCGTTGGCGGTATCACTCGCCCTTGTCGCGATGCAATTCACTGGTACGGTTCATCCACCCGGTGGGGCCACCGCCCTGATTGCGGTGATTGGCGGGAGTGCGGTTCAACACCTTGGGTATTGGTACGTCCTCTGCCCCGTTGGCCTCGGAGCTTCCATCATGGTTGGCGTGGCCATTGTGGTGAACAATTTAAGCGGCGACCGGGAACGCAAATATCCTAATTAAGTCGGATTGGCGAAATTTCTCCCTAGCACCACTATTATTTATAACTAACCCTCCTCCGGCTCAAAGCCGACAATCTCTTCGTCCAGCCAATCCTGAACCAGAAAACTCGAGCATTTTAAGTGAAGATAGCGTAGCCGCTTATGCTATGATAGAGAGTAATTGACCAGAAGCTAGAGCAGTGGTTTGGTTTAGTGAAATTTAACTTTTAAACACTACCATCTACGATGAAAAAAATTTTAACTGTAATACTGCTAAGCTATACCCCCTTGGGTGTTTTAATTGGAGCAGAAGAACGAAATAGTATTCAGGCACCTCCTTTCGAAGATGTCCTGGTCACTACAGTTTTGACGGACAAGGGGTTATACAACCTCAGTGTCTGCGTTGCATTTGAAGCACCCTCCATCGTAAGTGGTCGAATGAGTAAATATAACCTCGAAACTTACAGAGCGTACTTATCACTGCTGAATAAAATATGGAAAAAAAGAGTTTTCGACACAGTAAACAAACCTTTGATAAAAGTTTCAGATTTAGATTCTTTAAAATATGAAGTATCAACTGCAATGCTTGAACTCATCGAGGAACACAAAGTTGCTTATAAAATTCCCGGTGACGCTATGACTGTTTTCAACATAACACATTTTTTCTTATCTGGCGTTTAGCTCAAGATAGTAACAAACTGAAATTTGAGTATTCAAACCTACTGTAAAAATGCACTGTTGAAGTTTCTCGGAATCATTTTGCCGAAATCTCAGACCTATACATGTTACACCAGCGTGGATTTTACCCCCAGTACTACCCCTGAAAATCTATCCTAGCAGAGGAGGGGTGTTGTAATTTTTATACCATCAACGGCCAATTTGATACCATTCAACACCTGACGGACGGAACTTTCTCGGCGATGGCTAGGGGTCTAATTAACAACAAAACCTAACGCCTATTGATCTAAGTTTGTTATAAATATTCGGGCTAGAACCCCCATAAAATACAGGAATCTAAAACATTCACTGGGGCACTCATTGGACTTAATCCCTCTTAAATAAAGAGAGCCGGGAATCGGATTTGAACCGACGACCCACGCATTACGAATGCGTTGCTCTACCAACTGAGCTATCCCGGCATGAATCCCGTAGGATTGAATTGAGTCTGAGAATTTGATCAGGGATTTGCAAACGTCAAATTTTACAAATCCCAATCTATGGCATGCGTCCTGAAGGACTGGCTTTCCCTGCTTGCGGACTTGCATGCTCTTCATTATCCATATTCAAAGTGAAATACGCTTCATTGATTACGCTTTCGGGTATTTTGTTTTGCTCGGGTTGTGAGGAGGACAAAAAGTCCGCGGTTGAAAACGCGCCCGGGGAATCCGCGCTGACGCGCAGGGAAAGAATTCGTGAACTGGAAGCCGATCTGGAAATTGCGAAGTGGGAGAACGTCCGTCTGAACCTAAAGATGAGGACGGTGGATGGGGCATCGCTGGTGAGGGACAAGCGTACGAATCTCTGGCACTTTGACGTCGAGCGTACGCCTTTCACCGGGCGGGCGGTGGAAAACTTTGCAGATGGATCCCCTCGGGCGGAGGCCCACTTCCTGCAGGGAAAGAAGGACGGTATGGAAAGATTCTGGCATGCCAATGGAAACCTCAAGGAAGAGGGGCAGTGGTTCGACAACCTGGCCAACGGATTGATGCGTTCCTGGGACGAACAGGGAAAGTTACAGAAAGCCGTCCGGTACAAGAATGGACAACTGATCGAGATTCTCCGCCAGTAAACGAAAGGTCAGTCCGGCAGGGTGATTCCCCGGGGTAGTCGTACTTCTCCCAGCCATTCGGGGCGTTCACAGAAGACCTCGCCCTTTGGGGTGCTCAAAACTTCATGAATCAAGATCTGATAAAATCTAGCGGGTTGCCCGAAAGAGAAGGTGAGCAAGATGTCGGTGCGCTGATTCGGTTTGTCTATGGAATCAAAGTCCTTGACTTCAATGGGACCACCGGCCCCCGGTTCGTCGGGGCAGAAATAATGTAGTTTCTCCGGGAACTGGGAGGAGAGGCGGATAAGTACGTCCTCCTGACCGGAACCGTTGCCAATTACTCCTGAGTTAAAAAGTTGTTCCGAGTCTTCGGGGGCATACCCGATCATCCATGCGTTTCCATGCGTGCTGGCATCCAGTTGCAATCTGTAGGTGAGCATGCGGTCAAGGTAAACGGTTCGTGGATCGGTGGAGTTTAAATCCGGCATGGGGTCGCGCTTGATTTCAAAGCGACCGTACTCCCATCGGACCGGCAAGAGAACTTCGATGGCGAGCAGATCGACGGTTTCCCATTGTATGCCGAAATCCTTCGCCTTTCTCATGATGGGGTCATATGCATCCGCCTGTACGACACGCGGAGAGTGTCTGGCAATATGACTCCACTGAGTCCGCCATGTGTGAGCGAATGCCAACCGCCATTTTTCCAGAGGAGAAGTTGCTCCCGGCGGAAATTCCTGTTCGTGAAGCCTGAATAGATCCTGTCTCAGATTGTGATTCTTTATCCCATATAGAAAATTCCTGAACTCATCTTCCTCAAGGGCGAAAATAGAACGCAGGTAGAACTCGCTGAACTGGTTGTTACGGAAGGAATCAAAGATCTTCCGACCCAACGCTTCCTTGGGGTGAATCTGAGCATGCGCTTGCACGTGCCCGAGAAGGATCAGGGCGAGGACAGACAACCATTGGAGGTACCGAAGCATTTCCACCGAAAATTATCTAATTTGACAAAGTCGACAAGCAATTAAGAGGGATGTTCGTTTTAACGGATCCAATCGGTGCAGGATTTTATGGCTTGGCGGATGGTGAATCTTACGATTCCGTATGCAAGGCAAACCCATAGGAAAATCTTCTTTCCAAGGAGTGTGAAGGGGGATGCTTCGCCGAAACGCATGGCTCTTTTCGTCAAGCAAAGACGGGCAAGTGTCTGTAACTTTCGCGTTAACCGAATTAAAATTCAGGCTTATAGGGCTTGCCTGTGAGCTCCCGACATAAGAGAACGGAACGATGTCAAAGTTGTTTTTCAAACGAATTTTACTCCTTCCGTTGCTTGCCTGGAGCTATGCAATGCACGGACAAACCTCTCCCTCGCCCGATCCTTCGCGCTCCCTGCGCCTGTGCGAGATCCAGGCGGTGGAGTCTTCCATTCCTCCAACCATGGACGCGTCCCGGTACGGGATTAATCGATTGATAGACGGGAAATTGCCTGCGGATGGATGGCGGGAGACCTGGACGGCATGGTACCAGAAGAATCCATCGATTACCCTGGACTGTGGAAGCGTTAGAAGAATGGGCGCGATCCGGATTTATTTCCAACCGTTCGCTCGTGATGATGAGTTGAAGTCAATAAGAGTGGAGGTCAGCCTGGACGGCGAAACCTTTCATACCTTCAATGAGTACGGTGAGATTATATCGGTGAGGGAGCGAGGGTCTTGGGTGGAAATGGACTTGGGCGCGGTGAAGGCGAGGTTTTTCCGTCTGACTCCGGACTTTCAGGGCTGGGGGCACCAATGGGGAGAAATCGAACTTTGGGAATTGTCGAATTAGAGGGGAAGGCTTCATCCGCAAGCTGAACTCCTCCTTTGCCCTTGGATAGGATTTCCAGTTGGTTGACTCGTGGGTTTGCCATCTGGTCATGCGTGGTCGGATTGTTGGCCATCTGCCATCCACCTTCTTTTCTTTGGTTTGGTAGTGATGCGATCGGTTGGGGCTTGGCCATGATCATGCTAGGAATGGGAATGACCCTTGGTCCCAAAGATTTCCTGAAGGTATGGAAAGCCCCGAAGGCAATCGCCCTTGGGGTATGCCTGCAATTCCTGATCATGCCTGGTTGGAGCGCTTTTCTGGCATGGGTCATGGGTTTGCCTTCCGAGATGGCAGTGGGGTTGATCTTGGTTGCATGCTGCCCGGGCGGCACCGCATCCAACGTGATCGTCTTTCTTGCCCGAGCGAACGTCGCCCTTTCCGTCAGTTTGACGGTATGTTCCACCTTGGTCGCCGTATTTCTAACCCCATGGCTGACTTACTTCTATGCCGGTCGTTATTTGCCCATCGATCCTATCGCTCTATTCAATAGCATTGTAATCGTTGTTTTGTTGCCCCTTTTCTTAGGTTGCGCTTGGAAGCGCTGGTTTCCGTCTTCGGCCGAGAGAGTGTCTTCTTTTTCACCGGTCGTGTCCGTGCTTTTCATCTTGTTGATCGTTGGCTACGTACTTGCGGCAAAGCGTGATCTGGTGGTCGATCATGGATGGACCTTGCTTGTAGCCACGGGCCTGCTTCATGCCGGAGGATTTGCCCTGGGATACCTCGGGGGGCGGTTGATGGGTCGGGACTCCCTCGAAAAGCAGACCATTGCCATTGAAGTGGGGATGCAAAATTCAGGACTAGGAACTGCTCTGGCGGCCAAGCATTTTCCCGGAATGCCGATGGTGCCCGCTCCCTGCGCCCTAAGCGCGATCGTTCACTGCCTGATTGGAAGTTTCCTCGCTTCGAGGTGGGCTGCCAAGAATGCGGACAGGGCTTTTGAGAACGAGCTCGATTGTTAGTAGGTTACTCTATGTCCAAGGATAAGTCCGACCCTTTGCCACCTCACCTGCTTCTTCCAAAGATTCATTGGTCGAGAGCCTGCGGATACATGCAACTGGACATGTACGACCAGGCGGAGATGGAACTGGCCGCTCTGCCCGATGAGTTGCCCTGGTCCAAGAACGGAAGAACCATGCGCATGGAAATAGCCCAGCGTCGGGAGGACTGGCAGGCGATGAGAGATTTAGCCCATGGTCTGAGAATGGAATTTCCAGACTTTGCGGATTGGTGGGTGGCCGATGCCTATGCCACCCGCCGATGCCGGTCGATCGAACAGGCCCGTGAAATCCTGCTCGAAGGACTGGTGCATCATTATGAAAACGCCATGATTCGCTATAATCTCGCCTGCTACGCTTGCCGGCTTGGCAGTCCCGGAGAGTGCCTTGATTTTCTCAAGGAAGCGGTCAAGCGTGACCAACGTTATCGTTCGATGGCCATGGAAGACGAGGATCTCTTGGAGGTGAGGGAAGCTTTACGGCAACTCGGCTGGGGGGACGCGGTTGTTTGAAGGCTCCCCGCCCATGATTGGTCCAAGTGAAATCTCTAATGCCTTTCGATCAGTCTTCTCTCGATTTCCAGTAGAGCCTCGTTTGCCGGATCTTCACGATCCGAACCGATCAACCGCCTGACGTCTTCAAGCGATTCGTCAAACCGGCCCTCCCCATAATAATTCATGGCCCGCAAAGTCCTGAGGTAGCGATCCTCGGGGTTGATCGCAATCAGGGCATCAAGGTAACGCAGGGTGGCGGGCATGTCGCGGTCCTTCTCCGCCGACCGCAACAAGTTTCGTAGAATACGGGAAATGATCTCGCCGTCGGAAGCGGGAGAGAAGTCCTCGTCTGACAATCGTGATGAAGTCAGTACGTCGGCCTGTTCGCGGGAAATGACCCGTCCGCCAAAAGCATCGATGATCACGGAATCTGCGATTCCCTGCTGAGGCGCGCGGTAAAGGGTGAGGAAGTGGTCGGGAGTGGCCAGCCCGCTGATTGGCAAGTTGACCCTTTTACCAAGTTCCATCAGTAAAACGCTCAAGGTAATGGGCAGGCCCTCGCGGTCGTCGATCACTTCGTTGAGATAACTATTGGAACGGTGATGAAAATCTAGACTGCTCCCATGATATCCAAGTTCGGAAAAAAGGATGTCGATCATCAGGTCGAGTCTTTCCCGGTCGGTCGATTTGGTGGGAAAGCGGGCCGCGATCCGTTCAGCCAGTCGATCCACGCGTTGGAAATAGTGTTCGAGATTAAAATCAGGGTTGTCCAGCCGGGAGACCAACAAGGCGGAATGCAATAAATTCACTTCGGTGGATTGCCCGGAAGAACCGAGAGAGGAAACGAGTTCCTCAATGATCAGGGACACTCGTACCCGCTCTGCGGATACCCGCATTCTTTCGGCGGCTGTTTCCAGTTCGCTCGCCCGGTCGAGCATGGCCTGATGAGCCGCCTTCCCATGCTCGGTCAGACTTTGCAAGTCCGCGGAATCAAGGTTTTCCTGAAGGACGAGAGACTCCGAAACCTCGTAGGCGAGAGAACGGGTTGCGTGAGGGATGGAGGAGGTTGGCAGTCTTGCGGACAATCGAAAATTTCTGAATTCCGCTCCGGGTTCGCGGAATTTGCACAACCCCACCCAACCTTCGCCGAGTGTGAAGTCCACTTGATCGATCACCTGCTGTCCGTTGACCGTGCAGTATATCTGACCGCTTTTTTCGAACCTGACCCTCAGATGATTCCATTGACCGGGCTGGTAGTTTTCGGATGGAACGGTTTTGAAGATTTTCCAGTCGAACACTGCCGGGCCGTCAAAGCAGGTCAGGCGCAGGGATCCGTTTGTCGGATAGAATCCGTAATGGCGTTCCCCGCCGTCGGAACCGAACACCAGACCGGCCGCTCCGGTTTCGCTTTGCAATCTTACTTCGACCGACAAGTCAAAAGGAGGGGAGAGTCGCGAGCCTTTGGCGAGGCATAGCATGCGCCCTCCAAATGCCTCGCCCATGCCGGACGCTTTGATGATCCCCGCCCGTTGCCGCCAGTTTCCGCCAAGGGGAAGGGCCCACTCCTCGGTATCAAGCATGCCCACGGTGATCCATTGATCGATGGGGATGGACCGGTTTTCATCCAGCAGCGCGGCAAGATCGTTGACGGGGATGCCGAAGCCCATGGCTCCTCCGGACTTTACCGCAAGCATGGCAAGTACCTCCCCCGACCGGTTGATGATCGGGCTTCCGCTGCTTCCGGATTCTATGGGAATGGCAACCTGAACCATGGGCCTTCCATCTCCGAATTCGAGTTCACGAATGGCTGCCACCACTCCCTGGCTGACGCTCAATCCGTACCCAAGAGGGTTGCCAATGGAAATCACGCTCTCCCCGGGAAGGACTTTTGAAGAATTCCCCAGAGGCAGGGCGGGGAGGCCGCTGCGATCGATCCGGAGAACGGCAAGATCACGGCTTCGGTCGATGGCCAGAATTTCAACCGGCTGGCAGACCGAACCGTCCGCCAGTTCGACCGTGAATTCTCGATGATCCCCGATGACGTGAAAATTCGTGGCAATGACGCCGGATTGATCGACCACGAAGCCCGTGCCCACTCCCCATGGCCCCCCTCCACGGTCGACGCTGGAGATGGTTACGACCGAAGGGGTGATGCGCCTGGCGAGTTCCGCGACAGGATCCTGAACCGTGGGTTCAAGCGCGGGAGGGGATGAATCCATCCCGCTGGAGAGGGAGGGAAAAAGGGGGAGGAGCAGATATGAAAGGAGTCTTTTCCAAATGGAACTCATTTTCGAACCCATCGAGTCAGGCGCTTTGACGATCCTGTTCGTCGTTTTCGGGTTCCCCGAAGGAAAGTTCGGGCTGACCGGTATCCATTTCATCATCCAATTCCTGCTTCTGCAGGAATGACTTGGGGATTTCCTTCTTTGTCCTTACCCCCATCGATTTAAGTTTTTCCGCCTGTCCGACGAGGTTTCCTGGGCCGGTCGACAGTTGGCCGACCGCCCGTTCGTGGGCACCCACCGCCTTGGATAGCGATCGGCCCACTTCCTCGAGATTGGATAAAAATCCTGCGAACTTGTCATAAAGCAGGCCAGCCCGCTTGGCCACGTCCTGGGCGTGTTTGTTTTGCTTTTCGAGTTTCCAAAGATTGGCGACCGTCTTGATGGTTGCCATTAGGGTGGATGCGGTAATCAGGGCGATCTTCCTGTCAAATGCGTACTGATAGAGCTCGGGGTCCAGGGAAATGGCCGCGCCGAATGCCGGTTCGACCGGGATGAACATCAGGGTGAAGTCCGGACAGGTGAGTTCTTCGATTGAAGAATAGTCCTTGGCCGACAGTTCGTCTACGTGCTTGCGGACGGATTGCAGGTGCTCCTTGAGGGCCTGTTTGCGTTCCTCTTCAGAATCCGCCGAGACCGAGCGTTCGTATGCGGTCAGTGACACCTTGGCGTCGATGATCAATTGGCGGTTGCCAGGCAAATGAACAATGGCATCCGGACGTTTCCCGTCAAAGCTCGATTGCATCGAGAATTCCCGGCCCTTGGCAAGACCGGAAGATTCAAGGGCGCGCTCGAGGATGAATTCGCCCCAGTCACCCTGCTTCTTGGAATCTCCCTTGAGGGCTTGGGTGAGGTTGCGGGCATCTTCACTCAATCTGGCCTGAGATTGCTGGAGGTTTCCGAGGAACTCTCGCATGGCGGCATGCTGGGTGGTTTCCTTCTCGTGCAAATCCTCGACCTTTTTCTTGAATTCACGAATGTCCTTGTCCAGGGGTTGCAGTACGAGCTTGAGGTTTTCCTTGTTCAGTTCGGTGAACTTGGCGGACTTTTGATCGAGGATTCTTGCGGCCAGGTTTTCAAACTTTTCCTGTAACCACTTGGCCGACTCCTCGTGTTCCTTGTCCTTTTCCTCAAGTCTGCGCCGGAGATCCTCCGTTTGAGCCCCAAGCCGGGAGCTTGCGTTTTCCGCATCCTTGAGACTGTTGCGGAGTTCGGTTTCAAGTTTATTGGCCTGTTCGAGGGATTGTCTGAGCAACTGGTTTTCCTTTGCCGTCCCCAGTTGATCATCCTTGCTTTGCTGCAGGGCAAGCGCGAGTTCTTCCTGGCGCTGGGCTTGTGATCTACGGTTGGTGAAGATCCAGGCGGCAAGCGCCGTGAGCCCGATTCCCAGTCCGGCAAGCAGATGAATGAAGGTTTCCACAACGACAAGGTGTTCTTCGCTTCCGTGAATGTCAAGCCGCGCCCATAGCAATCGATTGTTCCTTGCATTGCAAGCAATCCGTTCTTGATCTTCGCGGGAGCCATGCAAGGATGATCGTCGTATGATGAAATGGAAGATTGGATTCGTCGCCTACTGCGCATTGGTTCTGTACCTCTCCAGTCTGGCTCCCGGTGATTTACCGGATCAGCTCTTTGCCGTGCCGGATTATGCCCTGCACTTTGTGGAGTATTGCTTGATGGGCATGCTCGCATGGGGGGCGTTCGGGGCAGGGGGCGGATTTCCCTGGGGATTGTTCGCTTTCTGCTCCTGTTTTGGTATCGCGGACGAATGTTGGCAGGATTGGTGGTCCAAGGGAAGGTCTCCGGAAGTTTGGGACGCTGCAGTGGATGCCGTTGGCGCTTTCGTAGGTCTGTTGCTCTCCATGGTTTTTTGGAAACGATAAAAATGGGAATCCAACGATGACGTTCGGGGATGGAAGTTATGAAGATTGAGGGACAAAACAATATTTCTCGACGCAGCCTGATCAAGGGAGCGATTGCCGGAATGACCGGAGTCGGCATGATGAGCGGGGCCTGTCCCGCCCTTGTGGCGGAGGAAAGGAAGAGCGGGAGAAAGGGACGCATCAGGCAATCGGTTGTGGCATGGTGCTTTGCAGGCCATTGGACGCTGGAGGAGACCTGCCGGCATGCGAGTAAGATCGGTTGTGAAAGCGTGGAACTGGTGAGCCCGAAGGACTGGGGAATCTTGAGGAAGTACGGACTGACCTGCGCCATATCGCCGATCGAAGTGGAGGGTCGCCCTTTTGTGAAGGGTTTCAATAATCCGGAGTATCATGACTGGTTGTTGAGAATTACTAAAAAAGCGATCGATGATTCCAAGGATTTTGGCTGTCCGAACGTTATTGCATTTACTGGGTTTACCGAGAATTTCTCTGCGGATGAAGGTGCGAGGAATTGCATTGATGGATTTAAGAAAATTGCCGGTTACGCAGAAGAAAAAGGTGTCAACGTTTGTTTGGAAATGCTCAATAGCAGGGTGGGGGATCATCCTGACAAAGGACACCCCGGATATCAGGGGGACCACGTGGATTACTGCATCGATATTTTACGCTCCGTTGGTTCTCCACGGGTAAAATTACTGTTCGATATCTACCACGTTCAAGTTATGGATGGGGACGTGATTCGAAGGATCAAGGAATGCGGGGAGATGATCGGGCACGTCCACACCGCCGGAAATCCAGGCAGGGGAGATTTGCACCTCGAGCAGGAACTCAACTATCCACCAATTATGCAGGCGTTGGTCGATATCGGGTACCGGGGTTTCGTGGGTCAGGAATTCATTCCCGAGGGCGATCCTCTGCTTGGCTTGTCCAAGGCGGTGGAGTTATGTGACGTTTGAGCTTGGTGACTGCAGGGTGTTGAACCATCTTTCCGTAAGGTGATGAAACTCAGGTTCGCCGACTTGTTTTGCGGAATCGGTGGCTTTCGTCTGGCCCTTGAGTCGCGCGGTCACCAGTGTGTGTTTTCTTCCGACTGGGATCCGCATGCACAGATTGTCTACCGAAAGAATTATGACGATACCCCCCATGGAGACGTCACCATGCTGAAGGAGTCGGACGTGCCCGGACATGATTTGCTCTGTGGAGGATTTCCTTGCCAGCCATTCAGTATATCCGGCAATCAGCGTGGTTTTGACGATGCCAGAGGAACCTTGCTTCACGAAATCCTGCGTATTGCCGGGTACCACAAGCCTGCCGTTCTCTTGCTGGAAAACGTCCGGAATTATCTGACCCACGATGAGGGGCGGACCCTCTCAAAGACGGTCGATCTTCTTGAGCGAGCGGGCTATGAAGTTCATTACCAAACCCTGAATTCTTCTGCATTTGGGGTGCCTCAGAAGCGGGAGCGCTTGTTTTTCGCTTGTTTTCGCAGAGACTTGCGGGTGCATGAATTTGCCTTTCCGGAAGGCGAAAACGAAGACGTCGCCCTCGAGGACGTGCTGCTCCCTGAGGATGATCCAAGACTCGACGAATTGGTGATAAGGAGGGAGGACTTGAGGCTGAGGCATGATCTTCCAGTGGAAAGGGGAAACCGGCCTTTGCGGGTGGGTACGGTGGGCAAGGGAGGCCAGGGCGAGCGTGTCTACAGCGTACGCGGTCATGCGGTCACTCTCTCCGCATTCGGTGGTGGTGTCGGGGCGAAAACGGGAATGTATCTGGTCGGGGAGCGCGTGCGACGTTTGCACCCGGAGGAGTGCAGGCGGGTGATGGGCTTTCCCGATGGATTCGTACTCCATGAAAAGCTGAACGTTTGCTACAAGCAATTCGGGAATTCGGTGGTGGTTCCCGTTGTTGAGGCGATGATCGACCGTATCGAGCAGGCCCTGAATGCGGTTGGGTTTCGCGGGTCCGGAGGATGATTGCGATTCGTTCGGCGAAGAACACCTTCTGGTGTCTGTTCGGATGCGCCCTCGGAGATTTGGGGGTAATTGCCGGTTTTCAGTCATGGTATCAACCGCAAGTTATACCTGAGGAACTATGGATGATCGTATGGGTTCTGGCCATGATTGCCGGAATTTGCACGAGCGTGGCGTTGGAAACCATGGCTCTGTGGAAACAGCTCGGACCGAGAGAGGCATTCCGTACGGCCATCGGGATGAGTATGTTGTCCATGCTGCTGATGGAAGCGGCGATGAATCTTGCGGATTACGGAATGATGGGGGCCCCGGCCATCACGCTTTCCGTGTTGCCATTCACCTTGGGAGCCGGATTTCTGGCCGCCTGGCCCTATAATTACTGGAGGTTGAAAATTCATGGCAGTTGTTGCCACGGAAAAAAAGAGGATTGCAAAGAATGACTTTTCTATCCTTGCCCTGACCTGCACAAACTATCTAGATTCGATACCAGCATGAAATTGCTTTACCGCGAAGACGTTGAAGAAGCAGGATACGATCTCCCTGCGGAAGGTTTGTGCGCCAATATTGGAGCAGATGAAATGCAGGCCCTCAAATTCGGGGGGGAGTGGGTGCTCGCCCGGGACGAGGTACTGGTGTCCGACGGTCACGAACAAAGCTACCTCTACATGGTGGTGAATGGAGAGGTTGGGATTTACAAGGCTGACGATCAGGGGAGGAACCAGCAAATTGCCTCCCTCGGAGCGGGAGCGGCCTTTGGGGAGATGGCTTTTCTCAGTGGCGGCGTCGCATCCGCAACCGTACAGGCGGTTGGAGAATGCGTGCTCTGGCGTATGGATCATGGCCGACTGCTCGAGTTCATTGGAGAAAATGGATTTGCCGGTGGACAACTGTGCTTGAACGTTGCGGGCATACTTTCCGGTCGACTGGTTGATGGAAACAAGAAGGTTCTGGATATGGGGCGGGAATTGCAGGAGTCCCTGATGCACTTGCAGTCCGCTTCCGCAGCCGACCAACAGAAGTCTGACGCTCTCAAGCAGATGCAGAGCAAGGTGGCGAACATGCAGAACGCTTTCAAGGGGAGCGCGGTCAAAAAGTCCGGACTCAGTCCCCTGGCGATTGTCGCATTTGCAATTGCAGGCTTGAGCACCACCGGAATGATCGGCCTCTTCGTTTCGATTGACGATTCCGTCAAGGATCGCGCGGACACTTTGGCCAAGAAAGTTGAAAAACTTGAAAAGAACGAGTCCTTCTATCTTGATCTGAAAAGACGCCTGGAGGGCGAGAACGAAGAGATGGTGGACCAGACGAAATCCCTGCTCGTTGAGAAGAAGGATTTGGAGGACAAGGTTGCCAGGTTCGAGGATGACGCAAGAGAATTGCGTGACGAAGTTCGTACGCTGGAGCGTAAATTGAGTGATGCGAAGGATGACGTCGTTCGCGCCCAGCGCGCCCAGCAGGTCGTCCCCTCCACAAGGGACTCCCCCGCTCCGCCTAGTCCGACCTTCATTGCTTCCGTTCTTGACTGGGCCCGAACCCACCTCACGCTGGCCTTTCCTGCGGAGGTCGTGATTACCAATTTCCCCGTCACCCTCACGGATCGTACCCAACAGGTAAAGGTTCCGGTCAAGCCAGGCGGGACTTTACGGGCCGTGCGATTCCACCCTAGCGCGCCCGATCATCTGGTGGTTGCTCAGCAACACAGTGACAAACTGCTCGCCACCATAAAAGTGGACAATACCAATTTCGTGGAAGTCACGGCGTCCAAATACGTCGGGTTCATGGGAGTCCGCGGAGAAAAGATCAGGAATCCATATGAGGGTCGTTCTTCGGCAAAACCCACTTTCGAGCATCTGCCTGCAAACACCAAGCCAGTTCCCCGATCATCTTCCACTTCCGTTCCCGATGCCAAAGGCAGTCCGAGTTCAGGTGGAGCGTCCACTTCAGGTTCGAGTCAAAAGAGCGTTCTGCAAAGCAAGGCCATTCTGCCCCGGAAGGGAGAGGATTTTCTCAACTCCACATCCCCGGATTCCGCGATGAAGAACGATCATGGAAAGAGTTGCGTGTGCAAGGAATGTCGGGCGAAAAAGTCCGGGGGCAGTCTTTTCCCGGACTGACCCCTGACCGAGTTTGTTTCCTGACGGGGGCTTGGCCCGACTGGTGAATTTCGCTAGGGCTCAGTATGAGAAAAGAGCATGAATTCCTGCACCAAGAAGGGCTGAAATTATCGCAATGATCAGGTATGCATTCTGGTTGTTCCATCGGGTAAACCGTTCCCATCCGGAATACCAATAGACCGAGACTTCCTCGCCATGACGATACCTTTGCAAGTCTTCCACGAATGCTGAGGCGCTGGAATACCTGAGGCCTCTTGATCGGTGGAGGGCTTTCATGCATACGGCTTGCAAGTCCCGTGGAATTTTGCGCTCGGGCGATACCGTGCGTGGAATGGGGTAGGGTTTCTCCAGCAACGCTTTCTTGATCTCGCTTACGTCGTTGCCCTCTAGGAACGGACGAAGAGTCAGCATTTCGAAGAGTAGGATGCCTAGCGAAAAAACGTCTGATTTTTCGTCTAGATCGCTCAGGCCGCGGGCGATTTCAGGGGTCATGTACAGGGGGGTGCCATAGTGCATGCCGCTACGGGTAAGACTGAGGTCTTTCGAGCATTCTTCCTCTCCCAGTTCGGAAGCCATTCGCTTCCCTCCCATGACCTTGGCCAACCCCCAGTCCAGGACGTAAACTTCTCCCAGTTTGCCAACGATCACGTTGGCGGGCTTCAGGTCACGGTGCACCACTCCAATCTCATGGGCGAAGGCAATGGTTTGACTGACTTGTATGAGAATGTCGAGCAGGCGGGGTAG
>JAYOWQ010000029.1:0-4914 GCA_038152055.1 Opitutales bacterium | reverse complement strand
GGCTTCCACCGCTTCGGGGACCTCGTGCTTCAAATCTAGCAGAATTTGCCTGAGGTCCTTTCCAAAGACTCGTTTCATGGTGAAGAACAGCTGTCCTTCCCTGTCTCTTCCAAGTTCGTAAACCGGTACGGTTCCAGGGTGTTGAATGTTTGCCGTCACCCGCGCCTCCCGTACGAAGCGCTGAGTTTCGATCTCGGAGTCCTGCAGGTCCTGATGCAGTGTCTTGTAAGCCACCCTTCGGTGTAGATTGAGGTCTTCGGTCAGGAAGAGTCTGGCCGTGCCCCCTTCGCTCAGGGGTTTGAGTTCGTCGTACTTCAACGACCCACTCTTCCACGCCCGGGGGAGCGCCTCGTCGGTGCGCTCCTGTTGCAGGGGCTTGTTCTCTTCCTCCTTCTTGATCACGTTACGGAACCTGTCGAGGATAAGGTAAGCGAAGCGGTCGTCCGATGCAAGCGAGTGTAGGCGTTCATTTGGGCGAAGGCATTTTTTTGCCGATGTGTCGGGTGTTTCTTTGGCGGGCAAGTTCCACTTGGCGGTGGCGTTCACGCAGACTTGCCTTTCTTTCCGCGGTGAGGGATTTCGCGCACCTCGGGCAGGATACTCCGTCCTCGTATTCGGGAGACGCCAAATCAGCATCACTCAGGGGCCAGCGGCAGGAAAAGCAAAGTTTGGCGCGGCCGTCCTCCAGGCCATGAACCACGGATACCCGATGATCGAAAACGAAGCATTCTCCAGACCACTTGCTTTGCTCCGGCTTGATTTTTTCGAGATAATGAAGAATGCCTCCCCGCAAATGATAGACTTCCTCGAATCCATTTTGCACAAGATGGGCGGATGCCTTTTCGCAGCGTATCCCTCCGGTGCAAAACATCGCCACTTTCCTTTTCTCCTTGGAGGCCCAGCGTTGGCGTACGAATTCCGCCCACTCTCCGAAAGTCCGTGTCCGTGGGTTTACCGCCCTTTCGAAAGTGCCTATGGCGACTTCATAATCATTCCGCACGTCAATTACCTCAATCTCGGGATCGGCAATCAAGGCGTTCCATTCTTCAGGTTCGACGTACTTTCCCGATCCGTTGGATGGAAGGACGGACGGATCTCCCAGGGTCACGATTTCCGGACGAATAATGACACGCAACCGATAGAAGGTGGGCTTGGGAGTGATCATCGAGCGGATGGGGAGATCGGCAAATCTAGGGTCCGCCATGATGCGCCCAAGGAATTGATCCAGTCCTTTTTCTTCGCCCGAAATGGTTCCGTTTATTCCTTCGTTGGCGAGAATGACCGTTCCCGTGACACCCTGCCTCTCCCCGATTTCGCGAAGTTCTTCCTTCCACTTGGCATGATCCGGTAGTTCGGCGAACTTGTAGAAGGTATGAACCGTTTGCTCCATGAGTGATGGGCCCTGGCCTTATTCTAGCCCCGAACGGATTGAAGCCAGAAGTCAGCCATCAGGGCTGATCCGTTCGCGGTGGGGTGGACACCGTCTCCCGCCCAGTGATTGGCCGGAGCGTATTGTACGGCCCGGTCGAACATGTCCTGAAAGGGGACGAAACAAGCGTTGTTTTCATCCGCAACCTTGCGAGCGGATGCGCGGTAACGATCAAATTCCGGGAACCATTTTTCATTAACCGCTCCGCATCGCAGGACGAAGGGTTCGCAGATGACCAGTTGTACGGCCGGCAGTTCCTTGCGTGTACGAGCGAGCAGGGTACGATAATCGTTTTCGTATCTTTCGACCGTGCCGTCATATTTCCCGGTCAATCCGTGCCAAATGTCGTTTACGCCGATAAGAATGCTGAGAACGTCGGGCTTGTGGTCGATGCAATCGTTTTGCCAGCGGGCATCGAGTTGATGCACCTTGTTGCCGGAAATGCCACGGTTATAGATTTTCAGATCCAGTTCAGGTCGGGACAAGAGTAATGCGGATGCCGCCATCCAGGCATATCCGTCGCCCATAGAAGCTTGTTCGTTGGGATAGGGGTTCTGGCGGTTTTGCCTGCGTGCGTCGGTAATTGAATCACCCTGGAAGACGATCGTCATTCCCTTGTTCAATCTTATTTTTTTACTTGATGGCCGATCTGAGTTTGCAAGGGCCACCGGGACCAAGGAACCTGTTATTCCGGCGAAAAGGGATCCGCCAAGCATGGAACGTCTTGAGATCAATGATGAGGATTGCATTTACCAAGCAAACGAATTTTCCCTGATGCATGCAACTTGGAATTGGTTGTCATTTGACGCTTGCCGAACTACGTCCGGGCAAGGCATTTTCAAGAACATGAATCCAGAAGAAGTACTTTCCTCCTTTTCAATTGATTTGCCCCCGCCACCCGCGGTTGCCGGCCTTTACAAACCCATGGTGATTGTGGGCGATCTTGCTTACTTGTCCGGGCATTTGCCAATTATGAACGACGGATCACCCATGGTTGGTGAAGTGGGGAATGGCAAGACGGTGGAAGACGGTCATGCCGCCGCCCGTCAGGCAGGGATGAATATGCTCGCCACCCTCCGAGCGGGATTGGGTTCCCTGAACCGTGTGGCCCGGGTGGTCAAATTACTTGGTCTGGTCAATTCGCCTCAAGGGTTTACGCAACATCCGCAGGTTGTCAACGGTTGCAGTGAACTACTCAAGGAGGTGTTTGGCGAGGAGGCCGGAGTGGGGGCGAGGAGCGCCCTCGGGGTGTCGGGGTTGCCAGCCGGAGTAATGGTGGAAGTCGAGGGGATTTTTCAGATTCTTCCATGAGTGGAGCGCGAAAAGCCCTTTGGTTCCTGGGCTTTTCAGGTTGCGTGATCTTACTCCTTTGGATTTTTCATGCTCCTTTGCTTACCTTTTACGCCCGAGCATTTATAGTCATGGATGCGAAGCCTGGCGCCAATGCGATCATTTGTTTGTCGGGGGATCGTGAAACCCGCGTGCCCGAGTGCTTGCGTCTTTGGAATCAGGGATACGGACAGCGGTTGTTCGTCACGCAGGAGCGTCCGAAGAATGCTGAATTTCACGGATTGGAACTCAGTCACGTCCAGTTTGCCCGCGCGGTCACCGAACGGATGGGATTGATGGCTTCCTGGGACTTGTTGCCCTCCTTGAGCGGAGGGGCGACTTCCACTTTCGATGAAGCCGAGGACGCGCTGGCCTATGGCAAGGCGGCCAAGTGGAAACGCATCATTATCGTGACCGATGAGTTTCATACCCGACGGGCTAGACTTGCCTTTGAAAAGGTCTTTGCGGGTAGCGGAATCGAAGTGGAGGTGGCAGGCTCGCCCAACGAGGTATTTGCGATTGACGACTGGTGGAAGTCGGACCGGGGAATCCTCGCTTTTTTCGGGGAAACCATCAAGCTGCCGGTTTATTTGCTTTGGGATCGCGAGCCCAGGATCGTGCGCAACGATTAGAGGATGGATCCTGGTCTCGGAGGCGTTTCCAGTTGGTTGCCCAAGGATTCGAAGATTGGCATTGGTCCGGAGAGGACGGACCGGATCAATGTTCAATCGCTTTTCCGGCGCCTTGAGGAACGCGAATGTTTTCCACGAGGTCCTGAACCTCCTGCGGGGGAGGGGGAGTTAGTGAGCTCACGACGAAGGCAACGATGAAATTGATGAACATGCCGAGAAACCCTATGCCCTCCGGGGAAATGCCGAACCAGTATTCCTTGCTCTCGGTCAGGAATTGAAAATGTACGATGTATCCGAGGGTGAATCCGATCCCGCAAATCATTCCGGCAATGGCGCCCTGCTTGTTGATTTTCTTGGAAAAGATTCCCATGATCAGCGTGGGGAAGAAGGAGGACGCAGCCAGTCCGAAGGCAAAGGCCACGGTCTTGGCAACAAAGCTGGAGGGCGGGTTGATGCCGAAGTAGGCCGCCACCGCCAGCGCTCCGAAAGAAGCGATTCGGGCATAACGGATTTCCTGTCTGTCCGATATGTCGGGCTTAAGAATCTTCTTCATCAAATCATGGGATACGGAGGTCGAAAGCACCAGGAGTAAACCTGCGGCGGTGGAAAGGGCGGCGGCCACGCACCCGGCCATAACCAAGGCGATCACCCACTTGGGCAAGCCCGCCATTTCCGGGTTGGCCAGCACAATGATATCCCGGTCATAATAGACCTCGTTGGAGGAATCGACCAATTCGTTGGATACCGGTCTGGGGCCACCCACCAAACGCTTTTCGTCCGAGTAAACCGGTTTGCCGGAAAACACTGATCCGGCCGAGTATTGCATGACTCCGTCACCATTCTTGTCCACCCACGCAATCATGCCCTGGTTTTCCCAGTTCTTGAACCATGCCGGGGCATCCGCATATTTCTTCTGATTGATTTCCTCGACGAAATTGGTACGGGCGAACATCCCGAGAGCGGGCGCGGTCAGATAGATGATTGCGATGAAGCCCAGCGTCCAGTAGGCGGATTTTCGTACCGCCTTGACGTTTTTTACGGTAAAAAAGCGCACGATGACGTGGGGCAAGCCCGCGGTGCCAATCATCAATGCCGCCGTGATGCAAAACATGTCCAGAGTATTGCTCGCGCTCGCAGTATATTCCTGGAAACCGAGATCCGTTGATATCTGGTTGATCTTCACGATCAGGGGAATGGAGTTTTCCGGCCCGTCTTTGATATAGTTCCCGATCAATCCGAGTTGAGGTATGACGTTTCCGGTAATGATGATGGAGATGAAAATCACCGGAATGGTGTAGGAAAAAACCATGACGCAATACTGGGCCACCTGGGTGTAGGTGATCCCTTTCATCCCACCCAGTCCGGCATAGAAAAACACGATTCCTCCACCGATTAACACACCCATCCATATCTCGATGTCAAAGAGCCGCGAAAAAACGATTCCCACTCCGCGCATCTGCCCCATAATGTAAGTCATGCAGATAAAAATTGCACAGATTACTGCAACCAGGCGGGCGCCATTGG
>JAYOWQ010000028.1:16602-20000 GCA_038152055.1 Opitutales bacterium | reverse complement strand
ATGGCACCACATTGCAGTTTCCTATTCCAATTCGGATGGAATGGTAAGGTTTTATGTGGACGGGGGACTGGACCATTCTGCTGGTGCTCATTCTGGTAATGCAATTGGTTTGGGAGTTTCCCGGTTTGGTGTCATCGGTGTGAATTGCGAGGATACTTCCTACAATCAAATGACGGATAGCGATCGTACATCTTTGAATTACTCTGGTCTCATCGATGACGCCCGGATTTATAACCGTGCATTATCTGCGTACGAAATATCCAAACTTTATTTGGGAGAAATTCAAAATACGCCCCCGGGCAATCTAGCAATAAACGGTAATCAAATAACTGAAAATCAGCCAGTGGGGACAACCGTTGGCCAGTTCCTGGCAAGCGACTCGGAAGGGGATGCGATGACCTTTCACTTGGTTTCCGGTGCAGGGGATACGGGGAATCATTATTTTACTTTGGAATCGAATGGATCCTTGAAGTCTGCGGTTTCTTTTGACTACGAAAATAACGCCAGTTCATATTCCATAAGGGTGCAGGTGAGGGACGAGCATAATGCTGTGACCGCGGGAAATTTTACGGTTTCGCTGATTGATCTCGATGATACCGCCCCAGTTATTTCCCTTGTTGGTCCCACTTCGGTAACTCACGAGGCTGGTACAACCTACCTTGATCAGGGAGCGAATTGGTCAGATGGGGATGATGGTACAGGAACCATAACTGGTAATGGCGAGGTAAATGCGCAGGTTCCTGGTACTTACACAATAACCTATGACAAAACCGATAATGCGGGTAATGCAGCCCTTACGGTTACTCGTACAGTCCATGTTGTGGATACTCAAAAACCTGTCATACAGCTCTTGGGAGATACCAATGTATCCATTGGTGTGTGGCAGGCATTCACCGACGCGGGGGTATCCGCATCTGATTCTCTTGACGGAAACTTAACTGCATCCGTGCAGGTAATTGGAGATGTGAACACGAGTCAGCCCGGGATATACACCCTGACATATCGCGTGTCCGACCAGGTAGGTAATCAGGCAATTGATGTACAGAGGACAGTCAGTGTTTTCAATCAATCACCAACCGAAATCAGTTTGAGCGCAATGCAGGTAGAGGAAAACCTACCGGCAGGAACGTTGGTTGGGCAGTTTGCCACCACCGACCCTGACGACCCCGAAGGGCGAAGGGTTTACTCCTACGCTCTATTCGATACCCTTGGGAATCCTTCCGATCAATTTGCGGTTAACGAAACTGGAGACCTTTTCACTTCGCTTGCATTTGATTTTGAGCAAAACAATGCCCATGAACTGATTGTGCGGGCTACGGATCAATTCGGGGGATCCTTTGACAAGCCATTTGAAATTTCCGTAGTGGATGCGTTTCCTCCAATCGTGCAAACCGAGATTGAGGGCAACCTGACGGAAGGCAGGATATCAGTGCAGACCAAGTTGCTTGATGCCGGGCAAAGCGCTGGTCTCTTGGAATGGGGCGTTTTGGCAAGCGGCGCTCCTATTCGCAATCACGACCACGACGGGCTCGTAAGATACGAAAAATCTCATCTCCCCGGTCAACAGGTTGTACGGACCTTGGTTTCGGCTGATCCCTCGTGGAAGAAACTTTATCTTCGCGCCTACGCACGCAATCATGAAGGAACTGGCATGGGTATCGAGCAGGTCTTTGATCTCCATCAACCAGATGGGGGAGTGGGATGGGCAAATTCAAAACCACTTGCTGAATCTTGGTGGGAGAGTTCCTGGTGGGGGCCGTTTTATCAAACTTCGAGCGGTTGGTTTTTTCATTCGGAAATGGGCTGGGTGTTTCCCGTTTCCGGAGAATCCGGATCCGTGTGGATGTGGAAGGACGGCTCGGGTTGGCTTTGGACAAAAGGCGGACTTTATCCATTTCTCTACCGTTCGGAATCATCGAACTGGATGTATTTTTTTGGCCGTTTCGATCAGGATGCTTTGTATTTCGACTATGAAAACGAAGCATTCATGAAGATGGGCAGCTCATTTTGATTTCTTATTAAAGTCTAGAAGGTTTGACCTATTCGATTTCATTCCTTTTGATTTCGTTCATGCGAGGCTACCATCTCCTTCCGGTCTTATTCATCTCATTCATAACTCAATTGCTTGGGCAGCATTCCCACTTGCTCATTTACTCACAGGGCGAAGGCGCCCTCGTCCGCTCGGGGGAAAGTAGCAACCCTTTGAAAAAGGCAAGTTTCCTTCCGGCCGATAGTCGTATATCCGTTCGTCCGCGCAGTGGTATCGAGACCTTGGCCGCGGGATTTCAGTTTCGTTTCGGGGCGGGCACGGTATTCTCCCTTGATCGAGACAAGGTAAATCTCGAGCAGGGCGCGGTCTTGGTGAATTCACGTCGCATTTCCAACAACCTTTCCATTACCGGCCCCGAATCGAGCATGGGCGTGCGCGGCGTCGGGTGTTCTCTCCTAAACGTCGAGCCAAACGGTGGATTCAAGGCAGTTGGCTTGCTTGGCAAGACCGTACTGAGCGATCAGGTCAACGGTAAGGAGTTTACCTTGTTGCCCGGACAGCTTGTTTTCCTGATGCCCGGTGGTCGAGGGTTCGGGCAGGAGGTTAGCGTGAACCTCGCGAAACTGATTGAAAGTTCCTACTTGGTGTCGGGCTTCCCCAATAGTTCCAGTTTTAGCGAGTCCCTGACCGGCATGACCGATGCCCAATCTCAAATGGTTGGCAAAACCTACGGCGCGGTCGTTGGAAGCGCCAAGCAGGCGGAGAGTTTTGAAGTCGTACCAACCGGTGATCAACCCGCCCCGGTCGTCCCCGATTCTCCATCCCCGTCTGCCCCGTCCTCGGTTTCCGGATTCGATGGCGACCCCTTGAGTGAATTGCTCGGTCGTCCACCCACCAGGCTTCCGGTCGAATCCAACGCCTCTCCTTCCCCCCGTCCCTTTCCTTCTCGCTTGCTCCGAGGAATTGAATAAAACCCCTACGGCTACTCATCCATCATGATTACCTCCAATCTTCCAATGATCCTTGCCTCCTCCGGCAGTCACGATTATCTGTACGGACTGTTTTTTCTTATCGTTTCCCTCGTCATCGGGGCCGCCACCCGTCACTTTCTGCAACGGGTGCCACTTCCCTTTACCGTTCTCCTCCTCTTGATCGGGTTGGGCATGGGCGCCTTGAACCGAGCCTATGGACCCCACGGAGGACACGAGCATGGCGCCGATCATGCCGAACAGGCAGCGGGATTATGGGCTAAGTTCGTTGACACTTTGAGCGGGGCGATCTCCTGGGGCGGAAACTTGGACGGTCATCTGATTCTTTACGTCTTTCTGCCGATTCTGATTTTCGAGGCAGGTTTCGCCCTGGACGTCCACACCTTCAAGAAGTCCTTTCTTAACGCCTTCTACCTTGC
>JAYOWQ010000028.1:0-16592 GCA_038152055.1 Opitutales bacterium | reverse complement strand
CTACCTTGCCGGCCCCGGGATCGTAACCGCCACGGTGATGACGGGTCTTGCCTTTATCGGAATGGTGGCTGCATTTGGAGGACCTGGTGAAGTCCTGGAGGAATGGAACGTGGATGCGGGAGCTTTTCTGGTGCTCGCATCGATGTTGTTCGGAGCGGTGGTCAGCGCCACGGACCCAGTAGCGGTGGTTGCCTTGCTCAAGGAATTGGGAGCGAGCAAGAAGCTCGGTACCCTGATTGAAGGGGAGTCGCTTCTAAATGACGGTACCGCGATCGTTGCTTTCGTGTTGCTGATCGGTGTGGTGACTGGGGCGGAAGCCTTTTTGGGTACGGGGAGCTTTATCGGAAGCGCCACCATTGGATTTGGCAAAATCGGGGCGGCCGGTGGCCTCGTAGGTGTATTGATCGGATTGATTGCCATTCTTTGGGTGCGCAAGGTGTTCAACGATCCATTGATCGAGATAACCGTGGTTCTGGTAACGGCCTATGCCGTATTTTTCATTTGCGAACACTTCTTTCACGTTTCCGGGGTTCTCGGACTGGTCGCCCTCGGTATTGTGATGGCTGGAATCGGCCGCACTCGCATCAGTCCGGAAGTCGAACATTTTATGCACGAATTCTGGGAGTTCACCGCATTTGCCGCAAACGTCATCATCTTTATCGTAGTTGGCGTGGTCATCGCCCAGAAGGCTCATCCGACCGGCATGGACTTTGCGATTCTCGGACTTGTCTACCTGGCCATTCACGTCGTTCGGGCGATCAACATGGGAATGTTCTATCCTCTGATGCGCAAGGCGGGTTACGGCTTGCCCGGCAAGGATGCGGTGGTCGTATGGTGGGGAGCCCTGCGGGGAGCCATTGGACTGGCCCTTGCCTTGGTCGTTTACACCGAGCATTTCCGTTACGATTTTACCATCGAAAATGGAGGTATGGGCTACAAGGAGGCCACCACGGCCGTATTTGTGGTCGAGCGGGAACTGGGTGACCAACTGATTGGCAAAAAAAACCCCAATCTTTACCAGGGAGCATCCCTCACGCAGGCGGAAGTTTCGATACAGGGAGGAAAAATAAAATCCATTTCCCAGCCCACTCATCTGGCTGAAAAATATCTTGGTTCGAAATCGACTCAGGACGTGGCCGACATTCGTGAAAGACTCGTCAGTGGGGATTTGAGCGTCGTCATTCTGGGAGAAGGTTCCGGCGCCGTTGCCCAGGCTTCGCTCGTTGGCATCTCCGCCCGGGTTCGTGATCAGTTTCTCTTCCTGATCTCTGGGATCGTGCTGTTAACCCTGCTGGTCAATGCGACCACGATCAAGTCCTTGGTCAACAAACTGGGTCTCACCGAGTTGCCCGCGGTCAAGAAACTGATGTTTTCCAATGCGTCCGGAAATATTTCCCAAGGTTGTGAAAGCGAGATGGACCTGCTCAAGGACGATCGTTTCCTGAGCGGGGCGAACTGGGGACTGGTCAGGAACTTTCTTCCCGAACCGGTCACTTATCCCCTTAACTCCCAGGAACTGGCCGCAATGGACACGCTTGCGGAAATTCGCAGGCGTTTGCTGGAAAAGGAAAGAAGCAGTTACTGGGCCCAGTTCCGTTCTGGTTTGCTCAGTGCCCGGGCAGTCGCCCAGTTGGACAACAACCTGAGTGAATTCCTCGATCTTCAGGGAAAAGTTCCGCTTACGGAACGAACCTACCTCGAATCCATCTGTACCGTCAGTAAGCTGACCGAGGCTCTCAAGGATCTGCCTTTTCTCAAAAGATACTTTTCCGACAAGATAACCGTCGGGTATGATTCCGCCAAGGCCTTCGTGATCGCTCAGCAGGCCATGGCCAAGATGGTCGATTCTCTGGTCAAGGAACTTGATGAGAGCGGGGATACTGAAAAACAGCAGAAAACATCCCGGTTGCTCAAGGATGAAATAAGACAGAATCGCCTGCGAGGATTGGAGTATATCCGTAACATGCACGAAAATTATCCCGAAGCTACCGTTGGGATCGAAACCAAGGACGCCATTCGTTCCGTGCTCAACCACGAGCGGAATTCCATCAAAAAGTTGAAAAGCGACGGTATGCTCGAAGCCGATGAGGCCGGACGCATGATCACGGCGGTGGAGGAACGCATGAAAAAAGTGATGGAAAGCCCGCTGGAATTGCGCCTGCCCGAACCGGAGGAAGTCCTGCGTGAAGTGACCTGGCTAAAGGGCATGTCAAGCGATCTGATATCCAAGATTTTACAAGCGTCCGAGCCGAGGAGTTACAATTCCGGTGACTTCATCATGAGGCAGGGGGATGAAGGGGACGGCATGATCGTCATCACTCGTGGCAGCGTTAAGGTATCCATTCGGGATATTGTCGTAGATATCATGGGCAGAGGCGCGGTGATTGGCGAAATGGCCGTGCTTGGAGGAGTTCCACGTACCGCCAACGTGGTTGCGGACTCTCCTGTAACCGCTCTGTGGTTGACTACCGAATCCATGCAAAAGATCATGGCGGACTCTCCGGAACTTTCCGGCAGTTTGTGGAAAACCGCGGCCATGAGATTTGCCGAAAACCTTCTCGGAGCCAAGGACCCTTACAACTCCTGGAGCCAAATGCAGTTGCGCAGGTGGTTGAACGATGGAGAGGTCAGCGCCCTTGCGGATGGAGAGCGGGCCAATCTCTACGGCAAGGTCGCCATTCTGGTTTCCGGACAAGCGACGTCACCCTCGTCCAGCGAGCCGATCAGCGCCCCTGCTCATCTCGATCTCGCGGAAGCGGTTTTTTCCGGAAACGCCAAGGTTTTCATCCGCAATTCCTAGCTGATATTCCTGGTTCGGTCATTCCGGGAGGGTCTCTCCTGATTGAATGGGCAACCTCCTGCGGGATATTCGTCCATGTTTTCATTTATTCTTCTTTGATCTTTTCGCTATTTTGCATGAAATGATTTCTTCCTATCCTTTTGTTTCGTGAGTATTCCTTCCAAAAGAAAAATATTGTTGTTCCTCGTTGTACTTTTGCTCGGGGCAATCATGGTTCTATGGATTCGCTTGCCGGACTTAGTTGAATGGGGGTTTGAAAGAACCTCCAAGTGGTTTGGAGCAACCCACTCCAATTTGGTCGTTGAGTCTGTCAGTCCTTGGGAAACAACGATAAAGGACATCGAGATGGTTATGCCGGAAGCGAATTTTTCAATTGGTGGTCTTGGTCTGCGTTATGATCCCACTGAATTAGGTTACGGACGCCTTCATGCGCTTTCCGTCAGCGACCCAAGATTCGAGATCGATCTGATCAAGGCGAAAGCAAGATTCGCCGATGATGAAAACGATTCCGAGGATGACTCAACCCTTCAGGAAAAAGTAGTTGAATTTCTTGATAATCCACCCTTGAATTTTCTGCGTTTGCGCAGAGGGAATCTGTTGTTGTCGGATGGACGGAAATCAACCGGAGGAGGTCTTGCCCTTGAGGGAGACTTGCATCCCGATATCGGACAATTGCGGATGGATGGCAACTGGTCAGGCCTGCCGTGGTCGTCCGAAATGACCGCGGTGATGGAAGGTGAGGATCTTTTTCTAAGCGCGCGCGCCCAATTGCCCGATCTTTCCAATCTCTTTGATTTCGTTCAATCCCTGCCAACCTTGCCGGATGATCCTTTGGGGGAACTGAATGATTTTGTCAGTCTTGAAAAGGGACGGGCAAGCCTGCGTTGGACCGGGCGTGTGGATGAGGACGGATTGATCGATCAATTCGTTGAATTCAATGCCAGCGAAGTACTCCTGAAAGTCCTTGGATTTACAGTTGATATCCCGCGTTCGATCCTCTTTCTGACTCCTCGAGAGACCGGTTCCTGGGAGAGTAATTTTTATGCAAACGCGAACTGGGGTGACAACCTCATGGTCAACGGACTTAACCTGCGAGTAAGGATGGATCAGGGTTCGCTAAGTCTGAACGGTCGGGTGCGGGCCATGGCGACGACGGGTATTTTACCGGAAACCGAACTCGTCGGACTATCGGTTGATTCTGTGGATCTTTCCACTGACGAAAATGGGGCTATTACAGGCGTTCACCGTGGAGAAGCCAGATTTTCCGCTCTTCACCTGGAATCCGGACTTGCCAATTTGTACGATGGGAAGATCGTTTTCGAGTGGTTGGGGGAAGATCGTTTTCAAATCGAATTGATCAAGGCGAATGCATCTCTGCCCACCATGGGCATAAATTTCCAAAACCTCAGTTATTCAGGAGAAATTTCCTTTGAGGATCTTCCAAAACTCTCGAGTGACCAAACCTTGCGGGTGCGGGAGATTTTCATTGGTGAGGATCAAAAAATCGAAGATTTCTCAATTTCCTTTTCCATGGATTCCGCGCATAGGGTGGAGGTTGCATCGATTGAATTCGAACTCGATGGAATTGATTTTTCCATGGATCCTGCCAACTTGATCATCGAATCCTCTGAAAAAGGGGACGGTTCCCTGACCGTAATGCTGGACCGTTCACAGGTAGTATCGTCGGCATTGGAGGATTTGCACCTCGCCAATCTGGTTGCCAACCTGCAGTTCAATTCCCTCGATCCGATCGAAACCAATGGAACGCAGACGTTGACCTTTGATCTGCGTGCGGCCGATCACGAATTGAAAAATGGGAGGATAGAATTTGGCCTGCTTCCGACGGGGGAGAAAATCATCGAACAAGCCCGCATTGAAATTTTCGGGGGCGAAATACTTCTCGATCGCGTGGTGATTGAGGATTTGCTTGAGGATCTGCAACTCAAGGTACGAGCCCAAAACTTGGTCTCTCAGCAAATCCTCGATTCCTTCGATGATCTGGATGCGGACATGGATGGAAACCTGTCCGGTCTCGTGACCTTGCGCAAATTGGCGGAATCAGAGTGGGACTTTTTTGGAGGTTCCTTGGCCCTCGATCCGTCCGAGTACGCACATTTGTCTCTCGAACTCAATGGCATGCTCACTGAAGGGCTCGACCCCAAGGGGGCTGAATATGATAATATGTTGCTGCTTGAAAAAGCTCTGGCCAACTTGGGTCTGGATGATCTGAAGGTAAATTTCAAGGTATTGGAGAATGGGGAGAGGGTGGTCGAAATGAACGTTGCAGGTGAGTCCACTGTGGATGGGAAGAAGATTTCCGTGGAATACCGGCCCAGGATCATTGGAGGATTGGGAGCCCTTGTTCAACAACTCAACTTTTCAAAACTGGGTTCTTCCAAATCCAAGTGAAAAAGATGGAAATTCTAAATTGATTGCCTCATCCAATCTCATGTAACCTTGATCTTAGTGAAAACGCCTTATCCTACCATTACTCTGCTCTGCCTGACACTGTTTTCCTGTACCATGGTCAAGACGGAACATCACATAACCCTGGATCACAACATCACCATCAAGATAGAGAAGGAAGTGAATGACTTTCTTGATGATCTTTATGACGAAGATCCATCCAATCCAACCGAATGAATTCCATGAATTGCACCGCTCGCCTCTTCACCTTTGTTGCTTTTTGCTTTGTCTCGCTCTCCGTGTTCGCGGATTATTCCGATCGTATGAAAAGCCGGCTTTCCGAAGTCGTGACGGCCAAGGACTCCGGATCGATTGGCGAGGGAGTGGACGGTTTCCTTCATCTTCGCCAGCCATCCGATCAGGCTGCCGGTAAACTGGTTGACGCCGAAAACGCGGATCGCAGACAACTCTTTCAGTATCTTGCCGGCAAGACCGGTGGGAGCGTGGACGAGGTGGCCAGGAAATTCTCTCAGGGAATCGCCACCAAGGCGAAAAAAGGTCACTGGTTCCGAAAATCCTCCGGAGATTGGGTACAAAAATAGGACTTTCCTTGAGAGCGGCAGGAACCTCGCTCTTTCTTTCTTTTTGCCTGCTTGGCATGTCTTGCAGGCATGGAAGATCGTCGGGCAAAGTGGAACCCGCCCTTGCGGTGGTGAATGGTTTTACAGCGAAGGAAACGGCTGCAATTGATGAAACAATCGAGACCAACGAACTTCGGATATCCCGGTTGCAGGACGAGGCGAAATGGTTGAAGCTCCAGGCTAGATTGGTCGAAGCCCGACGGGTTGCCGCCAGAACCAAAGGGGCTGAACTGGAACTTTCGTCCGAACTGGCGAAATACGGCAGACTGGACGAGAGCCTGCCCGGAAGCGAGGGCTTCCTGCTCGAGGAACAGAGGCGTATATGGAACTCTCGTCTTCAGGCCCGCAGGGAAGCTTCCCAGAGAACGGCCGCCGCCGCCCGCTTGCTGGCTCGTGAACTGGAGGACTTTCAGAAGGAATTGCGAAAGAAGTACGAGGGTATCGAGTTCAAAAGTCCCTTGGCAGAAGATTGAGTAAAACCTCTGTCTGAACGGGCATGCACCTAGTTTTTGCATTGAGAAAAGCAACGCACTTCGCAAGGATTGCCAAACATGCAGGACGTGGTGAATCAAATTATGGCAAATCCGCTTTTCAGTCTGGTACTTGCCTTGGTTGTTTTTCTCTTGGTATTTCTTATTCTCAAGAGTCTTTTTCGAATCGCCCTCTTCCTTGTGGCCGTTTTCATCCTTTATCTTGGTTACCTCCATTTCCTTGAGGAAAAATATCCCTTGCCTGAAATCGATCCCGAGACGATGAAGCAGTGGTCTGAAAAAGTCGGGGAATTCATCCCCAAGGATTTTAACTTGAGTGGTCTGGAGTCCAATTACACCCGGCCAACCCCAAAGGATTGAGGTCAGGCCACCGCTTTCCCACTTAGATCCTAAGGTGAAGACACCCTGGCCCCTTTTTCTTGCATGGAAGCAATTGTTTCCCTCCCAGCGCAAGGTATCCTTCTTCTCTCTGCTTGCGGTGGTGGGAGTGGCTCTTGGAGTCAACGTCATGATCGTGGTGGTTGCGTTCATGAAAGGGTTTCAACACAAATTCCGGGAAGACATCATCGATGCCCAGGGACACGCGCGGGCGGTGCCTCTCGGTCGTTCGAAGTTATGGTCTGAGTTGCGCCGGGAATTGAATGACCGACCGGAGGTTCTGGCGGTCTCTCCCTATCTGCAAGGGCCTCTCTTCGTGCAGAACCGCGACTACCACGCTGTTCCCATATCCATTGGTCTGGATCTTTCCGGCGGGGATTCGGCCCTTCCTCTCGACGAATTCCTTGCCAACGGCCAAATTCGAATGGAAGCGTACGAAGGGGTCGACCTGACTCCAGTTCCCCAGTCGTCCGATCTGTCCGACGACGTCGTGTTTGTAAGTCAGTACGTGGCCAACCGTCTGGGCGTGCGTCCCGGCGTGATTCTGCGGATGGGTGAATCCAAGGATCCGGTCGATCCTCAACTTGGCGTGACTGTGACCGGCCTCGGCCCGGAGGTACCTTCGGCGGAGTGGGAATTGAAGTACCTTGGTGAGGAAGAGTGGCAACTGTCCTGCCTCGCTCTTGAGTTCGCGAGGAAGATTCGTCCGCAGGAAGGTTTGCTCGATGGTGGTCCGGGGACGCCGACTTTCCAGATCTCATCCGGTTTTCCGGAACCTCCGTCGGGTGCCGTGTCCACCTACCAGACCTTCCGTTCCTCTACCATGGAAGTATTCTCCCCGGCGATGATCGAACGTTCCCGGGCCAATGAAATGACTCCTCCCCGTGAGGTCAGGATAGGTGGAATATTCGAGGTTCCCTGGCAGGGTTTTCATGCCGAGGCGATGCTCGCTTCCTTTCATCTGCTTGAGGATATGCGGGTGGAATCCGGACTTTGCGACGGTATGTTTCTCAAGTTTGCCCCGGAGATTTCAAGGAACGAAGACAGCTTGCATTCCTTTTGCAAAACTCTTCAGGAACCGATATCCGCCCAATGGTCGATCGTTCCATGGTTCGTGGAAAACGCCTGGTTCTTCGACCTGCTCAAGTTCGAGGAGTACTTGATGATTCTGATCATGGTCCCGATCGGACTGGTCGCTGCCTTTGCCATTGCCATAGCCCTGATGACCACGGTTTTGCGAAAGATCCGGGAGATTGGCCTGTTGGTGGCGATGGGGGGAGCCCGCGGGTCCGTGGGCATGATCTTCTGTATGCAGGGATTTTTGATCGGCTTGCTGGGGGCGGTGCTCGGTTGCGGATTCGCCCTTCTTTTCATCCAGTATCGGGATTCCATCATGTCGATGATCGTGGGAGGGATCGCCGGGGACGAGGGCAAGGCGGGAGTCGCCCAGTTCTATGACTTTTACAGCCTGAAGGTTCCGTTTCCCTGGGAATCTCCGGAAAGCGCCAACACCTTTTTGATCTTCGGCCTGTTCGCCATCGTCGTATCCACGCTGGCCGGTTTGATTCCCGCCTGGCGGGCATCCCGCATGAACCCGGCGGACGCCCTGCGCAATGAGTGATTCTTCCTCCATCGCCCTGCGGGCCCGTGGCCTTTCCAAGTCCTTTCGTCTGGGGAATCAGGAACTGCAAGTCCTCAGGGAGGTCGATCTCACCTTGCCCGTTCGCTCTTCCCTGAGCATTCGGGGAGAGTCGGGATGTGGCAAGACCACCCTGCTCAACTTGCTTGCCCGTATCGAGCAAGCGGATGGAGGTGAGGTATTCTGGGGAGAGCGCGGCATGGCCTGCGATCGCCCCGCCGGACCCTCGGACGTTCGCCTGCGGGCAACTTGCCTTGGGGTCGTCTATCAGGCGTACTACCTCGTTCCCGAGCTCGACGTTCTGGAGAACGTCACCCTGGCTTCCCGCATTGCCGGTCTTCACCGACCTGAAACCGAGGATCGCGCCCTTCACTTGCTCGAGCAAATGGGCGTGGCCGACAGGGCCAGGCAGATACCCGGCAAACTTTCCGGAGGCGAGCGTCAGCGCGTGGCCATAGCCCGGGCTCTGCTTAACCGTCCGCAGGTCCTGCTGGCGGACGAACCGACGGGCAACCTTGACGAACGCACCGGAGAGGAAGTCATGCAACTTCTCCTGCGGGCCTGTTCGGAAGAGGGCGCTTCCCTCGTCCTCGTCACTCACAACCCGTCCTTCGCTCAGGCGACCGATCGCGAGACCTTTCTCACCGATGGCCGGTTGAACGAGGTTTGACCATCGGGCCGTATTCGCTCATGAACGATACGATGTCCACCAAGTTGAAATGCGGTGTTGCCGGGGTCGGGTATCTTGGCAAGCACCATGCCCGTCTGTACCATGCCTTGCCCGGATCCGAACTTGTGGGCGTATATGAACCCGACGACCGGGCGGCCGAGTCGGTCTGCTCCGAATACGGGTGCGAACGATTTTCATCCATTGGTGAGCTTGGGGCCGCCTGCGATGCGGTCAGCGTGGTCTGCCCGACCGACCGTCATGCCGAGGTCGCCCTGCAGCTCATCGATCATTCCTGCCATTTGCTCGTGGAAAAACCCCTCTGCGTGTCTTCGGAGGAAGCGGAATCCATTCTTGCCCGGGCTCAGGAAGCCCGGGTCATGGTACAGGTTGGTCATATCGAGCACTACAACCCGGTGATGACCTTTCTCGAGGGAGAGGTCGACCAGCCCAGGTATTTGACCGTCGAACGGCTCGCCCCTTTCCAACCGCGCGGCACGGAAGTGGGCGTGGTGCTGGATTTGATGATTCACGACGTCGGGATCGCCATGGCCCTGGTGGACTCCCCGATCGAGCGGGTGGATTCCATTGGCGTTCGCGTGCTCTCCCCGACTGAGGACATCGCCAACGCCCGTCTCGTCTTCGCCAATGGTTGCGTGGCCAACCTCAGCGCCAGCCGGGTGAGCGAGAAAAAGGCCCGGGAAATCCGCGTTTTTCAGGACAGTGGATATTTGTCTCTTGATTTCATGAACCAAAAGGGACATCTCATCAAGAAGTCCGGGCCTTCTCTCGAACGTCACGAAGTGCCGGTCGAACAGGGGGAGCCTCTCGCCCTGGAACTCGAGTCCTTTCTCGCCTGCGTGCAGGAAGCCCGCGCTCCCAAGACTGACGGTTCCTTTGGCAAGTCAGCCCTCGAGGTCGCCCTGACCATCACCCGGCAGATTCAATCCAGTTGGCAGGCTTGAGCAAACCGGTCGACTTTTCCACTCATTCCGGTCCCTGCGACCTGTTGGTGATTGCTGGGGAAGCTTCCGGAGACGAGCACGCGGCCCGGTTGGTTCGCGATTTGAAGGCCCGTTCTCCCGGTCTTGCCATCTCCGCCCTGGGCGGGAAGGAATTGGAACAAAGCGGGGCGGAACTCCTCTTCCGACTAGCCGATCATGCGGTGGTCGGACTGTTCGAGGTCTTGAAGAACTATTCTTTTTTCCGGTCTGTTTTCGCCCGGACCATCGATTGGATCAACCGTGTCCGCCCGAAGTGCGTGCTGCTGGTGGATTATCCAGGGTTCAACCTCCGGCTGGCCCGCGAGTTGCGCGCGCGGGGAATTTCCTCCAAGGGTGGGGGAGAGGTCAGGATTCTGCAATACGTCAGTCCGCAATTATGGGCCTGGAAACCGAAGCGCCGGTTCATGATGTCCGAGGTGCTGGACGGGTTGGGGATCATCTTTCCCTTTGAGAAGGAGTGCTACTCCGACGTTTCGCTCCCGGTTGCCTTCGTGGGTCATCCCTTCGCCCATCCCGACTACCGTTCCCCGTTCATTCCCGATGCCCGTGGTCCGCTCCTGCTCCTCCCTGGTAGCCGCGTACAGGCGGTTGGTCGCATTCTTCCCGTCTTTCTGGACGCGTGCGAACGGTTGCTCGATCAGAAAAAAGATCTCACCTTCATCCTGCCGTTGTCCGAAGAATCGGTGCGTTCCCTGGCTCAAGGCCTTGTGCAGAAACGACCCCAACTTTCCCCACGGTTGACCATCGTCAACCGGGTGGAAGACCGGACCGCCCGGGCCGCCCTTATGAGTTCAGGCACCATGTCCCTCGCCTGCGCCTGGGCGGGCATACCCGGGGTGATCGGGTACCGGGCTCATCCGTTCACTTATTTGCTTGGCAAGATGCTCGTGGGCGTGCCCTACCTGGGTATGGCGAATCTGCTCATGCCGGAAAATCCCCCCAATCCCGAGTTTCTTCAGGGTCGTGCCTCCGGGAGCAACCTGGCCCGGGCGGTGGGCAAAATTCTCGAAGACGAAGCCTCTCTTGAGCGGGCCGGAGAAGTATCCACTTCCTTGCGCTCCATTCTTTCAGGAGAGGGGGAACTTGGAACGGTTGACTGGGTGCTTCAGGCGGGCAGGCTGGACTGACCGCCCATTTGTTCCCACAATCGCAGGGCCCGCTTGGAAAGGGCCATCCGGCAACGCTCCACCTCGGCCAGACGCGACTGCAGGTTCTCGTTGGCGATGGCGGATACGTCGTCCATGTTGTATAGGAAGACGTTGTCCACCCGGGCGGCGGATTCCTCGACGTTCCTCGGCACCGCCGCGTCGATCAGAAAGAGCGGTTTGGATGGCCTCTTGCTCATTGCCGATTCCACCTGTTTCATGCTGAGCAGGGGCTTGGAACTGGCGGTCGAGGCAACCACCACGTCGAAGTGGTGCAGGGAGTCGTGAAATTTGGAAAACGACAGAGTGTACCCGTCGAACTTTTCCGCCAGTTCGTCCGGTTTTCTCCGGCTCAGGGGGCACCAGTCGAAGGTTCTGCCCGTAACCGTGATCGCTTCCGATCCGCGGGACTTGAAGGCTTCGAGTGCGCTCTCCGCCACCTCGCCCGCACCCAGAACCAGCAATCGGCAGCTTTCCACCCTTCCGAAAATTCTGCGCGATAGCTCGCAGATGACGTTGCCCAGATTTACCTGCCCGCGGGAAATTCCCGTATTGGTACGGGCCCACTTGGCCGCCTGAAAGCTCTTCTGGAACAGTCGGTTCAAGGACTTCCCGGTTTGCGAACGGGCATTGGCCTCGTCGTACGCCTTTTTGATCTGTCCGAGAATTTCCGTTTCCCCGACCATTTGCGAGTCTATGCCGGAAGCCACCTCAAAGAGGTGTCTCACCACCTCGGGCCCTTCCTTGCGGTAGGATTTGCCTTCAACGAATTCCCTGTCGAGGTTTCGGAATTGGGCGAGGTAACTGCACACCGATGCGGGATCGAAGGAAAGGTCGGTGGCCGCATAGATTTCCGTGCGGTTGCAGGTGTTGAGAATCACGCATTCCAGCAAGCCCGTCAACTCTCGCAATCCCTTGTAGAACGAATCGATTGAGTTGTTGGGCAGACCGATCCTTTCCCGGTCTTCCAGGCCCGCGACCTGGTGCGAGGTGCCCAGCAGAAACAATCTGTCTTTGCAATCGGTCATTTCAGGGACAGGGCGACGGGTGACCATGCCGAAGAATGAAAGGCCTGGGACTTGCCCTTCGAGCTAACGAGGGAGAGGGAAATCAGGGCCACGGCAAAGAGCCCGATCGCCCACTTGGCAAAGCGCGAACCATACAACCGGTTGCTCATGCGCAGGGCGAGCATGGCCAAGTATCCCACCCACAGGGCGATAGTGATTCCCAGTTTCGCATGGCTGACGAATTCGGGATGGCGCGTCCAGTGCATCGTTCCCACAACCATGGAAAGGGTGAGGAACCCGACTCCCACAAGGAGCAAGCGGAATGCCGCCACTTCCAGTTCGCTGATTGGTGGCAGGTAAGGCCCGAGAAAACCGGACTTTTTCGACAACAGGGCCTGTCTTTGGTAAAGATACATCAAACTGACCACCGCCAGCAGGCAGAACACTCCGTAACTGAATATGGCGATCGATGCATGCAGTTCGATCCATGGATCCTTGAACAAACGGACGTAGCCAACCTCCATCCAGTAAGGGGTGTCCCAATTCCTGATCATCAGGGAAGAGCATCCCAGAAGAACCGATACCCCGGCGCAAAAAGTGCCAAGCAGGTTGAGTTTCCAGATCAGGCGGATGATCAGAAATGCGAGGATCAGGGACCAGATGATGAACTGGGCCCGTTCCATTCCGTTGCCCAGCGGGCATCCGTGCACCTCCAGACCACGCAGAAACAGACCGCGGGTCTGCAGGAAAAAGCCGAGTATGATCAGGGCAAGGGGGGATTCACCGAACCCGGCGGGCAGGGCGCCCCGGGTCTTGACCAGTCCCAAAAGGAACGATGTTCCGTACAGGCAGACGGCTATCCAGAGAAGCTCCCTTGCATCGTTGAGGTTCATAGGGCCGTCTTGTAGCCGTTCAGGCGGTTGCCCGCGCCAGAGAGGAACCGAAGAACCGGCGCATCGAGGCGCAGTCCTTGCCCACGCAATTCACGCAGCATGGACGGATGTCACTTGGGCAGGACGCATCCAGGTGTTCCTGCACCAACCGGGCGCACAGGCCGATGAAGCGTTCTTCGAGATTGAAGCAGTCCACCCGATCGAAATGATCGACCACCTTTTCCGCTTCCTCCCGGAATTCCACGTCTATTTCGTCGAGGGTTTCGATATGATCGGTGGTGAAGGCGATGGGTACCACGAGAATGGCTTTGCGCTTGGTCTCGTGAATGACTTCCGGTGTGCTTGGTGTCAGCCATTTCGTGCGTTTCGGGCCCACCTTGCTCTGCCAGGAAAGGGCGTGCTCATGGTTCATTCCCCGCTTCTTCAGAGCTTCTTCCACCCGGCAGACGGTGCCCCGGATTTCCTTGTCGTACTTGTCCCCCTTTTCCAGGCAGTACGCTTCCGGCAGGCTATGGGCCGAGTAGATGATGCGGACGTCCTCGTCCTGCAATCCGTTCTTCTCCTTGAATTCCCGGAACTTCCGTTCGATCAGTTCCACCCAGAGTTCGGTGTAGTCTTCCCGGTCCCACCAACGGTCGATCACGGACAATTCTGGGGCGTACGGTTTTCCGTCCAGCCAGCGGTAGGCGTCGCACAGGCTGGAGCCACTGGTCGAGCAACTGTGTTGCGGATAATGGGAAAACAAAATCACCCGCTGCGCATCCTTGAATTTTTCGAGCATTTCGCCGGTTCTTGGTACCGCGTAACGAAATCCGGGAACGCATGCATGAGGGGCGGATTCCGGGCGCAGTTCGTCCAGTTTCCGGGCGATCGCCTCGCCCTGTCCCTCCATTAGCTTGCGGGTGGGGGAATATTGTCCGAGTTCCTCGTATCGTTGCTGAATGAAGGGCGTCCTTCTCCAGGCGATGAAGTTGCCAAGGAGTTTCTGGGCGGGCAACTTGAGCAGTTCCCTGTCCTGGAACAGTTCCTTGAGGTAGGGGTGTACCTCCTCCGCGGATTCGGGCCCGCCCATGTTGAGCAAGAGAATGGCTGTCTTTACTTTCGGTGAATGTTCGTTTTCTGGACTCATCTCGGATCGATGGAATTTGGCAAATCACGCACCCTAAACGAATTCCACCGTTTAGGCAAAGGCAACTTTCTCGTTCCCCGTCAGGTTTGGGCGAGCAGACAACTTGGCAGGGGAGGCCCGCAGAGGTGGGAACCGGTAAAGCTCAGTCCGGGGTTGGAAGAACTCAGGTTTTGGGCCGCCCGTATTCTTTCGTCCGTCTTTCCGTCCGGCAGGGGGATTGCCCTGGGCCAGCGTACGATCCGTTGAAATTCCGGCTCGCCCGTTATTCCTAGCAAGCCACTGGCTTCAGTCATGGCCAGATCGTAGAGCACGTCGTCTCCCAGACGGGCAAGATCCGGCTGTCTTTCCCCGCCCACGAATATCGTAAGCAGGGCCTTGCCTGCGGGCGCCCGTTCGGGAAAGATGGAACTGGAAAACAAAGCTCCGAGAATCCGTCTTTTCTCACCTTCGGGTACGAGAAACCCGAACCCGTCCAGCGGGCGCTTAACCAGATTGGAGTCGTATCCCAGGTAGACCACGCTCAATGGATGATGGGTGGCGTCGGCGAGGGGGGCCAGGTCATGGGCCTCGTTCAGGCCCGTCCATTCGATCGATTGCAAGGCATGGGCGGGCAAGGAGCATGCCACCTCGTCGAAAAGATTGTCTTTCGTGTTTCCATCCCTGTCGGTTGAACTTACCAGCCATTGGTCGCCCGATCGTTCGATCCGTTTGACCGATCGGGAGCATTGTACCGCTCCTTCGGGCAGGAACTTGGCCAGTCGGTCGGTCATCTCCTGCAACCCGTTGGGAAAGGAGAGCAGTCTGGACTGGGGCAGACGGTCGGGGTTTTCTTTCGCTTTCCTTATCCCGCCAAACAGAGATCCGTTCTCCCTTTCCATTGCTTGCAGGGCGGGGAATGCATGCTTGAGGAGCAGGCTTTCCGGACGGGCGGCATACACCCCGGCAAGGAATGGATTGCCCAGGTAGTCGAGGGCTTCCCGTCCGAGCCTTCTGCGGATGAACGCGCCCACGGATTCGTCCGGGTTGCGACCCTTGGAGATGAAAGGTTCCATAAGCAGGCGGGCTTTTCCCAGTGGGCTGAGAAATTTTCCGAGGAGGAAGGATTTCGGTCCCATGGGCAGGGAAACCAACCGGTCCTTGCGAACGATGTAGCGCAGGTTTGCCTGTTTGTTTGCGTCCACTGCACGGTCGAGCAGATTCAAGTCCTCCAGAACTTGGGCAACCTCCCTCGATCGCAGGCTGAGGGAATTCGCCCCATGTTCGATCAAATATCCATCCGTTCGTTCGGATCGCAACACCCCGCCAGGGAAATCGTTTTTTTCCAGCACGGTCACGCGCTTGTCCGCCCGGTCCTCGCGCCATGCCCGGACCAACCCGGTCAGTCCACCGCCGATCACGCAAACCGATCTCATCTTCGGATGATTGTGGGGATTTGGCTTGTCCCCGTTGGCGTGGGCGGGAAAATGCTTGGATACATGGATGAAATCAAAAGCTGTTTACGGGTAATTACAAACCCTAAGGATGCCAGGCCCGAGGAATTCCGGGAAAACCTCGACCGGTTGGATGGTCTGCTCGAGGTTCACCGGGCATCCCTGCACCCCCGCCTGCGCCACTTTTTGGAAAACCGCAGCTACCAAAAGGCATGGATCTGGTTGGAAGGGGGCGCCCCCGAAAAGGGGAGCTGCGGGGGATGAGCGGGAAGGACCGCAAGAAGGCGAGGCTACCAATGGAGGCGCCTGCTGAATTTGGAGATTCTCCCTTTGCCTCACTTGATTCGGCCGGCTTGCCAGAGGGCTTGCCTCCCGGCCTGCCGGACGCCAAGGTCTCCCTGCCCAAGGATGCCGAAAAGTGGGGAAACGGGGAACGCCTGGAAGTACGACGGGAAAAGACCGGCCGAGGGGGCAAGACCGTGACCACCGTGCGGGGCATACCACCCGGATTGGGGGCGGACCGCAAGAAACGCTTGCTCAAGGAGATGAAGAACCGGTTGGGAACGGGTGGGATCTGGTCGGGGCAGAACCTCGAATTGCAGGGAGACAAGCGTGCGGAGCTGATGGAATGGATGCGTTCACTCGGGTACCGGCCCGTGCTTGCCGGGGGATAATTCGTTCGAGCGAGCCTTTCGGAGCCCTTCTTGAGTTGTCGGGCAAACGGGCAGAAGCTATATTTCATTGATTATCTACTTATTTAAGCTTATTAAGCAATGAGTGATTTTCTCAATTTGCCAACCCGTCCGAATCTTTGCCTTTGGGGAATGAGTTCCCGTGCATTTTACTCTGTCATGAATACAAAAATCCGATCCTTCGCATTTTCTTTAACCGCCTGTTTGCTTGCCTGTGTTACCGGGCATGCCTACGAGCAGGATAACTGGTACCTGCATGGTCCGATCGAT
>JAYOWQ010000027.1:0-21331 GCA_038152055.1 Opitutales bacterium | reverse complement strand
GGTCTATCACCTATGCCTTTCAATTCTGGAAAGAAGAAAAAGGAGAACGAGTAAAGGCTGCGGTTGGAGAAGCGGTGGCTGCTTGCGTGAGATTTGACCAGAGCAGTGGATCGATGACTCCCATTCTTGTGCCTGAAATTTTTACCTCCAAGGTTTCGGAAAGACTGAATTAAAGTACTGTGGTTCTGTAAATTCGGTTTGCCTGAAATGGGCCTCCTGTAGAAAGTATCACCATGCATTATTTACAGTTTGCTATGTTAACCGTGGTTTGCTGGGGCACCTATGGTGTATGCATGCATGTTGGATCTAGTAATATGGCTGACAGGGAAAATGGCAGAATTATGGCCTTTCTTTGGGTAGGGATCGCTTATTTTTTGACTGCCGTGATTGCGCCAATAATCATTCTCAAGCTCAAGGGCGGAAACATTGCCTTTTGGACCTATCCTGCGAAGGGCTGGCAGTGGTCTCTTTTTGCGGGAACGCTAGGCGCGATTGGAGCGCTTGGTGTGCTCCTTGCTTTTGGGAATATGCCCGGCCCCGCCTACGTGCCGGTAATCATGTCGATCATTTTCGCCGGGGCACCTATGGTAAACGCCTTGGTAAGCACGACCAAGGAGGGAAACTGGACGTATGTGAGGTGGCCTTTTGTAGTGGGCATTGCCTTGGCAGCACTTGGTGGCTATCTGATTACCAAGCATGCCCCCAAGCCACCCAAGCCTATGCCTGCGGTAGAGGCCTCAAATTCCTGAGCCAAAATTTTCGGTTGTACCACCCCTCCCTCTGAGAGATGAAAGATTCTGAACAACTAAGGGAGTGGGAGTCGTTGAGATGGAAGAACTTTAAGGATCATCTTCATCAAATCCATTCTGCCAATGCTTTCCAAAAGAACCGTTTCCCGGAATTGGAAAACTGGAAGTCGTGGAGCGGGTTTGATGATTTTACAAGTTCCTGCCCCTTGACTTCGAAGAAAGAACTTGAGCATGATAGAGTGCTGGCACCTCCCCATGGAACGAATCGTACATTCTCAAACGAGAGGTACGTTCGCTTTTCCCAGACTAGTGGAACCGAAGGGCAATCCATGGTTTGGCTTGATACGGAAGATGATTGGCAGTGGATGTTGGAAAATTGGAAAATTGTTTTGTCGCACGCTGGAGTTAAAAAAGGAGCTCGTTCATACTTTGCTTTTTCTTTTGGTCCATTTCTTGGTTTTTGGACGGCATATGAAGCAGCCGTTGCATTAGGATGCATTTGCATTCCTGGCGGCGGACAGTCTTCCGAAGCTAGACTTAGAGCGATCTTGAAACACAAAGTAGAATATCTCTTTTGTACGCCCACCTACGTCATGCGTTTGATCGATTGCGCCAGAGAACTCGACATATCCTTATCGGAGCATTCATTGAAAAAGATAATTGTTGCCGGTGAGTGCGGAGGCAGTGTTTCGGAAATGCGTTTAGAAATCGATCGGGCCTGGGGAAGAAAATCCTTGATCTTCGATCATTACGGAATGACGGAAGTTGGGCCGGTTGCCTATGAAATTCCTGGTGGACAGGGTGGGTTGCGAATTATATCGGATTCATATTTTGCCGAAGTGATTGATGTAGAGAAATTGTCCCCTTTGAAAGATGGGCAAATGGGCGAACTGGTGCTCACGCCGCTTGGAAGAACGGCATCCCCGTTGTTACGCTACAGGACCGGAGACATGGTTCGGGTCAAGCGTGGAATAGATGATTGCGGGCGACCGACTTTTGATTTAATCGGCGGAATTCTTGGAAGGGTGGACGGTATGGAGGTTATAAAAGGGATAAATTTACACCCGTCTTCAATTGATGCGATCGTGAGGAAATTTATTGGGATTTCCGAGTATAAGGTTGAGATCGACAAGATTCGAGGAATGAAAGAAATCAAGATTCTGGCTGAGTGTGAGAAAAGCGCTGCTCGTTCTTTGGAGCTCGAGCTGCGCGATGTATTCAGCCTTCGTATCCCGGTTGAAACCATTGCTTATGGTAGTCTTCCAAGGTTCGACATGAAGGCAAACCGTTGGGTGAAAATTCAGAAAACCATATCAAATTAAGTCCGTAAACGATCAATGCCTTCTTTCCTTGAAGTCACCAACCTGGCCAAATCTTATTCCGTCCCAAATGGAGGAACGATCTCACCGGTCTTTACCAACCTAAACCTTTCCCTTGAACGTGGGCAATCGAAGGCAATTGTCGGACCTTCTGGGTCGGGCAAGAGTTCGTTACTTAACTTGATCAGCGGACTGGATCGACCCAGTGCTGGAAAGATACGAATTGAAGGGAAAAGTATCTCAGACTTATCTTTGGAAGATTCCGCCCGTTTCCGTAATCAGACGATTGGATTTGTGTTTCAATCACACCATCTCATACCATCCCTCACCGCCCTTGAAAACGTCATGATTCCCGCTCTTGCCGGACATGGCAAAAGCGGAAGGCGGGAATTATGCGCTGAAGCCTGTGCCCTTCTTGCTAAAGTAGGCCTTGAAGGGCGCCTTGATTACCTGCCCAGTCAACTTTCCGGAGGCGAGTGCCAACGGGTGGCAATCGCCCGGGCCTTAATAAACGAACCTAAATTGGTGCTTGCGGATGAACCAACGGGCTCACTTGACCATGCCAATGCGCAGGATTTTGCGGACCTACTTCTCTTATTGGGTCGTGAAGTTAACTTAAGCATTCTTGCCGTTACCCATTCTCTGAAATTTGCCAATCGAATGGATGAAGTGTGGTCTTTGGAGGGCGGGGTCTTGAAGCTTATCAAATCATGACTCTTTGGCGGGTCATCCTTGCCAACCTTAGGCATTGCTGGCGTCCGCACTTTGGTACCTGCATGGGAACATCTCTTTCCGCTATGATCTTGGTGGGAGCCCTGGCCATTGGCGATTCAATAAGCGAGACATTGCTTCGTAAGGCCGAGGAACGGGTGGGACAGATAACTCACGTTTTTTTGTCCGAGGAAGGACATTTCCATTCCGATCTAGCTGAACGCATGCAAAGAAGCATGCCGAAAGATCATCAGTCCATCTTTGCCCCAATGGTGCTGACTCGAGGAACGCTTGCGTCCCCTGACGGCAATACAAGAGCAAACGACGTTGTTGTTCTTGGTATTAATGAAAAATTCTTTCGATTCGCAGAGCATCGAGCAAGTGGCCGTGAAATCCCGGAATCCGGATTTTGGACAAGCCCTGATTTGACCGAAGAAATCGACCTGAAAGCCGGCGAACGTATGGTTTTAAGGGTAGAGGAGCCAAGTCTTTTTTCGCGGGAAGCCCCTCTTTCCGGGGAAAGGGATGCACGATTCGTTTCGTGGAATCTTTCATCGCTTGGAGCCTTGACTCAAGAAAATCTGGGCAACTTTTCCTTGCGTGCGGACATGGAACCGATTCGTACGGTTTTCGTTCCTCTTTCTTTGTTGCAAAGGGACATGTTTGCAAGGTTCGACCCTCAAGCAAAACGAACAGATTTCGCAAACTTAATCATCGTAAAAACAGATGACTCAATCGAACAACTCCTAGGTGCAATAAACGACGCATGGTCGATCGAGGATGCCGGATTGGAGCTAAAAAAACTTCGAGAGCCCGAGGCGTGGAGCTTGCGGGCAAGACAGGTCTTTCTTTCCGACGCAACCGTTCGAATTGCTTCGGGTGAGGGGCTCAGTTATCAAGGAGAATTCACTTATTTAGTGAATGCGATACGCCTGGCAGGCAAGACAGGATTGATTCCATATTCCATGGTCACGGGCGTGGAACCCGCGAAAAGCGGTCCCTTGCCAATAGGCTGGCAGAAAAGTGACATTGCTCTCAACAAATGGGCAGCGGAGGATTTGAATCTCAGTCTTGGAGATTCCGTTGAGCTGGAATATTTTACCGTGGGGGATAGCCGTGAAATAATAGAGAGAACGCGCGCATTCAAAGTCGGTAAAATCTTGCCAATGCCACCCAAGATTCCACATGGTGAAGAGAGCGAATGGACGCCACGGTTTCCGGGACTAAGCGATGCTCAAAATTGTGGAGAATGGGATACGGGGATACCTATCAAATACAAGATTAGACCTAAGGACGAATCCTACTGGGATAACTTCCGCGGAAGTCCGAAGGCATTCATTTCCTTGACTGCCGCACAAGAAATCTGGGGAAATCGATGGGGAAATCATACCGGGCTTCGATTTTTTGGAGATGAGCAGGCGGATCGCTGGCTAGAGGCTTTAAACCGCGGCCTTTCTCCGGAAGTTGCGGGTATTCGTTTGATTCCCATACGAAAGGAGGCGGAAGCTTCCGTTTCCGGCCCCGTAGATTTTAATCAGCTATTTCTTGCCTTTGGTCTTTTTGTGATCCTGGCGGGCCTTTCACTGAGCGCTGCTTTGTTTGGGTTTTCACTTGAACAGAGAAATAGTCAGTTTGGCCTGTTTTTGGCGCTCGGTTATTCTGTGCGTCGAATCCTGATAATGATTTGGGTGGAAGCAGGCTTGGTGTGTCTGATTGGTTCTATATTTGGTATTGGGTGGGCTTGGTTTTTCGGAAAAGGAATTTTATGGATGCTTTCAACCTCATGGAGTGGGGCAGTTGCCGGACTCGAGATTCATTTCGCGCCTTCGAGGACATCAATTTTTTTGGGCGCGCTGGGATCTTTTCTTATGGGTTTAACGGCAATGGCATGGAGTTGCAGGAAGCTGATGAAGCAAACACCGATCAACTTATTGAAAGCCGGGGAGTTCATCCAATTTTCAATGGATCGAGAATTAAATCGAACCCATTCCCTGTACTGGAAAAACTTACAGATAGCTTCCCTTTTGGGTGCGATCTTTCTGTTTGTTGCAACTTTGCAATTCGAGCTTTATCCAGCTGCAAGCTTTTTCGGGATCGGGGCTTTTTTATTGATCGCAGGAATCCTTGGCTACGTGCAATCTTATAAAAAGCCCAATGCCCGCGATGGTTTGGGTGAAAGTGACTTTTTATTCAATCTTGATCGACGGTCCGGGAGAAAAGCAGTGACGGTTGGGGTTCTAGCGGTGGGAACTTTTTTGGTGTTGGGCGCTGGAGCCTTTCGCAAAAACGTCCCAAAAGATTTAATGGATCTTGCCTCAGGTACGGGAGGGTTTACCCATATATTAAAAACAAGTCTTCCTGTTTATGATGATTTGCTAGGAGAGCAAGCAAGGGAGCTATTTAACCTAAGTCCAAACATGCTGGAGGGCGTTGAAGTGGTGCCCGTACGCTATCATGCCGGAGATGACGCAAGTTGCCTGAATCTCAATCAATCGAATTCACCTCCTTTGCACGGGGTCCCGGTTGGTGAGATGGTAAAAAGATTTGCCTTTGTCGAGGGAGGCTGGGCTTCCTTAACAAAGGAGACAGAAGATGGTGTAATTCCAGCATTGATTGATCAGAATACCATGACTTGGTCTTTAAAAAAAAAGGTAGGCGACCGGATTATCTACAAAGATGCAGAGGGAAAGGAATTCGAGGTCGAAATTGCCGCGGTGGTCAAGGGTACTATTCTCCAGGGCGGACTCTACGTTTCCAACAATCATTGGCTGGAAAAGTTTCCAGGGCGTGGGGGGTTCAATCATTTTTGGCTTGGTGGACCTGAAGATAAAGTCAATCAGGCGATCAAGCATCTTACGCACAGGCTTTCCAACTATGGGGTTCGATCATTGCCTGCCAAGGATCGCCTTAACCGTTTGTATGCTGTTGAAAATACTTATCTTTCCATTTTTCAGGCTCTTGGTGGAATGGGCGTTCTTCTAGGAACCATTGGCTTGATCGTATTGATTGTTCGAAATTTGTGGGAACGACGCAGGATCCATGCAATCCTTTTTGCCTTGGGGTATTCTTTGCATTTTCAGGTCAGAATGGCGGAGCGAGAAAATTTGAGAATAGTGGCGGGCGGCTTGTTGATTGGGGCGTCTGCCGGTTTGATTGGTTCCCTTCCAATAGTTCTCTTGCAAGCGCACGAATTTTCTGCCGGGTGGGCTATTGGGTTTGCTTTGCTTTTGTTTGCGCTCGCAGCAGTAAGCGTGAAGATTGGAGTCTTTTGTGGCTTCAGGAAAAGCAGATTGGGAATTTTGAACAATGAATAAGCGAATTCAAAAAATGGTTTGTTTGGCAGGGTGCGTTTTGACGGGTACGATTTCCGTGGCAATTGCAGATGGGGTGGAGCCGCCTGAATGGGAAGTTTTATATCAACAGGACTTTGAGGAAGTTGAGGTAGGGTCCTTGCCAGATGATTTTTTTGTACTTGATGGTGACTTCTCAGTTGGCATGACAGGCAATGGAAAGTGTCTCGTTCTACCGGGCAACCCGATTGGAGAATTTGGATTTTTATTTGGACCAAGGTTTGATAAAAAAAACGTCGAATGCGCTTTCTCTTTCTGGACAAAAAATCTTGGCCGAAGATTTTCTTCTCTGGAATGCGCGATTGGAGGGATACGCGGGTTCAGGTTGCGGCTTGATGGAGTTGCCAAAAGTGCAACCTTTCGCTGTGGTGATACCATATTGACTGAAAAATGCCCGGATTGGAATGTGGAAACATGGACAAGCCTACGTTTTCGCGCCAGTGTTTCGGACGAAAACTCAAACATGGTAGCAAGCTTTAAGTTATGGGAGGCAAAGGATTATGAACCAGTTAGATGGCTGCATCTTGCTGCCCCAACCGATCCCTTGCCGATGGGTAGATGCTTGCTTTGGGGCTATCCCTATGCAGGAACCGAAATTCTCTGGGATGATCTTCAAATTCGGGCTTTGCGTTGAACAAGAGATCTTGCCAACCGATCGGGAGGTTTGCCTTGCCATCATTGATTTTGTTGGAAAAGTAGTATCCCAAGCATTATGAATGCCCTAAGCAAAGCCCTATTGTTTTCCAGCGGAGCAGTGGGTTTGCTTGTGTTGATTTTTTTTGGCGCAGCGATTGAGTTCAATGCATTTTCCGTGAACCAAATAGCGAAAAATCTAACGGAATTTAGGTTTATGGGCTATACCTTGTCGCAAATGATCGGCATGGGGGAACCCACTTCCTTGGCCGACCATCTCGTCAAGCTTAAGATTGGATTGGCGGCCTACATTGGATTAGGCTCTCTTTTCCTCTTGGGATTAAGCTTTTTTCAAACTACGGCAACTCAGTTGAAATTACTGAGTTTTGGCATTTCAGTACCATTATTGTTATTACTGTTCAGTTTCTGGATTCGATTTATGAACGATGATAGAGCAGTTGATCGTACCGACAAATTTCAGCTTTTTGCATTTACACTCATTACTTATCCCTCCGCCGTTCTTGTTCTATGGTATGGATTGCACGTAAGGAGAAAGGAAAACGGCTCAAAAAGTGAAGATGAAATCTTTTTTCGAGCCCAAAGGTCTCGGACCTTGCCAGAAAAAAACTTGACCCTGGACGAGAGTTTGCAGGCTGATTCAAAGGAGGTTTCAGTCGAAACCAAAGATGCCCCTGAAAACAGCCTTTCCGAAGGAGATCAGAATGTCTTGCTCGTGGCTGAAGATGCCGAGCCAGCAGGGGACGCCTTGACAGTTTCGTTAGAGCAAGAGAATGGAAGCGAGCAAGATCAGGATCAACCGCCAAGTGACGTCAGCGCTGATGTCATTTCCGAAAATACAGACGGAGTATTGCAACCGGAGGACCCTATTGCAGAAGACAATGGCAGCCTTGCAGTTGATGAAGCCGAGAGATCAAAAGGTGAATTTTCGGATGCTGGTTCGGATGTAAGAACAGCACCGCTTTCGTCCTCCACAAAAAACGCGGAGGAACCTTTGGAGGTGGAGGAAATCGAGATGTCCGATGAAAAAAGGGCAGAGACTCCGTCAAAGGATCTACTGGGCCAATCAGATAATCTTGGTGAAGTCGAAGAAGCTGACGGTACCTTGTTGGATGGTGCGGCAGTCAGTCAAAAGGAAGAATGATTCTTAAAAGAACACTTTCCGTCCTGTTTGGGTCACTGATTGGCTTGATTACTCTCTACATTTTACAAGGGGCATGCTTTCGTCTGGTTGAGAGCTACGCAAATAACCGCCTTAAATGGGCTTGGGGGAATTATATTCAAGGAACGATCGATCCAAAGCTAAGTAAATTACCGTTGGATCATTTTGTTCAACCTCCTAAGGAAAATTCATCCGTTCCCTTATTAGTTCATTTGACGAATGAAAATGATTATTCTCAAAAAGTCTTCAGCTTTGCCCTACCATTGAGAGATCGTTTTTTGAATTTCGTTCGTTCGGAAGAGGATACTCTTAGAAATTATGAAATCCGCGATTTACAAATGATCCGCGGAGTCGCATCACCTGGCTTAAGACGAGCGGCCCTGCTGGAAGACGTCCGAGATGGTATTGCCAGGAGGGAGGGAGACTTGATTGAGTATGCCGACGCATGCTTCCTTTTCGTTATAGATGACAAAAGTACGACCGGGTATGAAGAAAAATTTGCAAGTTTAGAAACTACCTTTGGATTTTTGCTTCGGAATGGTATGGCTTGTTCTCTTTTACCTGCAGATTCCCTTGAAGACTTAATGGGAAAAGTTTCTTACCTTAAGGCCAATCATGGATTGCTTGCCGAAAATTTAATCGTTTATGGGGAAGGACAGACGGCCGCATTGATAATGGAAGCCTGTTTTGCCCGTCCTGAATTTTATCGCGGGGTCATCGCAGTCAACCCTTCTCGGCCAGTTCCCGCGCCAAATTTAAAATCCAAAACTTGGTTTCTTGGCATCACGGATGGTGACCTACATTTAGATGACGTTAAATGTTCCATGATATTGGATTGGGTTCGCATAGGAAGGCAGTCCGAATATCTTTACCCGTCCAGACTCGGAGGATTGCTAAGAACCAACCTTCAGAATGAAGATTTGCCGATACCTTCATTGGCTATAGCCTATGCAGTCCAATGCAATAGATACTTCAAGGAGGCAAGCGTGCTGCTTCCTGTTGCTCCGGCACAAGTTCAAGGCGATACACATCATGATTTGGTTGAATCGATCGGTATCCGAACAGAAGAGGGTGGAATCCAAGCAAAACGAGCTGCCGACCCTTTGCCAGAAGCTATGGAAGATGAACCGAAATTCGATTGTCAGATGGTTAGCGAGTATAGAGAAATCCACGAAAATGATCCTGAAGTGAACAGGCTGTCCAACCGCGAACTCGTTCTAAGAATTGGTGATTCCCTGAAAGAAATGGGGGAACAAGTCATGTCCCAGGTCGAGGAAAAAGATCCACTCTTCATGAGATTCTATCTTTCCCTGAAGGAACTATCGGTTAATTCGACCGAATGATTACTCAGTCAACAAGCTTGGAAAAAAGGAATGACCCGGAAGTAAAGAATCTAAAAAACGGGGTGTACGCAGACAAAGTATTTTATCAAGTGATTCAAGAAATTTTAACCTTAGAAGGATTCGGGTTTCCCAAACATGTCTATCTAAGCTATTAAAGAAACATGATATCGATCAAATTCCTCACCTTTTTGTTAACGTTTTCCATAATCCTGCCATTTGTTTCTGCTGAAAAAAAGGTAGTTTTTGTTGCGGGAGCCAAGAGCCATGGGTTCTTTGCTCACGAACATGCGGCAGGATGCAAATTACTGGCCAAGCACCTCGAGGCGGCCAACATAGGTATTACAAGCGTTGTTGTTACGGACTCCGGTTATCCTAAGGATCCTTCAGTTTTTGATGGAGCTTCTGCAATTGTGGTCGCGTGCGATGGAGGAGCGAGGCATTTGCTGAACAAGCATTTAGATGAATTTGATCAAATCATGCGTCGTGGAGTTGGGCTGGCATGCATTCATTACGGAGTCGAAACGACAAAAGGCCCTGCGGGTGAACATTTCCTCAAGTGGATCGGCGGTTACTTCGAGCCATATTGGTCGGTTAATCCAGTCTGGAACGCTGAATTCAAGACCCTTCCTCGGCATCCCATAACTCTGGGCGTGGAACCTTTCGCAATGAACGACGAATGGTATTTTCACATGAGATTTCGAGAAAACTCTGAGGCTGGTTCCGTGATTCCTATTTTATCCGCTCACCCGCCTGAGAGTACGATGAAACGGTTGAAGCCCGGGGTAGTAAGTCACCCACATCATGGCAATCCTGCCGTAGCAGATGCAGTTCTAAAACGAAAGGAGGCGCAGCACGTTGCATGGGCCTATCAGCGTGGCGAGGATTACAATTATGGTCGAGGCTTTGGTTTCACAGGTTCTCATTTCCACGAAAACTGGGCCTCAATCGATGCTAGAAGACTTGTACTCAATGCCATTGCATGGATCGCAAAAGCGGATATACCAGCCGAGGGTGTCGTCACTCAACCAGTTGGTTTGGATCAGTTGTTGGAAAACCAAGATTTCCCGATGCCCGAGAATTGGAATGCCAAAGAGAAAATAGAAGCCAAGATCTCTCTTTTTAGAAAAGAGTAACCCACTCTTCTTCTAGCTTTGCACGAAAGAAAAGACTATGGGAAGGGCTTTTACGGGAGTTCTGTAAATATTTCCTTATTTCAAAATCACCCGCATGGCAAAGAACAATAAAATTTTGTGCGTTGATGATGAGGACTCCATCCTGCGAGGCTTTCAATTGAATTTGCGTAAGAAATTTGAATTGCATCTAGCATCTGATGGTCAAGAGGGACTCGAGCTGTTTCATCGTGAAAAAGGTTTTGCAGTGGTATTGTCGGACATGCGTATGCCAAGAATGAACGGGGCTCAGATGCTTGCCGCCATCAAAAAAGCCGACCCAGAAGTCGTGACTGTTTTGTTAACCGGTTTTACTGACTTCGAATCCGCCATGTCTGCGGTCAACGAAGGAAACGTTTTTCGGATGCTTTCAAAGCCATGCCCGCCCGAAACATTAATCAAAGTATTGCAGGATGCAGTAGATCAATACGATTTAATTTGCAGTAAGCGTATCTTGCTGGATCAGACGCTAAGAGGGGCGGTGGATGCGCTGGCTCAATCCTTGGCAACGATACAGCCTTTGTTTTTTGGTCGAGCTCAAAGAGTTCGCAGACTTTCCAACACTCTTGCGGAAAGGCTCTCTATGCCTGAGCCATGGAGGGTTGACGTCGCATCCGTGTTTTCCCAGTTAGCTTACCTCTCCTTGCCCATGCATGTTAGTAAGGCGGTCTATCATAGGGAAAAACTTTCACCCGAAATCAAAATTATGCTTCGTGAATTACCGGAGGAAACTTTAAAGATAGTTGATATGATCCCGGGATTGGAAGAAGTTCGAGAAATCCTCCAAAGATTGGACGTGCAGCCAAAATTCGAATTGGGCGATCAGTCCGGGATACGAATAGGAGCTTCAATCATTCGAGTCGCTCTGGATTACGACTATTATCACGAGCAGGGACACAAGGATGCATTGATTTTAAAAACACTCGAATCCCGCATTGAAACTTATGACCCACAAGTTATCGAAGCCTTGGGCGTTCAACTCAACGCCGATGCATCAAATTTTCAAATGGCTGAAATCAGTGTCAGGCAATTGAAGAAAGGCATGCTGCTTGCACAAGATCTTCTTTTGCAGGAAAACATGTTAATTGCGTCTTCAGGAGCCGACGTTGATCGTCATTTACTTAAAGTAATTGGCAACTATTCATCCTGCTACTCCGAAAATCCTTTCCCGGAACGAATAAAAGTAATGATTCCTGTTGCTTAAAAAAATATCCTGCGCGCAATGAGCGAGATAGTTCATGAAAGTAAAATCTTACATTGGTCTGCTTTCAGCGGGTAGTTTGGGCGGCGCCCTGTTAGTAGGAGCTTTTGGCTGGTGGATGCTTGCCAGCAACGAGAGTTCGAACGAAGAACTCCGGCAAGAAAGCAAAAACTCAGGACAATCATCGGCAGAGTACAGAGACATAATGGCATTCTTAAACGCATCGCGCGCGACATTTGAGGCCATGGAAATCTATCCTGATGATTTCACGGGAGTTTATGGAGTTTCGAGAGATTGCTTAAGTGAAGCCAAGGAAGGAATAAGAGTTATTTACGAAAAACATCAGAAAAATTATTCCAACCAAGATTTGCTTCCTCTGGATGAGGGCTTGGACGCGCTTGAGCAAGCCATTTTAAAGATGGAGGACTTGGCCATGTCAAAGGGTAAGACTTCTATGATCGAGCGAAACAAGGCTAAGCAGGAATATGAAGATTTCCGCACAAAACTATCGGCAAGTTTGGATTTTCTTGAATCCAAGGCGGTCGCAAAGCTTCGTGAATCTGAAACTTCCATTGCCAAAAAATGGCAAGCGATGGAAGACGAGAGGACTGTGCGGTTCACTCTATTCTTTGTAGCAAGCTTGATATACCTCAGCTTGGTTGTGTGCTTGGCGATCGTGACTTACAAAAGTTTTGCCAGCCCAATTCGAAAGTTGGAGCTAGCGGCTAAAAACTCGATTGATCACAATAAACCCTTTAACCTAAAAGAAACGGGGCCGGATGAAATACGTTCCGTTACCAGAAGACTGCAGGGTTTGATCATGGGTCTTGAGGAAACCGTTTCAAAAAGAACGGCCGCATTGCAAGCGAGCAACTCTAAATTAAAGCTTGAAATGCAGCAACGAAAGGAGCTGGAAACCCAACTGGTTCACGCCCAAAAGATGGAGGCAGTTGGTCAATTGGCATCAGGGATAGCTCACGAGATCAATTCACCATCCCAATTTGCCAACGACAACATTCTTTTTCTCAAGGATGCAACAGATGGATTTATCAAAAAACTTAATCAGGCACCTGATGCGCCGGATAATGACGACATTAAGTTTTTTATTGAAAATGCGCCAGAGGCGGTCGAACAAGCGGCAGAGGGCATTTCTCGAATTACTACAATCGTCAAATCGATGAAAAATTTTGCCTACAGGGATGCTGAATCAGCAAAGAGACCCAATGACTTGAACCAAGCAATACGATCAACTGTCGTAGTTGCGACAAATGAGTGGAAGTACCATGCTGAACTTGATCTTCGTTTGCAAGAAGGGATGCCAATGGTTCCCTGCAATATCGGAGAGATCAATCAAGTCGTTCTCAATTTGATCGTCAATGGAGCTCATGCAATCCGTGACAGAATGCCCGAAGGGCAGAAAGGTGCAATTGTTGTAACAACGCAGCATTATCCCGATGCTCAATGTTCGGTTATCTCGATTACCGATAATGGGGGAGGAATCCCCCAAAAGGTCCAGTCGCGCATTTTCGAACCGTTTTTCACGACCAAGGAAGTGGGTGTGGGAACCGGACAAGGCCTAGCCATAGCCCACAATGTAATCGTCAAGTCTCATCACGGTCAGATATGGTTTGAAAGCGAGGAGGGTGTGGGAACGACGTTTTACATTAAATTGCCAATGATTCAGGCTGAGCAACCTGCGGGCTAGTTTGGTTCCGCATGATCTTATCGACACCAGGTTTACCAACATGCAAAAACATATTTTGCATCTGCGTTCTGATTGTAAGCCTGCTAAAATCATTTTCAGCAAATAAGCAAACCTATCCTTTTTCCCCCAAGGAACCCATACGACGACTTACGGATTCCGAGGAAAAGAAAATGAATAAGCTGGAGGGATTTGTGCTTATTTCTCCAGGAGAATTCAGGATGGGTAGTCCGGACCGGGAGTATGGAAGAGGCTCGGACGAGGCTCAGCATTTGGTCAAGATTTCTCATCCCTTCTGGATTAGCAAATTCGAGTTAACAAATCGCGAATGGAATAAGTACAAGGAAGAGGAATTAAAAAAAGGGGCACCAATCTTTTATTTGTCGGATAGTCAGATTGATGAGATAAGTACGACCATTGGTCGACCTGGTGGGCATTATGCCCTCATGAGATATGGGGAATCCAACCAAGAAAACCTTTATTTGATCGAATCCGAAAAGGTTGCAGATAATTGGCAAATGGTAAAAAAGGGCAAAAGCTTTGAAGTCAAGAACTCCTCCTTGCCGACTTTTGATCATCTGGTTGAAAAAATGGACTTGTTGAAATGCAGAAAAGTGGGTCGATTAAATGAATCTCATCCCGTTACTCACGTTTCCTATTCCCAAGTATCATCGTTTTGCTGGGAATTAACTTCAAGATGGCGACGGGAGGAGCTTCTGCCAAAGGCATTGGTCGTGCGCTTGCCTACGGAGGCTGAGTGGGAATATGCCTGTCGATCAGGAAATGCAGGATTTTGCGGATTGGCCGATGGATTTTGGCTTTGTGGGGAAAATGCGAATATTGACGGTTCGAGCCAGAATTACATCCTGGACGAGCGGCCATCGAGGACTCCTTTCGTCCCATTGAATAGAGGATCGATTCATCAAATTGATCCATTGTCTCCGAGATATCCTCCAAACAACTGGGGTATCCACGATATGCATGGTAACGTGATGGAATGGTGCTACGATTTTTACGGAGAATATGAACAAGGTGACCTGACAATCGACCCAGTCGGGCCAATATATGGAACGCAACGGGTTGTACGTGGAGGAAGTTTTTATCGCACCGCCCAGCAATGCCGATCGGCAAGCAGGTCCTCCTATGAATCTTCTTACCGAGGTTCGGAGATAGGGTTTAGATTGGCAATCGGATATCCAGTGCGATAGCGAAAAGGTTAGAGATCATTAATCCATTTTTTCACGACTGGAACGACGACTGAGGCAGGCAAGGCAAAATTGGTTACTCGGTCAACTCTAGCTATGTTAATACCAATACAATTCCCAAATGGATCGAACAGGCCTCCACCCATCATTTCTCGGGTAACCGCCAAGTCATGTTGCAAGACTTGTGCGAAGTTGTCCTTTCGTTTGGAAATAGGGCCACTCATCAATAGATTCCTATTGAATAAGTCGTAAGTAACCGATTTGTGGCCCAAGGTAAGACGCAATGGAATGATTTGCCCCTTTCTTTGAACCTGAACGACCATCAGGTCACCCGGATCTTTCTGACTAAGTAAATCGTAAACCATTTCGGCAGAGGAGATTCTTTTGCCGTCTATCGATAAGATTTTATCCATTGCCAGCAAACCAGCCCGATCCGCGGCTGCTTGCGGAATAACTTCAAGGATTAACACGCCTTCTTCCGGCGCGACTTGTTCATCCAGGACAACGCCCATGACACCACCTTCTCTCTCAATGGCTCTGAGTTTGCCACTAATTATTCCAAGCTCCAAAGAGGTCAGGGTATCATTGCTACAAGTAACCCAGCATCCTTCAGCCACGCGGTTTTTTTCATTTGCCCATGAAACAACCTGCCAAACTTTCGGTTGACTATTGATTTCCCAGAGAGCCAGATCATAGAGTTCGCTTCTTTTGCGAATCCGTACCGAGAAAATCTCTCCGGTGGAGTTTTTTATCGAACTGGCGCCAACGGAAGAACTCGCTTTGGTCAAAAGGAGACCGCGCTGATCGACCAGCAATCCTTGAGCGATGCATCTATGATTGCGAAATATGGATACGGAGACGGGGAGGATTCTGGTAGACGCGGTGTTAAGAGAATCATTGGTCTCGGGGCCATAGGAATTAGAATTCTCTTTGTCCATGGCATCCTTTTCGGATTCGGCATGGATTGAACAAGCAAGAGCCAATAGTAGTAGGATTATTGGTTTCATTAATTTGATGATCGCTCACCTAATCTTACTTTAACTCCTATTTCACGTTCACTCCTTACAAACTCAAGCTCGACCACTTCCCCAGGTTGTTTTTCAGAAATCAAAATTGTCAATTTTTCACACGTATCCAATGGAACCCCGTTTATTCTCAGCAGAGTATCTCCTGGTAACAGACCGATCGATTCCGCAGCGGAAGAAGGAACCACTTCCTTGACCACGAGGCCCAAGAACGATTCATCACAAGTAACCCCAAGAAATCCACCTCTTCTCACATCATCCAAAGTGAGAATGTCTTTGGATAGAAAATAATCCCAATTCGATCTAAACGACTCGATCGGGATATGAAAGTTTTCATCAGGCAGATGAGTTATTCGGCTGTGGATAGCAATTACTTCACCCCCAAGATTAAAAAGCGGCCCGCCGGAGTCTCCTCCAAGTAATCGACATTCGGATTGTATGGCACCCATTTTTTTCTCCAAGATTCGACCGGCTCGAAGAACGATACCTCTTTGGGGGTCATACCCACTAGGATGGCCTAAAGCCAGACACCAATCGCCAGGTTGCGAATCATTGGATTCCGCTATTTTCACAAATTGCCATGGTCCAGGCTCAGTAATTCTGAGCATTCCTGCATCGGATATTTCCGAACCTCCCAAGCTAATTGCCTTTACTGCTCGTCCATCCGGAAGGATAACCTCCATCTTACGACCAGTGTCGGTAATGACATGGGCGGCCGTCAGGATTAGGCCATCCGGAGAGACCAAAACGCCGCTGCCCGCTCCTTCTTCTGTAACTATTGAAACTACGCCAAGCTTGATTTCAGGAAGTAGAGTTTGAATTTTACTTTCAATTTCGAGCAGTTTTTCAAGGGGAATTCCGTATTTATCATTTCCATCAATTGCACCATGTAAAAATAGGTGTGTTGCGAGACATGTATTCATGACCAGCATCTGTACAAGCAATCTTTGCAAGAGAGACGAGAGGCCAGCACCGAGTTGCCCATGAAGATCAACTCCCTTCATGGATCAGGATTTTCCTTATGTAATCGTTCAGTCGTCGAGATGATTGGGGCAACTGTGACCATTTGCTGACGTATCCTTGGTATTCCTTGTTCTCAAATGAGTAGGGTGTGGTTACGTCAGTCAAGACAAGTTCCTGGATTTGAGAGCTCAATAATCCAGGGGTAATCCATGCAAGATCAGGCAAATATTCCTTCCCTTTACTTTTGGAGGTGAGGAGCAATACCCGTGTGAGTTGATTAGGATCAAGGAATTGCCCATCTACCTTTATACCTTCCCGCGACTCAAACTGAGTGATGGCTTGTGTGACAACAGGCTGCATGGCCTTGGGGGCGAGGATTTCTAGTTTGGGAGAAAGACTCCATTTGTCCCCGCGTACGCCTATCCACTCATCTTGCGCAAAAAAGAACTGACCCCGAGAAGGAGCTGTCAAGAAACGGATAAACTCAAGCGCAGGTTGGCTTGCATTTGAATCAGTCGGAACGGAACCAATCAACGAGATTTCTTTTTTCGCTCTGTTTTTCTCAGAAGGGGCTCGATGAGCGATTGGTATACGTTCCTTCCAGTCTTTTTCCGATAATTTGCCGGCCTCGTCTGTGAAAAGGGGAAAAATAGCTAAACTCGGGGAGTGCATAACTTCCTTTTGCCGATGTAAGAGTTGCTCTATTAGTTCTGACGTCGACAGGTAGTTTAGCTTAATCCTTGTGTTGGTTGTTTTTTCAAATTCAATTCTGGCTTGCTCAACCGGAGTTCTGCACTCAGACCAGACAAGTCCAGTTATGGAGGGTGGGCTGTCGTGGTGAGACATTTTTTCCCACACTGCCAGCATGCACACCAATACGAAGATCGAGAGCAGGGAAAGAGTGACTCCAGTGTATTTAGGAGTCCGAAAGATCATATGGTTTTTTTCAGTATAAAAAACACCCCGTTTCATGAGAACATTCTTATGAAAGACCTTAAAGGAAACAAAAAAATCAATTCCTTGTTGGGAAGAACTTTCTTAGAGCCTTCCCCATTTCACTATGGTGGAGCATGTGACGGGCTTTCGATAGCCGAATCCATTTTCTTTTTCTAAAATAACTTTCGGGCCACTCGTCATAAACCTTGGTTACTTCCATGGGAAACAAATAGATGCAGTTTCGCCCAATTTTGCAAGGAATTGGGCTTGGGTGAAGGGTGCCGTCGACCCCGGCTTCCTCGTAAGCTTCAAGTTGGGCCGTGCGAGCAGGACCGATGTTTTTCATAAGGTTGCCTTTGGGCAGGCTCCAGTTCTTTCTGCGCGTGGAGATAATGAGCACCTCGAATTTGCCTGAAGAAAGCGATCTATATGGCACAACCCCCCATTTTGCGCCTGACTTTACTTTATTGAAATCAACCACAACACCAAAAGAGATCATATCTTTTGCCAAGTGAAGAAATTTTGTAAAGGTCTAAAAACTTAACCTAAGGATCGATGCCCATACCGCTTGATCACACTCCTTTCATCTAATAATAAATAGTAGAACGAATGACATTACTTGCTGTAGAAGATCTGACTAAATCATTTAGTTCCCCATCTGGGATTATCGAGCCTGTCCTGAAAGTACCTATTTTTTGTATGCAAGAGAATGAGCAACTGGCTCTAAGGGGGGCAAGCGGAAGCGGCAAGACTACCTTCCTGCATTTGTTGGCGGGCGTCCTTTCCGCAGATTCTGGGAAAATTACCTTTGATGGAGATTCCTTGCATTTGATGAGTGAGGCGGAACGAGATCAATTGCGTGCTGGAAAAATTGGATTTGTTTTTCAATCTTTCAATTTGATGAGCGGTTTCAGTTGTCTGGAAAATATTACCCTGGCCATGAATTTAAATGGCTCGAACGACCCGGAAAAGGCTCTGGAGATTTTAGAACAAGTGGGGCTGATTGATCGCAGGAACCATTTTCCCCGACAACTCTCAATTGGCCAGCAACAACGAGTGGCAATTGCTCGAGCCTTGATAAACCGGCCAAAGATTGTACTCGCTGATGAGCCGACAGGTAATCTGGATCCTGAAAGTACGGACGTTTCACTAAGACTGCTCCGCTCTATCTGCCATGAATGGGGAAGTTCCCTGATTTTGGTTAGTCATGACCATCGAGTCATCGATCAGTTTGAAACTCGATTGGATTGGGAGGAATTAAACAAGATCAAGAAATCAAGGAAAGCGGATTTAGGAGATCGTATAGATTGATGTGAATCCCATAATTATATCACTGCGTCTTGCAAGGCGGGCGCTCATTCAAAATTCCTTAACCAGCTTGGTTGCGATATTCACGGTATCTTTGTCAGGCGGACTATTTTTGGGAGCCTGGCAAATCAAGCAGTCCGTAAACTTGGCTTTTGCTCAATCTGCCGGTGGTTTTGACGCTGTCTTAGGAGCGAGGGGCTCTCAATTACAACTTGTCCTCAATGCCTTGTTTCATTTGGAAAATTCGCCGGGAAATCTTGACTGGAATCAGTTTGAAACCATTCGATCACAACCTGGGGTATCGGAAGCATATCCCTATGCGCTGGGAGACAATTATCTGGGATATCGGATCGTCGGAACAACTCCTGAATTATTTTTGAAGCACCAATGGAAGCCAGGCAGTTATTATCAGGTACGACCTCCTGGTAGAATTTTTTCCGAATCCGCAAAAGAGGCCTTGGTCGGTGCTCAAGTGGCTGCGGCAATCGGTCTAAAACTTGGAGACCGATTCAACCCTTATCATGGATTGGATTTTAATCCTGACTCCAAACATGAGGACGTCTACCTGGTTGTTGGCATACTGGAAGGAACGGGCACACCGATGGATCAAGTGATTTGGATCCCCATAACTGGAGTGCAAAGGATGGAAGGTCATGATCCCTCCGGGGCTCATTCAATCAGTGGTGTGCTTCTAAACCTAAAAGGATCTTCGGGACTCGCTCTTGATGTAAAGTATAACAAACAAGGAGACCGCGCCACTCTTGCCTGGCCCGTACCCGGCATTCTCGCTTCTTTCTTCAACCGCTTTGTCTGGTTGGAGAAAACCATCGCAACCCTAGCCTTGCTTATGGCAGTGATCGGTGGTTTGATCATTTTGGCAACGCTGCGCTCAACCCTGCACGAAAGAAGGAGAGAACTTGCGGTACTTCGCTGTATAGGAGCAAGTCGCTGGGTGGTGACGGGTTCTATCATTTGGCAGTCCATGCTTATATCCATTTTTGGAGTCGCAGGGTCGTTACTGGTGTACGTGGCTTTGTCACGCATCCTGTCAATTTTAATACGTGCCCAAATCGGCGTGAAAATGGGAACGCCTTTTTTTGACCAAACCTTACTTATGACCAGTCTCGGGATTCTTCTGCTGGGATTAATAAGTGGGTGGCTACCGGCAAGAAAGATTTACAATACAAGTTTGCAGGAATCCCTCAATCCTCATGGCTAAAAAATTTTTAAGCAATCAGGTCGTGAGATACTTTCTGCTGACCTCATACATTTTTACATGCTGTTGTTCGGAGGAGTATGGGGACGAGGCCCATGAATCCGTGTTTAGCGAAATTGGAGAGCCAATCTTAGATGACAACAGGATTAAGCAAGATGATGAGCCCCAATTAAGTTATCCTGAAGAAGAGGGGTCGGAAAAGAAGGTGGATTCAAAAGTCCTTGAAAGTGAAAAGGCGGAGGTGGTGGAAGGAGAAATTCAATTTGGGCAGGCAATTACAGCATCCGATTACAATGAATCCCTGACTGTAATGAACAATCTTCCACCTCACGACCCCAAGAGTAAGTACAAGGCCCTGTCATATTCTGAACTCACGGACTTCAGCTACGAAATTGAGTGGGAATCGGATGGACTGGAATTTGATTTCGCAGCTTACAGCAACCGTGTGCCCAGAGGTATAAGAAGTTTATCCGGCAAGACAATCGCGCTTGAAGGATTTATGGTGCCCACGGTTGTTGATGAAGAAAACAGGGTCAAGGAATTTCTCCTGATGCCAGATCAACTGAGTTGTTGTTTTGGTCAGGCGCCAGAAGCCAACGGCTGGGTAGTCGCCCGTTCCGAAGAAGGGGTGGATGTGGCAATGGACCGCGTAATCCGGGTCTTAGGGACTCTTACCGTGCAGGAGAGATGGGATGAAGAGTTTTTCGTCGGACTCTACCATATTGAGTGCGACGAAATGATTCATGACGACCAATAAGCGGTAGGGAAAAGCTCCCAGCCGAAATCACAAAATCAGTTTATTTTTTCTCTGAATCTTTCTTGGGTTCCGCTGGCCTTCCAACAGTTACCTTGATCATGTGATCCGGGTCAGTCACCGACCCATTTTCTCGGCTTGAACCGAGTTTGATTTTGTCCACATGTTCCATTCCTTCGATTACCTGACCCCAAACAGTATATTGTTTATCGAGGAAAGGGGCAGGCTCGAAACAAATAAAGAACTGACTGTTTGCGCTATTCGGGCTTGAGGATCGGGCCATGGAGCAGGTGCCGCGCACGTGCTTTTTGTCATTGAACTCTTGCTTGAGGTCGGGGAGGTCCGAACCACCCGTGCCAACTCTAGAACTACTGAAATCCTTCTCGTTGCCGAATTCGACGTCACCAGTTTGCGCCATAAATCCTTCGATTACCCGGTGAAAGGCAACGCCGTCGTACTGACCTGCCTTTGCCAGTTTTTCGATGCGCTCCACATGCTTGGGCGCGACATCTGGAAAGGTTTCAATAACTACCGGGCCATCTTTCAATTCGATGACGATAACGTTTT
>JAYOWQ010000026.1:7248-22618 GCA_038152055.1 Opitutales bacterium | reverse complement strand
GTTATGCCCTGATTACCGATCTGAAACGCCTGGGTATGCTGGAGGACACCCTGGTTGTCTGGGGTGGGGAGTTTGGCCGGACGAATTATTGTCAGGGTGCCCTGTCCCGGGAAAATTACGGACGCGATCACCATCCCCGTGCCTTTACCACCTGGATGGCTGGAGGTGGGGTCAAGCCTGGTATTACCTATGGGCAGTCTGATGAATATGGGTACAACCTGACGGACAAAGACGGCAACGTTATCCGCCCGAACAAGGATCATTGGACCAAGGATACCATGCATATCCACGACCTCAATGCCACCATTCTACATCTACTTGGGATTGACCACCGCAAGCTTACTTACCGCTACCAGGGGCGTGATTTTCGCCTCACCGATATCCATGGTCATGTAATCAAGGATATCATCGCCTAGCCTTTTATTTCCCCTAAGAAAAATTTTTAAGATAACCTTCAGACCGAGGTTTTTTCTCGTTCGATAGTAAGCCATCTGGCATCGAAGATGCTAGCTATTGGTTGTCGATGTTATCCTATCCTCTACTGTTGGAACGCCAGGCGGCCCGATTATCGGGTACGATGGAACTGCCTCCACCTAATTCCGGAAGAATATACTTACGATTAGTAAGGCTTGCTCGGCGTGGCAGGGAGACTGTCATCGACTTTTTTACCTCTGGTAATCGTATGCAAATTCGGGTAACCCGTTTTCTCGGTCCCCTGCGAGAAATCATAAGGATCGATCCCGTTGACGGTCGTTTATCCGTGGATACGACGAGAACGGTTCCAGTTGAAGTATCCACAGATTTTTTGGATCCTTGGGATTCTTTTCTTAAAATGATTGCCAAGGAGAACTTTGGGAATTTTGCCAATGATCTGTCTGACGAAATCGATGCGGATCACTACTTTATGTTTTATACCAATTCCAGCGGGTATGCCGCCAGGGGAATAACCAATCCACACGCTAAAAAATGGCCGGAAGATTGGCTGCGCTTGATCCATCGATCCTATGGCATGGAACTTCATCCTCCCCGCCGATTGTTTTACAAGGAAGCTGCTGTTATCTAAATTTTCGACTTTCTTTTTCTCTGAGATCAAGCCGAAAGAAACATACTTGTGAGGTTGGTTTTTCTATACTTGAAAATTTTTCTTTTGTTTAAGTTTTTGTTTTTAGGGAACTTGATTTTGGGTGCCGAAAATACTGATAATCGTCCCACTCATCATACAGACACTGGCTTTATAAATAACTATTTACCGGAAGAAAGAATGAGTAAAAGCTTGGGTGCGGTCTTTAAGTGGCGCTTTACCCGAAATTCTCAGGAAAAGGTAAAGTTTGAACAGGTTGAACCTGATGTTGAGTACCTAAATTCAAACCGGAAAGAGGAGACCCTGACCTGGTTGGGTCATTCCACGTTTCTTTGGCAATATCAGGGAATCAATCTAATCACGGATCCACATCTTTCTTCGCGTGCATCACCAGTATCGTTTGCAGGTCCAAAGCGGATTATGGAACCGGCCCTTTCGTTGTATGAACTACCTGATCTCGATGTAGTCCTCATCTCACACAACCACTATGACCATTTGGATAGGAACTCCGTACTTGGCATAGTAAATAGGCAGAAAGAAAATCCTCCCCTTTTTCTGGTGCCTCTTGGGATGAAGGAATGGTTTGCAGACGTTGGAATCAAACAAAAGGTGGTGGAATTGGACTGGTGGCAGACTTACCAATCAGGAGATTTGAAATATAATGCCGTACCCGTTCAACATTGGAGCAGGCGTGGACTGATGGATACCAATAAGGTACTGTGGGCAGGTTGGGTGGTGGAGGCTCCCGAAAAAAGATTCTTTTTTGCCGGAGATACCGGTTACTCTAGAGATTTTCAAGATATTGGTAAGCGATTTGGACCTATGGATCTGTCCCTTATCCCAATTGGAGCGTATTCCCCTCGATGGTTTATGAAAGATATGCACTGCAATCCCGAAGAAGCGGTACAAATACATCTTGATGTGAAGAGTAAGAAATCCATTGGGATGCACTGGGGGACTTTCTTGAATCTTACGGACGAACCTCTTGGCGAACCGCCTTTGAGGCTAGCTAAAGCACTAAAGGACAGGGAGATAGCTAAAGATCTTTTCATCACCATGAAGCATGGTGAGACCTTGAGGTTTTAAGGGAAAAGAGAGGCTGGTTTTCCTTGATTAAGCCTTTGATTTTAAAATTTCTTCATTTGATTGAAAATGGATCAGTTCAGTTTCATCTTTATTTTCCTGTGCCTCTTCATCGCTAATTTTTTTCGGCAATTCATAGCTTTGTATCTTGAATGAATTTCGGTTATCTTACCTCGATCTCTTGGGCGAAAACGATCCGGATCCTTACTTTATGTCTTACATCAATTCGGCGGGAACAATCGCCAAGGGAATAACCAATCCACACGCTAAAAAATGGCCGGAAGATTGGGCTACGCTTGGTCCATCGATCATGTGGTATGGAACAGGATCGAACGAGGCTTTTGTACTACGTCGAGAATGCAAGCGCTCCCCCTGGTTGATCATGTCAAATTGAAGTTGCAAGGGCTTGATTTCCTAAATTTTCTGACGGCTCGAATCGACGGCATCAGTAATAGCGCCGTGGACATGAGATAAGTGGAGGGTTCGGGTACCGCGGAATAGTTCAGATAGAAGTCTCCGTTTAGGTAAGAGACGTTCCAGTCGTTGAAGTAGAAATCCGTATGATAGGAAAATTCGTCCATGCGGAATTTGAAAAAGTCGTTTATGGTGTCTGGGCTCCAATCTCCCCAATTGATTCCGCTTCCCTCGTCCGGGCCTTCCAAAAATTTGAAACTCGAACCACTTCGTGCCCATAAATTGGAGGAATTGTCGGGCGCTCCCGCAGTGCCGTCCCTCGACCGAATAGGGAGTATGTTTATGGTAAACGAGGACCCCGATGGACCGAATGACAAATTGCTACAGCAAAGTACGTCCCAGTCCGCGCCGGGAGTCGTCCCGTTGACATCCTAGATTTCCCAATCATAAACACCGCCATCATCAAGCCCGAGAGTAGTTACGGAAAGCGAGCCTATCGATGCGGATGCATCATCGGATGAGTCTTCCTGGGTTCCGTTATCATTCAGTGAAATCGATTGAACAAGGGATGCCGCGCAACTAGGAGAACTTGCGTGGCCAAGACCTGGGGAAATAAACTTCACCTTGCTGGACGAGCTTCCTATGTTTGCGCTTCCTATGGTTCCATTGCCTCCGATTACGGATTTTTCAGATCCCGAACCGGATGCCGTTCCGGATAAGGAAACTCCGGAGCCAATTTCAATCTTACCTTGCTCGATCAAGTAATCGCCACTGTGCGAACTGGTCGGATCCGTGATTGAGACTATCCCCATTCCTTCCTTGGTGACGGTGGCATTGCCGGAAAGCATTCCACTTATTGTGACTCGGCCGTTTTCAGCGGCGGTCAGGTGGGTGGGACGATTCAATGCAAGGGATCCCGAGAATTCGCTTTCTCCACCCTTTCTTTCCCCGATAATCGCTTTGGCCAATCCCTGTACGATCAAGTCGTCAAACCTGTGTTTTTCATCATCCGCTGAATTTTTTGCCGACACTCTTATCTTCAAGAGATCCCCTTCATCCAAGTCATAACTGAGTGATTGTGAGGTGAACTCTCCGACTTTGGAACTAATCGAGGTGTATGTTTGTCCATTATCGAATGAGTAAGAAACGTCTATCTGATCATCGCTTTCCATTGTTCCCACTTCCGACAATTCCATCGAGAATGAGAGGCTCTGATATCCAGATACGTTTATATCGGGGCTTGTCCATGATCCCGAAGCTGCTCCCAAGTCACGGAATTCGAAAATTTCGTTCCCCGACAAAACGATTACTTGCATGTAATCAAACTGATCGACCAGTGTGCCTGGAGCGCTGACGTTCCATTCCACTCCAGCAAGGTCAAATGCAGTCCCTGTTATTCCCTTTCCTGAAGCCGATGCAAATGATTCCTGATACAAGGATAGAAAATTCGATGACAAGGATAGATCTTGTGAAAATTCCGTCTGGTCATCCAAATACAATTCACCGGCATAAATTTCAAAAGCTCCATTGAATCTATTCAAGGAACTTGAGTTGACTTCCAATAAGGAACCATTGAGGGTACCACTCCTTACGCCAAGGTTGTCGAATCTCAAGTATTCCCCGGCAGCATTGGCCGTGCCTTCTATCTTTATTGCAATGGATGCGGATACATCATCCAGGGCAACGGAAAGGGCATCGCTGACGTTATCATCACTAAAATTCGCTGATCTTGATGCGATGGACTGATGGGTTGTTCCGCCGTCTACACTGTAAAAGGCTTCCAGAAGATCGGTGCCTTCCAGATCACCGACTTCACTTGCCTCGAATTCCAGGTAAAAATTCGTAAAACCCGTCGCATTTACAAATGGAGATTCGAAACTTACCACTCCGTCGGTATCATGGAACTCAAAGGCTTCGTTGACGATTTTTGCATAATCATCCGATGCCGAGAGGGATGCATTTGTAATATCCAAGGTCCAGTCAACTTCCGAAAGCTCCATTGTCGGAATCGGACCATAAGCTCCTTTCCCATTCTGACCGGAGAAATCCTCAGAGTAAATCAAGTATCTTGCGTTGATATATCCTGCTGTAAAAGTAAATAAAAGGAAAATTAGTAATTTTCCTCGATAAGGAATTAGGAAATCGTAAAACACAACAAATTTATCGTATCAATTACAAAATCAATAAAATAAATAGTCAATATATTAATTAGAACGATTAAATAAATATACTATAATGCAATAAAAGTAGTTGCGCTCAAACAGCGATTGCCAACTTTGAAAGGTTTTATGATACCTCTATTTGACCAATGAAATCGCTTCAGGACATTTTTGCCCAATTATTTGAAGCATATAAACCTTGGTGAATTCAGAATAAGATCCATCACTGTTTCACCGTACCCTTTAGGGATTCGTGAATTGCAAAATGCTACGTCTTTGACTTAGTCCGAAATCGAAGGAACCGTCTGCCAAACCATGGAAGAATGATCGTAAAACCGTATGGAATTATGGGTTGAAGCATTCAAATCGATGAATAACCATGATGCATCAGGATTTTTTTCCGAGTAGTAAACAACGGATGGAAAGCATTGGTCGGACAACCATATCCATTTCTCAATAAGCTCACTCCATGCCCAAAAGAAGTTGCCTTTAGCCGATGGTATATAAAGCCATCCCAAATCAAGTGAAAGGCACCATTTTGACGTTGTCGTATAAATGGTGCCGAGCCAAGGGTTTTCCATCCAGTTTGTCGAACCAGAATAAATCATGGAATCCGACCAGGTGGGTAATTGTTCAGTCAACCAGTCGTAATGAGATGCCAATCGTGTGTAAATGGTGACGTCACCATAAGTTGAATCGGAAATTCCATAAGAAACGACACCGTGAATTCTCCAAAATTTGTTTGAGTATACCAATGCTGGTCCGCCACTGTCCCCAACGGCAGTGCTCGCTTCCATGGGTAGAGGTGTTGGCGAGCTATTTCCATCTCCTAAAAAATCAATGATTGTATGATTAGCCGATAGATTGTTGTCCGTTTCCCCCGGGGAATCAAAATCAATTCCCAGCAAACCACCCGTTTCATTTGTGGGTACGCCGGTTTTGGAAACTTTCGAAACCGAGCGGTCGATTACGTTTTCAGCGCCGGTTCTTCGGATCGTCTCGGTATCGGTATCTCCATTTCCTCCTTCCACCAATGTTCCATAACCCGACAAGACCGTCCGTTTACCGAGTGGATCGTCATCGCTTTGTGGAAGGCGAACCGGAAAGGTTCCGTCTACTGAACGATTGAGTCGAGCAAGGGCTAGATCCACGCCGATTTCATCGCCATCCCCTTCCGTATCCGAAACAGTTTGACGGGCTGTCCAGGAGGGGTGAATGATAAATTCGACTATGCTGTAACGGTCCTTGTCCGTGGCATCGTCAGGTTTTGCATGCAAGACGAATTCCCAATTCGATGGGACTGGGTTGTCGGACAGATCGTTCTTGATTAAATGAGCGGCGGTAATGAGGTAATTGGGGGCGACGAGAGTAACCGTTCCCCAGCTATTGGAAGATCGCAAGGTTCCTACCACGGACAAATCCGGATAATTTAAGGAAACTTCGAAGCCTTTTTCATTCATGCCAAATGAAAAATATGATTCCCAGGAACGATCGTCGCGCTTACCAATCCTTCTTTCTTGCTCTGCATCCAAGGAATGCAGCATTGGAGTAAATACTAAATAGGTCAGAATTATCCTATGAAAAACCTTCGGTAATCTGATCCTGATATATAAATTCGACACCTGGCAATCGTAAGAAATCGTTCAAGGAAACTTACATTACCTTTCTTTCTTCAAATCGATTATGGCAAGAAAAGAAAGTGAGCTCACCATATCATGAAACGAACGAGTATCCTCGCAGATTAGGCTGTGTTAATGACTGAGCCAGCAGGTAGGAACGGATTATCGATTACGAACCTTTTCCTTTTCGGATTCGCATTTACTCTCGAGATTCGCCACTTCGTCGTTTAATTGTCTGCGGATTAATTCAATTTCCTCGTCGTTTGACTGTGTTCGAGCGTCGGACAGATTTTTTTCGAGAAAAATCTTTCTTTCGGCAATCTTAGCCTTGTATTTGGAATCTATTTCCGCAATTTCCGCCTTCTGTTCGTCGGTGAGTGGTTTGTTATCACCATCACCCATCCGCTCCATCGCCAACTCATATGCGCTTTTCATAAGTTTATCAATATTAGTAATTAACAAACATGTCCATGGAAAACATTTCCGATTATTTCACCAAATCTTTTTTGGATATTACAATCGATGCGCCATCCACTGGCAAAACGTTCCATACCTGTTCATCATCCGGTTCTGCAAAGGTATAATAAGCAAGAGAAACCCTCAGGTAATTTGGTTTAGGAGGTAGGGCATCAATCTTTTCTTTCAATTGTTCCATAATAACCGGTCGGTGTTCGAAAATGGCTTCGAGTAATTTCCCAAACCACATGGATCGTGAGTGGAAGGCATGGAGTAGGGAATTGTAATTAGCCAGAACTTGTTGACGGACATGTTGGGGCGCTTGAATAAAGTTCTGATATTCTTGTTGTCCAATTACTTCACTAAAGTCATTAAATTTCTCAATTGATTCACCTAATGCTATAGTATTGATGAATTTATGATAAAGCATGCGTGAGAAAGGGTGGTTGGCATAGCGATCGTAACTTAGACCTTCAAACCACATCTGCCAATCGATTCTTGGCATATGAGGACCGGCAAAGCGCGGTGATTGATTGGGATCCGTTGGTTTCCATCGGAATTCATAAGGTATCCAAGTCTCTCTGTCCAAACTTCCCTCAATAATAATTTCGGGACGGGTCGTGGTCATGACACGAAATAATCCATATGAATTGAACGCATGTGTTGGGCGAACCATATTCGAATAAGTTTCCGTCCACTTGGTATCTAAATCAATCAAGGGTTCCTTCTGATTCCCGCGAAGATCTCTACAGAGATGACCATATGTCGTGATCCCGAAGAACAAAGATGCCAAAGACAAATAGAGTGAGGAAATGGTACGTTGAAAGGGTTTGAATTCACCTTCGAACAATTGCCCATTACTTATATTAGTTTCCGAATTACAATGTTTTGCGAAAAATCTAGGAATCATTTTATCATCGATCAATGGTATGCAAAGACAAAGCGTAAGAAGGTTGAAAAACCCATAATTTCCAGAGATTAGAATGAAGATTTGAAGCATAATCTGTCCGAGAAGTCCGATTCTTCGAAACATTGTTGGTAAAAAGAGAAATAGAGGTAAGACGAGTTCGGTTCCATACATGAAAAGAAGTGACATTCGATCGAACCATGAAGGCAAACCATCAATCAGCGGGCTCAGCGCATGGGGGAGGGGTTGAGTCCAGTAATGATAATCCAGTGCAGTCAGATCTCTCCAAGTATTTGCACCCTCGGTCCCGAATGATGTAAATTTCACAATCCCGGATTCAAACATCAATTTCGCAAGTAGACCTATGACTAAATATCTCGCAAATGGAGATATGTCATACGAAACGCCAATTTTGTGAAATTTGGAAAAAGGAAGATAGGGAATGGATAAAAAAAGGGCTTCACAGAGGAGAGCGTCCCATTGAAAACTGAGAAAAGGTTCTCCGACCACCATCAGCGATAAATAGCACAAGTAGGATATTGCGCCAGATAACGCGGGTAGTATGCCAATTGAGAGGAAAAGGGCGAATGCAGAACCGATTACAAAGAGTAGGTGATGATTGGCGAATGGTTCGATCCATAGTAGCGTAGGTTTGAGTATCCACTCTGTAAGTTCCGGACGATCAGTGCATAATCTTTTGATATTCAAAAGATCCTTCTCCCAAGGAGAAAGTCCATTGTGACCAATCAATGCATCCGCTTGCAACCAGTAGGAAATAAATGCAGTAAATGCCAAGAAACCTAGGCATCTTCCATATAACCAATGACATACGATATAATTGGTATTTGTTTTACCTTTAATCTTTAGACTTTTGATCAAAGAAAACATTTCCTTTTCTTAGTTTGTTGAATCAGTCTTTCATGGACTTTCATAATGCCTTCGAAACCATTCGGACACAAAAAAGGGTCGTCCCCGGAGGGACGACCCTTAAAGAGAAACTTAGTAAAACTAAGATTAGAAGGTGAAGGTCAACTCGACGGCAACTTCGGTGCTGTCTACATTGTTATCTTCAACATCACTAACTTCCAAGATCGCGCCAAGGCTATCGGTGATTGCGTAGTTAGGAGCAATGGTAAGCTTTTCGTACTCGCCACCTGCGACACGCTCGTTGTTGCTCAAACGAATTGCGGCACCAATCTTGTCGTTGTAGTCATAATCAGCAAGAATCATGTAAGCATCGGTGTCCAATGCATCGCTTGATTGCTCAACGTACTCTGCGGCAAGAAGCAACTTTCCGAATGAACGGGAAGCATGAAGGTTGAGAATATCGACTTCATTAGCGGCTGTAGTTTCGTTTGAGAAGAAGTAACCTCCACCGATAACGGTGTTTTCGAAACCTGTGTAGGAGAAGGACAACTCGAGGTCAAGTCCGTCCGAGTCAATGTTAGCTCCTTTGTCGCTATCTTCAAAAGAAGCGGCAAGGGTGAAATCTCCTCCGGAATAAGCTACGGTAACACCTTCCGTGGCAAGTTCGTCAATGTCGCCAAGGTTGTTGTTGCGACCGTTGGCGCTTGAGTCTTTGTAAGCACGGCTAAAGGTGTAAAGACCGGCTGGATCTTCACGCTCGAAACCAAGTGCGGAACCATAGCGACCGAAGGTCAAGCTTACTCCATTGCCAAGATCATAGGTAAAATGAGCTTGTTCTACGTCCAGATCGTTTTCATTTTCGGCTTTGTCAGAGTCAATGCTGAGCATACCGGAAACGTTTCCTGCATTAACGTTGAAGTTCAATTCGACTTCGTCACCACCAAGGCTTTGATCTTCGGCAGCGTTGTCGGAGTCGACGTACTTGTAGGAGCCATCGATGAAACCATTGATGGAGATATTGTCATTGATTTTGACAGCGGAAGCGGAAGCAACCATGCCAAATGCAGCCAATACGGCGAGTAGTTTGTTTTTCATATCTATTTAGTTTGTTAGTTTGTTTAGGTACCAAAACTCTCATACAAGATAAGAATTTTGCACTCATTAAATAAAAGCCAGGAAAAATTGTCAATACTTTTTGGGCAACGCCAAATTAATGGGACGAATTTTTCTGGTATCTTAAAACGACGTACAAAATCAATTTGGAGTCTTGAAGGAAACCAAACGGTCGCGGAAAAAATTCACGATGCCTTCCTCATTCTCTCCATCCGCGTTCAAGTCGCCACTGTAGGAATATACCTGATCGATGCGAGGATCAAGGGAGGTTTTTACTTCATGCGGGTCACCAAGTATCTGCCGAACTTGAAAGCGGGTGAGGTTTCTGCGCAATCCTGCCCAACTATCTTTTTTAGCCCAAGGCCCCGATGCCCTGTCCTCGTCGCTTTGCAGTTGCTTACGCAGATTGGAGATAAAGGATTTCTTTTCTTCCGGTTCTTCAGGAACTACAAGCGCTTTGCTTGTTACCTGGCGTTGCATGCGTTCTTCAACCTGCTGGATTTCCGATTGTACTTCCTTGCGAGATGATTCGAGATTCGTCACACGGTTCTCCAAGGTACCGAGTTTCTCAAGAATCAAATCGAGTTTTCGATGGATGTCATTGCCTTGCGACCATACGAAGGCAGGAAGCATGAGGAGCAGTCCGTGGAAAACTAAGTAATTTTTCATAGCCTTACGAGTATCAGGTCTTGAATGCTTGGCAAGTTCCCTCGTACCTGAAAATCTTCAATATTCATTTTGCATGAGCCCGAAGTACCAGATTCTTGAAAATCTGAGGATGCGCATCGTTGGGTTGCGCCAGTACTTCCTGAAAGGTTTCCAGCAGAAAGGATTGCAGATCTATCAAGCGACGAGCTGAAAACCTGGCAACCAAAGGGAGCAATCTGCCCAGAAACCATGGATTTTGAGAAAATAAATTCAGGGAAGACTTTTCTCCCTGATTCGTAAAATGTTCACCGTACTTACGGGACAATGCCTCGAGATTCGACTTGCTTAATCGATCCCCGGGACCAATCTCGCCCCCATCTGCGAGGACGCGTAACTGTATGAGCAAGCGGTTGCGGTTTTGGAGCGTGGCAAGAAGAGGGCGTGCATCCTTGCCCTGAAAGAAATGTCTTTCAATCGCCTCAATCGCCCAACTTAAATCTCCCGAAAAGAAAGCTTCGGAAGCCTCGAAAAAATCACCCTCTCCGAATTCCGGAACCATTTGCATGACCAATTCTTCGGTAATTAAATTATCTTCTTTTCCCAGATAGCAGGACATTTTCTTAACTTCTTCGACCCCTAACCTTGGATGAGACCCGATTTTCCCCGCCAGGCATTCGATTGCTCCAGATTCCATGGAGACACCCAGTGAATTCGCGGTTTCTTCGACCAGTCTGCGAAATGCTACGTCTTCCTTCTCATTCTTGGCGACGTCTTCGAAAATGGAGGCTTGTTGGGCCCATTTGATAAATCCGTGCCCCCGATGAACCGGATATGCCGATATCAGGATTTTGGAATCGCCCGGATTTTCCAGGAATGGCTTGATGGCATCGAGGGCTTGCTTGCAACCTTGTGAGGAACCGGTCTTTCCCATGTTGAGAAAATTTATCTCGTTCAACCATACGAGCCTGCCTCCGCCGAAAAGTGAAATCGTTTCTCCCGCCGACTTTCCTTCCTTGAGTATGCGTTCAGCTTCCTCCGCCCGATCCGCTCGTCCGTCTATGATCTCGCGTGATAGATCGTCTGGGAATTCTTCCGCCAGTTGGTCGAAGATTGCGAGAGCCCTCTTTCTTACCAGATAATCGTCGTCCCCAATGACAAGGTATAGGTTTTCTCTCATTCTTGGCGGATTCGGCCTTGGAGCGATAAGACAATGACGCTCGAATACCTTAGAGGTTTATATTCCCGGCATCGGCCGCGGCGAAAACTTCATCAAGTTTGTATTTGCGTAATTTCCTACGCATCCAATCCAAGGCCGCGGTTGCCGCTCTTCTCCGATTGGATGCGCGATCGCCCCGAAGTGAGATCTTTTTTGCCCAAACTCCCAAGGGAGACGCATAGCCCAAATAGATTGAACCTACGGGTAATACCTGAGTGCCACCGGCCGGACCTGCAAATCCGGTGGCGCTAAGTCCGTAATCGGTTCCAAATCTTTCGCAGGCACCCGTGGCCATGGCGATGGCCACTTCCTCACTGACTGCACCGTGTTGTTCCAACATGACCTCGGGAACTTCGAGCAACTGTACCTTGGCATCGTTGTTATAACAGACAGCCCCTCCATGAAAGACTTTGGAAATTCCTGGAACTTCTGTGAAACTGGATGCGAGCAATCCGCCCGTGCACGACTCCGCGACCGCCATTGTCTGATTGAGGGAGCGCAATTCTCGAAAAATCACTTCCGCCAAAGTGCGGTCCCCGAAGCAAACGAAGTCTTCCCCGATTTTCTCTCTGCATTCATCCCCGATTTGCTGAAGTCCGTTGGCATCCAGTTTTTCTGAATTCATGGAACTAAGCCTTAAATCGACCATGCCAGCGCGGGCGCAATAGCCGACAACCAGGCTCGGAACCTCGGCAAGCATCGGTTCGACCAGGGAAGCGAGGGCGGACTCACCCAATCCAGCCGTACGAATTTGCAGATAGCAATCGATTTCAGGAAAAAGTCCGGCTGCTTGTAATCTTGGAATGACCTGATTTTGAAACATCGGATGCATTTCACGAGCCGGCCCGGGTAGCATTACGAGAATCTTGCCTTCCTTTTCGAGAAAAATTCCTGGTGCGGTGCCAAAGGGATTCGAAAGAACCGAGGAATTTTCGAATCTCTTGCATTGCCGGAGATTGATCTCCGGCATATCTCTGCCCAGTTCTTGAAATCTGTCTCGAATCGATTGCTCGATTTCAGGATCGTAAACCAAGGTTTCCCCAAGGGCGTCCGCAATGGCTTCCCTTGTCAAGTCATCGGTGGTCGGACCAAGACCACCGGTAGTGATAACAAGATCCGAACGCTTCCATGAATCGGTGAAAAACGAACGAATGTCATCGGGATTGTCCCGGATCACGAGATTGGCCGCCGGTTCGATGCCGTGATGAGCGAGTTCAATACCCAGGTAAGTCAGATGTTCGTTTTCTCTAATCCCCAGAAGCAATTCATCGCCAAGGGTTATTGTCTCTACTCGTGGTGACGCGCTCATAATGGAATGGAAGATCGGAAAGTACTGGAGAAAATTCGTGTGTGGGCTAGGATGTGAAGTTAAAAGTATCCGCAAACTCCCTAAATTGCCAATGCAAAAGAAAAGACCGGAACTGACGAAGTTCGTTCGTTCGCTACCGCAAAAGTGCGGTGTTTATCTGATGAAGGACCGGTTGGGCCAAGTTATTTACGTTGGAAAGGCGAAGAACTTGAAAAAACGGGTCTCGAGTTATTTTCAGGGTTCGCGCAAATTCGTTCGTTCGCAACCCAAGATCGGCGCAATGGTGGAAATGGTTCGGGAAATTGCGATCCATGAAACAGGAAACGAAGCTGAAGCTCTTTTGCTCGAGGGTCGTTTGATCAAGGAATACCGGCCAAGATACAACACCGATTTTACCGACGACAAGCAGTTCCTGATGGTGCAGGTGGAATGGCAAAGCGAAATTCCCCGCTTTCGCTTGCGCCGTAATCGTCTGGATGACGGTGCCAGATACTACGGTCCCTTTGCCCATGCCGGACTGTTGCGAGCCACGCTTTCGGAAATGAGGAGGAAATTCGGAATTCTACTGGCGGATGGAAAGCCCGTTCGTTTGGGCGGGGATAAAATACGCCTTTACGATGACGCGCGGGCGGAAATCTTTTCCGGACAAAACGAAACCAGTCTTGATGAATACCGTGAACGCGTGTTCAAGGCATGTGAATTCCTTGAAGGCCGGGCAAGGGAATGGTTGGATGATTTGCGAGGGCAGATGAATCGAAGCGCCGAGGAGCTCGATTTCGAGCGGGCCGCTCACTTGCGTGACCTTTGCAAGGCCTTGGAAAAAACCATTGGCCGGACCCGTCGATTCGATAAAAGAATGCCTTCGCTATCCGATAGTTCGAAGGATTCGCTCGAATGTTTGGCTGTGGTTTTGCAACTTGAACATCCGCCCCAAGTTGTCGAGTGCTTTGACGTGTCCCACGTTTCGGGCACCTTCTTGGTTGCCTCAATGGTGCGCTTCGTAGACGGCAAACCGGATAAAAGAGGGTACAGAAAATTCAAGATTCGCGAATTTTCCGGAAATGACGATTTCAGGGCGATGCATGAGGTGGTGAGCAGACGGTACTCCCGTCTGATCAAGGAAGAACGTCCTCTTCCCGATCTTGTGGTGGTGGACGGTGGGCTCGGGCAGGTAGGGTCCGCCCGGTCTGCCCTTGAAGCGATCGGTATTTGCTCTACGCCTCTGATCGGTTTGGCAAAGAGAGAGGAAACGATTATCTTCGGAGATCACCGTAAAAGCTTGCAGTTGGATGCTCGTCATCCTGCCCGTCGCTTTCTGCAATTCGTAAGAGACGAAGCTCACAGGTTTGCCAACAGATATAATGCGGATTTGCGCAGCAAACGAATTCGGGAATCCGTATTGCTTGACTTCAAGGGTTTGGGCGAAAAAAGAAGGGCTTTACTATGGGATCGTTTCGGATCCTTGGGCAAACTGCGCAAGGCCACAATTGAGCAGCTGTCGGAAGTTGAAGGAATCGGAGAGAAAACCGCAATCGGATTGAAAAGTTTTCTTGCCGGGTTGGGAACGGGCGATCGTAAAACGATGAATCGTGATTAAAGATGATTTTCGTACACGCTGCGTGGACCGATGATCCTTTGGCAACCATCGCCAGACCACTCCACCTGGCTGACATTGGGTTTTCTCCGTCAAAATGAGGCATGATCTCACCTGGTGGCTTGCCTTCGTTCCTCAAGTATGGGTAAGTGGGGCTTGAAAATGAGACGGTCGCTCAAGATTGCAATGGTTTTGGCTCTTCTGAATTTCCCGTGCCATCCGGGGGCTGAACCTTCCTTCGGCAAGGAACCGGTTCTCAAGTCGGGTTCCCTGTTGGGCATTTTAGCGGCCAAGGGAAGGGCATGGGTGGACGTAAAGAACGATCAGGGATACTCGCACAGATACTTGGCAAAATGGGTAGGGGGGGGGCCGGGAAATGGGGGTGGGTTCGATCCTGAGGATCTTGAGGAAATTGAAGAGCTTGTCGTCGGTAACCGCGTGTCCCTTTCCTGGTTTTGGGAAAATCATTTGAGAATTGATAAGATCAGGATCATCGCCCCGAATCAAAAGAGTGGAGTTTTCAAGGGATACCTGCTGGCGACTAGCGATCGATGGATTGACGTTCAGAATCCAGGGGAAGGCGTGCCCTGGCGTTTTTACCTCCCATGGGTTGGAGGATACCCGGAAAATGGCGGAGGGTACGACACTTCCCTTCTTGCCGATCTCCACGATCGTTCACCCACCGACCCGGTGAGATTTCGTTGGGTTTACGAAAACAGGTCGAGAATTGTCGAGTTGTATGAAAGCGGAGACGATGAATTCGTCCCTTTTTTTGTGGGTAAGTCGGAAAGGATTGGTCGCCCAAGGGCCGAACGGGATGCGGATGATGCCGGGAAAATTGAGGAAGCCGGCAATCCATTCGAGCAGGTGACCCCGGCGGGCAATCCATTCGAGCAGGTGACCC
>JAYOWQ010000026.1:0-7148 GCA_038152055.1 Opitutales bacterium | reverse complement strand
CAATCCATTCGAGCAGGTGACCCCGGCGGGCAATCCATTCGAGCAGGTGACCCCGCCGGGCAATCCATTCGAGAACGTGCCCCTGCCGGAAATGGGCAAATGATCTGGGACTGCCTTCCTTGCCGGATGGGAAGGAATCAAAAAACTAGCGGAAAAAGGATATTGGCTCGTCCGTGTTTTCAATAACCAGCCTTAATCCGTCTGGAACCAACCACTCGGATTTTGAGGAGTTTCCGGATTCCCATGCTCGTTTGATCATGGTTCTTTTTCGCAAGATACGATCCTCAAGATGGATGACGTCTTCTCGTTTTCGGCTACTCCATAGAATGTCAATGATCTGGCCCTCAGCATCCAATCCCACCAGATCTATCGAAGCTCCCATCTTCTCATAGGTTTTCACCTTTTCAGATTCGGTGATTTCCAATTCCAGTAATATTTCCTCCGCGGTTTTAACGGCTTCATCACGGTAGGTCTCGAAGGTGGGAGGGAAACGAATGGGCAGCAGAAATCCATCGAGGTTGCGAATGGCGACGTTCACGAGATCCGACGTCCATATCGGGGCAATCCGGTTGCCTCTCGAATCGACGGCAAAAACTTTTGCGGGCAAATGTTCGGGGTTTCTGTATGCAGGAAGATCTTCCAAAGCCTTGTAGCATTGATCGATTGCACGGGACAACCCCTCCTGGGAAGGGAGGTGAAAGGTGTCAAGCGGTTGATCGTCAGGCATGTATACGACCAAAGACTCGGTTCTTGGATAGTAAAAGGTTTGCTCGCCCACCAGCTTGCCCTGATCGTCAAAAGCTCCTTCCTCCTTGAGCAGGTCTTGAAGGGTCATGTTCTTCTGTCCGCGCGGGTGGTAAAAGAGACGGTAAGGGCCGACCGGAAGACCGCTTGCAAACGTCGTCTGCATGCGGAGGTTGTTTTTAACGGGGACTTGTTCGGGTTGCAAATTTCTCTTCTTGACGAATTCGGAATAGCGAAAGACCTCGGAGTGTGACATGGGATAGTAAAGCGTGAAATTGCCCTCCAGTTCGTCCTGGAGAAAGTTTTTTTCGTAAATCAATTCACCGGCCTTGCCGTAAGCGATGAAAGCGCCTTCCCTTTTACCCATGTCATAGGCCCCACTCAATCTCTTCATTCCGTTCGGTTGCCAAAAGAAGAAGGTTCCGTGCTTGATTCCGTTGAAAAATCCAACTTCGAACCGCTTTTGTCCGTTTTCGTACCTGCCCGACACACGTCCAACCTTTCCGGTTCCGAAAGGTTGCGAAGCGCCAATCTTGTACAGAATCAAGGAACCGGTATCGTTTTTTCTGTATTCCACGTCTTTTTCATCAACCCACTCCTGTTTCGAGCAACCACCGAATACGAGCAGAGCGAAAACTCCTGCCCGGAGAGCCTTGGCAACCTTTGTGAATTGAACGATCACGCCCTAATTTCTAGCGTTGAGATGGTGGTTTCGGCAATGGAAAATTTACAAACCTCTGGATATCGCTTGCTCCGCGATCTCCAGGACGTCCCTTGCCGGAAGCGTAACCAGAGCGGATGCTCGGCCCTGGTCTTTTTTGTAAACGCTTATTCCGATCCAGTTCCCTTCGCTATCGAAGACCGGACATCCAGGACTCAGGTTCTCGATTATGAAGTAATCCCGGGGCTTGCTGATCACTGCGTTCACCCACCCCCTCTGCAGCGTATTTTGCCGATAGAGGTTGCGGCCGAGTTTGCCCAGTGAAACCACCTCGTCCAATGGCTTGGGGAAAGAGCTTTCACCGGAATTTTCCAGAACGGGAGCGAATGAACCACCTGAAACTACCGATTCTTGGAGCGGTAAGACAAAGGCCAGGTCGAGGTCCTGATCCTTGAGCACGAACTTGGATGGAATTTCCGAACCGTCATCGCGCAAAATCTTAACTTCCGTGTAGTTGACGTTTACGTCGCCCTGCGTACGCATGCGGGCAAGAATCGAGTCAGTAGGATCCATCGTATGAAGGGATAGCACGGTCAGGCCATTTGTTCCGACAACGGTTCCAAGCGCTTCGAGATTGCGTTCAGAAGGCGGAAAACTTCTGCCGTTGGAACTGACCTCTATTTTAACGGTCACGGAAACCCAGGTCACGCATCCCGCTTGTTGCTCAAGCAGTTGCATCCATGTTTCGCGCGGCCCGTTTGCCCAAGCGAGAGAAGCTGACAATGCCAAGACTGCCAGTATTGAATGGGAAAAAAATCGTCTCATGCTTACGAAGCGGATAAGGGATTGAAAAGTGCAGTCATTATGCCGGATCCCATTCGGGTTCGACTTTGACGAAAAGGGTATGAATGCCCCGCTTGATGAAGAAAACCACGTTCGGCGTCCGCTCCTGAATCAGCAATTCCATGCGGTGCTTGAAGGTCGGAACCGATCCGACAGGTTCATCGTTGACCTTCAGGAGCAAGTCGCCCTGCCTAAGGCCGGCAAGGGAACACCAACCTGCGGGCTCGACGTTCTCAACGAACAAAGCGGTCGTTTGTTCATCAATCCGTTGAAAGACTCGATCTGCGAAAGAAAGCTCGCGTACGGAGAATTCAAGGGTTTTGTCCTCGTATTCCGGGAGCTCGTTTGCCGGTGTCGGCCGTTTTGCAAGCGTAACCGACCAAGCCTTTTCCAGACCGTTACGCATTCCACTCAAGGAGACGTTTGCATCCGTGCGGTATTGCTTGATCATGTTACCGAAGACTTCGAAGTCCTCAGGTTTGTTCGCCTGAATCAACTGCCCGTCCAGACGAAAGAGCAAATCACCGGGTTCGATACCAGCCCGATCTGCAGGCGTATTTGCAAAAACTTGGGATACGCGTATTCCCCGGGCGTCTTCATCGAGTCCCAGAGCTTCGGACAGATCGCCTGTAAGCACTTGCGTGCGAACGCCCAACCATGGCTTCCATGCTTCCACCGGTCTTCTCTCTTCGGGTTCCGGACCGATTTTTACAACGGTGAGAAAATTTGCGAGATCGCGATCGAATCGAACGAGGACAGGGACCGGTTGGTCGCTTTCACGGGTCCACTCTCTGCTCGCTTCGACAAGATCTTCAACCGAATGAATCGGGCGGTTGTTTGCCTCTACGATCACGTCGCCGGGCAGGAGGTTCGGCTTGGCGCTGAAAGATGGGCCCCCGGGAGCGACCGAGTGCACGTGGGCCCCCGCAAGGTCTTCACGTCTTGCTTCCAAGGACGACATCAGAGTGAAGTCGCGTAAGGTCAGTCCCCAACTCTTTAGCTCCCTTTCCGCATGAAAGGCGGATTCCCTAGCCTGTGACAACAGGGTGCGCGTTTGAATGGATTGACCCCTCCTTATCTTGATCTCCACTTCTTTGCCAGGGGGGATCGATCCGATCATTTGGTTGAAGGGTGGAATGTCCTCGGGTATGCGGGCCCGAACTTTCAGACCTTGAAACTCGGTGATCAGGTCGCCCGGTAAAAGACCGGCTTTATCCGCGGGAGAGCCGCTGATTATTCCGGAGAGCAAAATTCCCTGATTCGTATCGTTCAGCACGGGCTGACACTCGAAGCCGTACCAGGATCGCTGCACGTATCCGTGATCGGCAAGCTCGCGAGCCACTTTTTGTACGAGATTCGAGGGGATCGCCCCACCCAGGCTGGCAATGGCCACTTCGTTTATTCCAATAATCAATCCCGATTCGTCCACCAGCGGCCCGCCACTGTTTCCGGGAAAGATCACGGCATCGTGTCCGAGCCAGCGGACGAGTTCCCCGACGTTTTCTCCATCCAGTCTGAAGGAGTTCGGATGGTTGGAGATTAGAGCCAGGTTGGAGACGATGCCCTTGGTTACGGACTGCGAAAGTCCTGCCGGGCTCCCCATTGCAAAGCAGACGTCTCCCACTTTTACCTGATCGGAGTCACCGAATTCGGCATAGGACAAAGGGGGTGCGTCCTTCGATCGTTCGTCCAGTTTAAGTCGCAGAACCGCCAAGTCCGTGAGGGCGTCGGCTCCGAGTAATTCCGCACCCACTTCCTCGCCGTCATGGAGTCTGCAAGTCAGTCTGGTGGCTTTCCCGGCAACGTGGTGATTGGTCACCACTAATCCCGATTCGTTGATTATGACTCCACTTCCGGTCGATCCGGATTTGAGCATGCGACCATTTGATCCTCTTTCCGAGACAACTTCTATTCGCACAATGGCTCGATAAACCGAATGTACGCTTTCATTGATTGCGGGCGGATCCATGCCGTGAGAACTTGAGGAAACGGCCGTTATGATGAGGATTGCTCGAAGCGCGTGAAAAAATCGAATCATGTATGAATTAGCGTTGCCGTTTTGGAGAATCGTTGATGGGTTCCGAGGTATTCTGTCGAAAGAGGTTCTTGCCCTCGGACCGAAGTAAAGGCAAGAATCAAACCAAGCAGCTGTAAATGACCGATTCTTCAAAACCAAAGAGCTTTTTATCAAGCGGACAGTCTGGGTTCCTGGCGTCCACGCTATGCACCCTTGGTTTTTTCACTCTCCTTTTGCTCTGCGGTTGGTTGCTTCGTGAACTTGGTCGGTTTCTGGACTTCTTCTCTTCGGTCATCTGGCCATTGGCGATCGCCGCCGTCCTTGCAATTCTCTTGCGACCCATCGTCAGGTTCACCGAGAGGAGATTGAATTGGGGCACGAATTCCGCCATCGTGGCCCTTTACTTGCTCGTTCTATCCGTTTGCGCGCTTGGTCTTTGGGGTGTCGGTGGAGAAGTGATCCGACAGGGTAGGGAACTTGCCGGTTCTTCGATGGATTGGCCTGAAAAAATCGAAACCAGAATCAGGCAGACCGTCAGTCCTTCGACTTGGGAGGCTGTGGCGACCAGATACAATCGGTTCAAGAGGGATTGGAAGGACTCTCTTGGGGAAATCGCAGAGGAAGCCCCTGGTTTGACCAGGAGCTCCGCCCGGGTACTTGGAGACGCGTGGTCCGGAATGCTTTCTTTTTTCTCAAGTTTCGCCGGACTGGCCATTATTCCCATTTACTTGTTTTACTTTCTGGGTTCCCGGCGGGATCACTTTGCGGATCTGGCTGCTCAAATGAGTTTTCTGAAGAAGGATACCCGGGACGACCTCGTCTACTTGATCCGTCAGTTCAAGGAAATCATCGAAGCGTTTTTTCGGGGCCAGTTGTTGATCGGTCTGTTGATGGGATTGGGGTACGCTATCGGTTTCAGTCTGTCAGGGCTGAAATTTGGAATCGCTCTCGGTCTGCTTTTCGGGTTGTTGAACGTCGTTCCCTACTTGGGTTCGGTACTGGGCGTGGTTACCGCTCTGCTCGTTGCGTATTTGCAACCTGGCGGAATTCTTGAGTCCGGTGACTGGAATCTAGTCATCGGTTGCGGCATCAGCTTTCTTCTGGTTCAGGTTTTGGAAAGCTACTGGTTGAGTCCCCGGATCATGGGTGACCGTACGGGGTTGCACCCCGTATTAGTGATCGTCTCGGTTTTCTTCTGGGGAAAGGCCTTTGGTGGAGTGCTGGGGATGATCCTTGGCATCCCGCTCACCGCTTTCTTGATCGTTTTCTGGCGCCTGCTTCGTGAAAAGTATCTGCGTTCCTGACTACCGATGGTTCGGTTTGGGAATCCTGGCGGTCTTTGTCCGTCCATTTTCTACGTGCGCAAGATTGCCTTGAAAGGGGAAGATCCATGCTAGATGAAGGAAAGGTGAGCATCTTGATCGCATGACCGGTAAAGACAAAGATTTCGTGCACTTGCACGTCCATTCCGACTACAGTCTGCTCGACGGATGCTGCCGGATGGACCGTCTGATGGACCGGGCCGTCGAGCTGGGTATGTCCGCAATCGCCCTTACGGACCATGGAAATCTCTTTGGAGCCGTTTCCTTCGTCAAACAGGCGGAGAAGAGAGGAATCAAGCCAATCATTGGTTGCGAGGGATACATCGTTACGGATCACCAAAACGACGAACGCCCAGGCCGTGAAAATCATAAATCCTATCATCTCGGATTGCTGGCGAGAAATTTCAAGGGCTATCAAAACCTTTGCCAAGTCGTAAGCGATGCGCACGTGGACGGTTTCTACTATCGTCCTCGCACGGATTTGGAAACCCTCGAACGGCATGCGGACGGTTTGATCGGTTTCACAGGATGCATGCAAGGATGGATTCCACAACTCATCCTGCGTGAAGAATACGACGCGGCCAGAGATGCAATGGGTCGCATGGTGGACATCTTTGGAAAGGAAAATTATTTCGTAGAACTTCACAATCATGGGATCGAGGAGCAGGCGCAACTGGTACCGGAACTGATCAAACTGGCCAGGGACTTCGGTCTGAAAACGGTGGCTTCCAATGACGTGCACTACGTAAGGGAAGAGGACTGGGCCCCGCATGACGCCTTGCTTTGCATTCAGACGGGTTCAAAACTGGATGATTCCTCCCGCATGCGGTACGACGCCCGCGAATTTTACTTGAAGTCGCGTCAGGAAATGGAGGAACTGTTCCGGGAAGTTCCGGAGTCCGTGACCAATACCTTTGCGGTGGCGGAGATGTGCGAGGTGAAGTTGCCCTTTGGGGAAAACAACTATCCGGTTTTCACCATGCCACCCGAAATCAGGACCGAAGTTGCGGACAACGTCGAGTATTTGAAAAAACTCTGCATCGAAGGGCTTGAACACAGGTATGAACTGAGTTACCTGAAACCCGAGGAACGCGGAGACTCATCCCTTTCTAAAGAACTGAGCGATCGTTTGGATTACGAACTTGGCGTGATCTCGAAAACCGGGTTCAACGATTATTTCCTCATCGTTGCCGACTTTATGAAATGGGCGCGGGAGCAGGGGATTCCGGTCGGGCCGGGCAGAGGTTCGGGGGCGGGCTGTCTGGTTGCGTTCGTCCTTGCCATCACTGACATCGATCCCTTGCGCTTCGGCCTGTTGTTCGAAAGGTTTCTCAACCCTGAACGGGTTTCACCACCCGACTTCGACATCGATTTTTGCATGCGAAGAAGGGGCGAGGTTATCGAATACGTCAGGGAAAAGTACGGACGGGATTGCGTGGCCAATATCATCACCTTTGGGACCTTTGGCGCGAAAATGGTGGTGCGGGACATCGCTCGGGTACGCGATCTTCCCTACGCGGAAGCGGACAAACTGGCCAAGATGATCCCGGACGATCTCAAT
>JAYOWQ010000025.1:0-22858 GCA_038152055.1 Opitutales bacterium | reverse complement strand
GTCCGGATGGATCCTGCACCTGCAACTGGGGTGGATCTATCCGAGCCCGGGCGAGAACGGTTCGTTGTGGTTGTGGAAGGAAAGCCTCGGATGGGTTTGGACCAAGTCGGATCTGTTCCCATTTCTATTCCGAACCGAGACGCAAGGATGGATATATTTTTATGGTGAATTTATGAAAAAACGCTTATTATTCGATTATGGGCAAGGAATTTGGATAAGACTGGACGACTCGCAGTCAAACGAAACGGAGAACGCGCGATGAAAAAAAATACGATTCTTGGGATAATATTTTGTATATGCATGCTAACTGGACTTGGCTGGACCAGCAACGCCCAGGCCCAGGATAGCAAGAAGGGGGCGTTCATTCTTATTTCTTCGGAAGGTATGGTGACCTTTTATGACCAGCAGGATAATCCCGTAGATCCGGTTGCGGTGGGAAAACCGATTCCTTCCACTTACAAGGTCGAGACGGGAGAGGATGGGAAGATGGTGGGTTTGCTTAGTAACGGTACCTTGCTCACTCTCGAACAAAAAACGAAAATGAAGATCGGAACCTTCGAACAGGAACCTTTTGAGGCGGGAGACAAAAAACTTTCGGATTTGACTGATGAACCCAGCAAGTCGAAAATCGGTATCGATCTGGATTTTGGTTCTTTGGTTGTGAAAACGAAAAAACTGAACAAGGCATCCATGTTCGACATCAATTCCCCGGTCGGAGTGGCGGGTATTCGGGGAACGGAATTTCAAATGGCATCCAATCCCGGCCAGGGCGTACAACTTGACGTTACCGAATCCACGGTTGCGTTTACCCCGCCTGGGGCAAACCAACCCGTCCCCGTGAGTGCTGGTAGTGGGTTGAGCGTTTCTCCCAGTGGGGTCGCAACTCCCAGACCTGTGAATCCGGCGGTCGCTCAGAACATTCAATCAACGAACAGCGCCGCAACCGAAGCCACACAGGACGTTTCCCTTGGGGAAATGAACGCGGCCATGGATCAGGCTACCGCGGAATCCGAGTCTTCGGAAGAGGCCGCTTCCGAAGAGAGTTCGGAAGAGAGCGAAGAAGCCGAAGAGAGTTCCGAAGAAAGTGATGAAAGCGGAGACAGTGAAGAGAGCTCGGAAGAATCGGATTCCGGAGATGCGGAGGAGAGTGAATCCTCCTCGGATGAAGGAGAATCCGGGGCTGACTCGGAAAGCGGGAGCGATACAGATGCGGCTGCAGAGGAACCCCAGGCATCCACGGAATCGGATGGAGGAGCAGAAGGGTCTGCCGATGGTGGATCATCTTCCGTTGTCGCCAAGGCGGCCGATGCTCCGATTCAGGCGGAAAGCAAGTTAGACAGTCTTCTGGAAACGGATGCCGATGCCAAGCAAATGAGGAAAACCGGAGAGGTGGGAGCATCTGCCGAGGATATCGCAAAATTGGGGTTGAACGCCGAGCAGATGGAAGAATTCTTTGCTTTGCCTACGTCCGTGCAGGCAAATTTGAAAACCGAATCCCCATCCACGGTGCGAAGATTTATCGAACTTTCCGGAATGGATCTGGAAAAATTGGAAACCTATTTCGGATATTCCTCCGATACTCGTGGAAAAATCCTGCTTTTGGAGGATGATATGATGATCTCTTTGCTTGGGAAAGGATTTGAGGAGGAAATGGTCGGCGCCCTGCTGACACAGGAAAATATCGCCCAGTCCAAATCCTCCCAGAAGCCCGGCATCGCTCCGGATGATTCCAGAATAACCAAGCTCGGAGATACCCTTAGAGCAAGTGGCAATGGTGACGTTTTCGAGCAGATATCGGAAATGAATCAGGGCGAGTGGACGGATGAATGGATAGAAGTCGCTGAAATTGCCAACGTGCTGACCTTGGATTACGATCTCTCCAAGGTTTGGGATGAATTGAGCGGCATTGATGGGGGTGACGCTCTGGAAAATCCTTTCTTCGACAGTGTTTCCGCCACTTATCAGGAATTGGGTAGGATATCCGTAGGTCTGAACGAGGAACATCGAGTGATTGGAGGCGCCAACCTCTCCCTTGGTTCGGGTACCTACGATCTTGGGGACGTTCTTTCCACGACGAACAGTGATCTCCTGATCGGGGCAACCGAAAGTCTGAGCCTGAGCGGTACGATTGCATTTGAATCGGACGATCCCAGTGCTACGCGTGTCGTAGCCATGAGTGGGGGTTCCTTCACCGCAGAGGACGGACTTTCCTTGCAATCAGCCATTTCAGACTTGGTCATTTCCGCCCGGGAGGACGTTCTTTTGCGCAATGCATCGATTGATTCGCTCAGTCAGATAGCCATACAGAGCTTGAGGGACGTCAATATCGATAACGTTTCCCTGACCACGGATTCCATCGTACGTATGCAAGCGGCGAGGGACTTGAACGTCGATAACCTGAAACTCAGTCAAAACCTTCCCAGTTTGATCATGGAAGCCACCACCATAAGGCTGAGCAACATTGACTTTCCCAGCGCCACTCAAGTGCAACTCAATAGCTTGAAGGGACCGATTGACGGGAAGTATCCGAATTTTGGAAACCTTTCAATCAGCGAACAGTTGGGACGGGTGAACTTTATTGAAAACGTCAAATCCGGTGGGAACCTGATGGATGACCGGCCTAGTTTTGATGACTATGGCAAGAACGTTCAGATCGGAAAGATTTCCAATCCCTGATTTCCCTGCTTCCAATAACGATGCGATTCATGCCTTCCATCCTATGCAAATTTATTGTTTGTATTTTCTTTCTCCTTGGCCGCTCTCATGGACAAACAAGAAAATTGCCCACTGCCGAGCCCTCCTTGCCCGGATTTTCCAGTTTTCATTCAAACTTGGGACTCCTTGAAATCATTGAGGTGGGATTGCCGATCAAGCAGGGACGCGCATCCACTGCTTCTTCCTCTCTTCTCGACCCGCCAAAGACTCCGCCAAAGGAAAATGAATTCAAGTTTTCAGCCACTACGGGTACTCGCCTCTACAGAACCTCAAACGTGCTCAGAACCCCGGAGAAGGGAAAAGCGGAAAGATCCGGAGTCTTCGAAGCGAACGTTGGGTTCGGGATTTCTCACTCACCTTTCGCGATTGGCGAATACCTAACCCTGATCCCAAGATTCGATCTGTTCATGCAGATTGCCGAATATGAAGAATATTCCGCCAATCTTGACAACCGTTTTGGCATGGCCAAGGCATCCTTGGCATGGGGACTTCCCAAGGATTGGAGCATGGGAACGTCCTTGGAATACAATATACTCAATAACCTGAATACGGGAGACCGGATTTCCGATGCAATCGCCCCTGCATGGTCGATACAAAAGACAATTCCTCTGACCGACAATTCTCTACTCATGGCGGATTTCATGATCAAGTACTCAGCTTCCGATCAAACCATGGTTTTGCCTGCCGCAGGTGTATATTCCGACAGTGGTGACAACTACCAAAACTCAATATCTGCAACTTACGTTCATATGCTCGGAGAAGAAGGTAAGTTCATGATCATGCCCAGAATCGGACTAAACCGTACTCACTACCTGAAAAGCCCCAGCAAGGGTAGGGATGACTATCTGTTGACGATTGGATCGAGCTTCATTTACCAATGGACGGAATGGTTGAGCGTTCAGTCGTTCATAACTTACTCCTCGATGTCTTCCGAGGATGACGCTGTGGACGGGTTCAAGGCCTTGGACTCGGGAATCTCCTTGAGCGCCAATTTCTCTTTCTAGTACAATCATCGAGTCCGTCCGGTGGGGCTCCAAGTGGATCGGACAGGAAAGTTTTTGGTGGTGGCGAAACCCAGAATCGAACTGGGGACACAAGGATTTTCAGTCCTCTGCTCTACCAACTGAGCTATTTCGCCAGATCACCAAAAAGATAAGAAAATAGAAAATTGAACAGAAGGGTCAATGGATAAAGCTAAGGATTTGTAGAAAGATTCAGGATTTTCGGGAATGATCGACCATGTGATGATCGAGTGGACTCAAGGTACGAACGTCCGCCCTGTCCTTGCAATACCCATAAAAAATCAGACCGACCACCTTTTCAACGTTTGGCTCGAGCATACCGATGGCAGAAGCAAATTCTTCGTGGGTCCAAACCGGTCCCGTGCTCCATTTTGAAGCAATCCCCTTGCTTTCCATAAGCAATAGCAGATTTTGGCAGATACATGCTACGGTGGCGTAATCTTCCTGAATGGTTTCAGGCTTCTTGCGATAGAGCTCGGTTTGGACGTCGGAGTGGCAGGTTACAACCAGCAACCCTGGTGAATTTCCCCATTCCAAGGCCTTCCGTTTGGCCCGCTCGACCAGTGCGGGACTGGTACCTTCGCCGGAGACGATCTCACCAAACATCCGCCCGACCAATTGAATCCGCTCTTCGTTCAAAAGATAAAACCTGGCCGGTTCCGTTCGATGATGATTGGGAGCATGCCGGGCGATCTCTACCATTTTCCTGATCTCGCCGGGTTGGGGAGCGCCTGAAAAATTAGCCGGCTTTTGCGTTCTTCTTTGTATGATTAAACGTTCCAGCCAATCAAGGGGCGCCGGGTTGGAGGACATGAGCGGGCAAATCAGGACTTCTCGAAAATCAAGCTGACGTTCGCCCCACCAAACCCGCTGCTGTTACTCATGACACGATCGACTTGCACGGAAACCGTTTGCTGAAGAAGTTGCAGATGCCCGAGTCCGGGATCCGGTTCGGTGACGTTGGCTGATCCTGGAAGAAAGCCGTCCTTGAGGGCGAGGCAGCAAAATGCGGCTTCCATGATGCTTGAGAGGGAAAGGCCATGACCGGTGAGGGCTTTGGTGCTAGATATCCGAAGCTGTTGGGGGCGTGGAAATACACTCTGTACCGCCTTCATTTCCGATGCATCTCCAATGGGAGTGGATGGGGCATGGGCGTTGAGGTAGTCGATCGCTGAAGGTTCGATACGGGCATCGGTCAGGGCCTTGGTCATTGCGTCGCGCAGTCCGATCCCTTCCGGGTGGGAGATGGCGACGTTGTGCCCGTCCGAGGCCTGACCCCATCCGATGAATTTGGCGTAGGTTTGGACTCCTCGCCTTTGGACTTCTTCCGCTGATTCCAAAATCATGCAAACCGATCCACCCGTGCCTACAAACCCGTTTCGCTTGCGATCGAACGGACGGGATGCCTGATCAGGATCGGTCTCCAAGGACAAGGCGCGCATGCCGCAAAAGGGGACGATGCTCTCGAAATTACAATCTTCCGCACCCACCACGAGCATCCGCTTCTGCCTTCCCAAACGGATTTCATCAAGAGCCATGCCCAGGGCATGCCCGGAGGATGCGCAGGCGGATACCATGCCAGCGGAGGATCCACGAATTCCCAATGCCGCGACAAGATTGAAGGTCAGGGTGCCGGCGATCGAAGCGACGATCGCCAATGGATTGCAGGCCATGACCCCGCGTTTGTCCATTTTTTCAAAGTGTTTGTGGATGGATCTCATGGATCCGCCGGAAGCGGTGTAAAGCCCACAGTCTTCACTTTTAAGATCCTCATCAGTCAATCCGGCGTCCTTGATCGCTTGTTTGAGGGCGCACCAGGCAAAGAGTACGTGAGGGGAAAAACTTCTGAGTGTAGCCCTGGGAACGCGAAATTCCTCCGGATATCTCCAGTCTTCCGGGTCGGATGAATGAACGTCGAAACCCTTGACCGTGCCGGCAACTTTAACAGGTGACTCCGGAACCTGTAATTCTTCCGGACAAACGATGCCATGCTTGAGATTGAGAAGACTGTCGGTGACGGAAGACCTGTCGTTTCCAATGCTCGTTATAAAACCAATACCGGTAATGAAAACGTCATTCACAATAAAATCGCCTCGCATGAAGGGGTGAGGGAACGATTGGTGGAGCCGATCGGGATCGAACCGACGACCTCCACAATGCCATTGTGGCGCTCTTCCAACTGAGCTACGGCCCCAAAGAAGATCAAATTAGGAAAAATAAGAATTTTCGACAAGTTCAATCGAAGCCACGAAGCCAAAATCAGGATGGGGGAGACATGGGCGGGCGAGTGATCTTTAACCCCGTCGTCTTCTTCTTGCCTGATTTTAGGGAAAATTTCGTACCTCCTGATTTACCTGACAACCCACCAGTCAATGGTTTTGGCTTTAGAGAAAGGGATGGTTTGGGAGGTGTGCCGGGATCTGCGGAAGGGGATGCCTGAGGGGCAGGAGGACTGGGCGGGGCAGGAGGACTGGGCGGGGCAGGAGGAGGCAAGTCCTGAGCTGGCTCGGGCATGGGAGGAAGATCGGCTGAAACCGGAGCGGGTGGTGGAGCCAGAGGGGCGGGTTCATCGGCCAGTTCCTCGCCAAAGGATGGGGGAGGAAGAGGAGGTTCTTCAGAAACTTCAACGGGTGGCGGAGCTGGTGGAAGATCGGCAACTGGAGGCAGGTCCAAGGAAGCCGGAGCGGGTGGTGGAGCCAGAGGGGCGGGTTCATCGGCCAGTTCCTCGCCAAAGGATGGGGGAGGAAGAGGAGGTTCTTCAGAAACTTCAACGGGTGGCGGAGCTGGTGGAAGATCGGCAACTGGAGGCAGGTCCAAGGAAGCCGGAGCGGGTGGGGGAAGGGGAAGATCTTCGACTACGGGGGGAAGATCGAGAGAAGGAGCAGGCGGGGGAGCAAGGGGAGGAACGTCTTGCGGTTCTTCGTCAAAGGGCGAAGGGGGCGGCAGTACTGGTTCCACCGGTTCCGTTTTTGCTTCAGACTGAGGCTCGGGAGCGGGGGGGAGGTCGAGGGATGGGGCGGGTGGGACTGCGAGAGTGGGAACCTCATTGGATTCTGTATCCAGAGGCGATGGAGGGGGCAGGATTGGTTCCGTAGGTTCTTCCTTTGCTTCGGGTTGAGGTTCGGGGGAGGATGGTTTTTCCAGAGCCGGAGGAGGATCCAATGAAATGCTGGGAGCGGCGGGAGCGTTGTTTTCCGACGCTTTTTCAACAACCACTTTAGGGGAGGTTGCGGAACTTGAACTTGCAGGAGCGGTGGAGGTGGATGCCGAATCACCAGCGTATTTTTGATCGTATCCGCCCGTTGCGACTTTTCTTACCTGAACTACACTGACGCCCGTCTGGCGCGCGATTGCGGCTTTGTTTGGATTGGGTTGAGCGAGCAAGGTCTTGATCTCTTCGAAAATCTCCTTGTTCATTGAAACGGTGATTCTGCGACCGGATGCGTTGACCGTTGCTGTCCTTGCCCGTCCCTTGCTTCCGGAGAGACCCGTGAGGGCTCGGATCAAATCCTGGGTGGAAGTAAAACTGGTACCGATGTCTTCATTGACCTTCTTGTGCAGGCTGGAAAGGTAAAATTTCGCTTTCTCCTTGGATTCGCGCTTGGCTACCTCTTGCCTGGCGCGTTCCTGAATTTCGCGAAGAATTTCTTCTGGGTCCTTGTTGAAGTCTACGTCGAATGTGAGCTTTGTCATGTCCGGTTGGTGTTTGAAAAATGAAGGGTTCTGTAGGGTGAGTCCATTGAATCAAAAGTTATGACGTTTGCATGGCAAGATTATTTATAAACAAGCAGAGACGAATCGAAGGTTACCTCTCGGAAAGTTGCCTTGAGGTTAAATTATCTGACTCAGTCGCACGGTGCCCTCGTACAGGGCTCGTCCGATGATCATGCCTTCCAGATTCGGAAGTGTGCGAGTGAGATTCCGCAAGTTGTCGACGTCCTGCTCCCGAGACACCCCTCCGGATGCAATGATTTGGCAGTCTGGCGTAGCTTCAGCCATGCGAACCTGAGCTTCAAGGTTTGGTCCCTGCATGGCGCCATCGGTGGCCACGTCGGTATGAATGATCCAGCGGACACCAAACCCCTGCACCTTCTTGGCGAGTTCAGTTGCGAGTACTTCAGTTGTTTCCACCCAGCCCTTGGTGGCTACTTTTCCATCTTTCGAATCGATCCCGACAACGATTCGCTCCGGACCGAAATTCTTTACGATTCGTTCAACCCACCTGGGGTCGGAACAGGCGCGGGTGCCCACAATGATGCGATCCAACCCAAGGGACAGTGCTTGTTCGATGGCTTGTTCGTCCCTCATTCCACCGCCCAGTTGCACCTTGAGGTCGACTTCCTCAAGAATCGCCCTGACGGCGGATAGATTGGCGCTGCCTCCTGAGAAAGCCCCGTCGAGATCTACAATATGCAGGTGGGTGGCTCCTTCATTTTGCCACTGCCTGGCGGGCACGCATGGGTCTTCGAAATAGGTTGTCTGTCGATCCGCCAGTCCCTGGAACAAACGCACGCACTTACCTTCTACGAGATCGATCGCTGGATATATGGTCATGAAATTTCATTAGGTTGATTTATTGCCTAGGGCGAGAACGAAAGGCTTTTACAAACGGTTGAAGATTCTTGCAAAATTGTATTTCGATGGATTCATTCATCAATCAATGAAAAGGAAAACAAAATCCGCCCCCCGCTCACCCAAACCCCCCGCTTTTTTAACCGAACTCCTGGCGGCTCGTTCGCCTTCCGGGTATGAGGATGAGGCTCGTGAAGTTGTCAGAAAACGAGTTGAGAAAGTGGCCGACCGGTTCGAGACGGATAACTTGGGCAATTGCCATGCTACTCTGGGAATGCGTGGTTCTCCAACCCTTATGCTGGCGGGTCATATTGATGAACTAGGTTTGATTATCAAGCATGTGAGCGATAAGGGATTTCTTTATTTTGACGCGATTGGTGGGCATGACCGGTCGATGATTTCCGGCCGAAGAGTCGATATTCTTACACGCAAGGGCGTGATCCGTGGAGTTACGGGAAAAAGAGCGGTTCATTTGATGAGTCCCGAAGAACGCAAGCGTGTGCCAGAATTTCATCAGATGTGGATTGATATCGGAGCATCCAGTCGGGAGGAAGCTCTCGAACGGGTGACGATCGGGGATGCAGCGGTTTATGATCATGGGTTCGAAACGCTTTACGGATCGCTCGCGGTCTCACGGGCCTTTGACGACAAATCCGGCGCCTACGCCGTGAACGAAGCCCTGCTTCGACTGGCGAAAGGCAAGCGACCGACTTGCAAAGTGATTGCCGTGTCCACGGCCCAGGAAGAAATTGGTACACGAGGGGCAATCTCCTCGGCATTTCTTGCCGACCCGGACGTTGCCCTGGTGGTGGACGTGAGCCATGCTACCGATCATCCGGATGCGGATCACCGGAAATATGGAAGGTTTTCTCTGGGTGAAGGTCCCATCCTGACCCGTGGTCCTAACGTGCATCCTCTTGTTTTCGAGCGTCTGGTAGAGTGTGCCGTGGCTGAAAAAATCCCGGTTCAAATCGAAGCCGATCCCCGACCTACCGGAACGGACGCACGGGCGATCCAAGTCGCTCGTAATGGAATACCCACGGGTCTGATCGGGATTCCCTTACGCTACATGCACACGCCGAGCGAGGTGATTGATTTGAATGATTTGGAGGCAGTGGTGCGCTTGATGGTCGCCTTTGCCGGATCCTTGAAAAAAGGCGAGAAGTTCTAGGCCCTAGGCAGAGTGGTAAGATTGCGGTTTCTGAAAACCCGGTATGTTCACTTTACTGAACTTCGCTTCCATGGTTTCCTCCGGTGCCCTTTGATCTTCGTGCAATTGCTGGCAAGGCATGGAGAAAGTGCCGGGACAACTTAAGGGCAAATTTGCTTGCCGGTTTGGTTATCTGGACAATCGGAGCAAGCGTTTGCATCTCTTATCACTATCTGCCGGGTTGTCGTGGCCTGCTCGACGAAATCGCCCTCTGGAAAAAACAATCAGGGTATTTTTTCGCCGCTTGTTCAACTGCCTTGTTTGGCGGATTGATTCCTTATCTGAACTTGCTTGCAAGGGGTGAGATTCCCAAGGACAAGGCTCTTGGCTGGGGGCTTTTCTTCCTTTGTTTCTGGGGGTACAAAGGCATGGAGGTGGATGCGTTCTATCGCTTGCAATCCATGCTTTTTGGAAATTCCACCGAAATCACCGTTTTGGCGAGCAAGGTATTCGTCGATCAATTCGTCTATTGCGTGATATGGTCCGCCCCGATGACCGCAATTTGTTTCGGATGGAAGGATTCGGGGTTTTCATGGAAATTCCCGAAGGAGTATCCTCGCATGATATTCGAAGAGTCCATATTCCTGCTCTTCTCCACGTGGATCATCTGGATACCGGCCGTCAGCTTTGTGTATTCGATGCCCGAAAACTTACAGATGCCCATGTTTAACCTAACGCTTTGCTTCTTCGTGCTTGTCATTACCGTGTTAGGGAAAAGGTAACGGGGAGTGGCGGGATAGACGGGACTCGAACCCGCGACCTCCGGCGTGACAGGCCGGCGCTCTAACCAACTGAGCTACTACCCCAATGCACGAAAGCTTTTTAAAAAAGACCTTTTGCGATCACAAGTCAAGGCGCAAGAATTTGACGTTGGTCGGGATTCCTTCCCTCCTTGAGTCATTTGAACTTGGACTCTTCTCGGTAGCGTGCAATGTGATAGCCAATGAACGATCTAAAGGTAAGGAAAATGGCGTTGGGCCCGATTGAAACCAATGCCTTTTTACTATGGGAAGAAAACGGAGAGGATGCCATACTGATTGACGCGCCACCCGCTTGCGCGACCGAGGTGCGCCGACATTTGCAGGACCATGGTCTCAGACTTCAGGCAATATGGTTCACCCACGGGCATTGGGATCATATGGCTGGAGCTCATGAACTGACTACGGAGGACGATGACATCGAGCTGTTGGGGCATCCTGACGACAGAGTGATGTTTGACGAGCCTTCCCGGATGGCTCAGTTTTCCATTCCCGGTCTGGAATTGCGCCCGGTGACCATTTCAAGATGGTTGGAAGATGAAGATGCGCTGGATTTGTGGGGTCGAGAAGTTCGTGTCCTGCACTGTCCGGGTCATTGCCCCGGTAACGTCGCGTATTATCTGGAATCGGAAAACCTTTGTTTCGTGGGTGACGTGATCTTTTGCGGAAGTGTGGGCAGGACGGATCTCCCCGGGGGAGATTTTGGAGAACTGGAAAGATCGATTCGCGAAAAGATTTACTCTTTGCCAGATGTCACCGCGCTTGCGGTCGGTCATGGTCCGGACACCACGGTGGGTATGGAAAAGTCATCCAATCCTTTCGTCCGTCCCTGAGCATTTGCGTTGAGATTGATTCAATCCTGAGAGGGCATACTTTCTCGTGATCCGTATTTTGGAGGATGGTGGGGAAGAGGGAAACAGATGGCGTCCCGAGTACCTCAACAGACTGAAGGAGGTCTTCCGTAAGGATGGACACCTGGTCCGTCACTTGAATTTCGAACATCGTCCGGAGCAGGAGTCGATGGCTTTGGGCGTCGGGCGCAGCCTGCTTGATGGGAGTCATTTGGTGGTGGAGGCGGGAACGGGAGTGGGAAAAAGTCTCGCCTATCTGATTCCGGCAATTCTCTTTGCGCGTTCGAGCAAGCGTCCCTGTGTGGTCGCCACCAATACCATCAGTTTGCAGGAACAACTTTTACAAAAGGACGTTCCTGCCGTTCGTGACTTGTTCAACCGAACTTCTGGACTCGACGAATTTGCCGATTTTCGGTGCGCCCTGTTGGTCGGACGGGCCAACTATCTGTGTACCAACCGACTTAACCGGGCGCTTCGCGGGCAGACGGAATTGTTCGATAACAGACAAAGGGATGAGTTGGAACGCATTGCGGATTGGGCGCAATCCGGCCCGGCCGAGGGGATCAGGCAGGAAATCAATCCAATTCCAACGACACAGGTCTGGGAATCGGTGAATGCGGACTCCTCGCTTTGCTCGGCCAAGAGGTGCCACCCCGATACTTGTTTTTACCGACGAGCTCGATCAATCGTAGAGCGGGCAGAGGTGGTTATCGTCAATCACAGTCTTCTCTTTTCCTTGATGAGTGCGGGAATGAGTCCTGAAGAGGAGGAGAGCGGAATTCTTTTTCCCTCGGATTTCGTGATCTTTGACGAAGCTCACGAGATGCCTGAGGTCGCAAGCGAACACTTGGGCGTTTCCCTGAGTTCCCGTGGTCTGGAGAATTTTCTTGCCAGATTGTACAACCCCAGAAATGGCAAGGGGTTGATTGCCAAAAACGGAAGGCCTTCTGACATCGCTGCCGTGGAGGAAGTGAAAGTTGCCGTGGAAGACTTTTTCCAATACCTGCACTTGGAAGCGCTTGCAGATCGGGACAAGGTTCGACTTACCCAAGGGCATTCCTTTCCGATGGAAGTTTTTCCATCCTTCGGAAGATTTTTAAGAAGTCTGGTGGAACTTGTAGATTTACAAAAAGACGAATTGAAAAAACTGGAAATCAAGGACCAGGTCAAAAGGGCCCAAGGGTATCTTTCCTCCTTGTCCGAAGTGATCGAGCGAAAAAATACCGATCACGTGTATTGGATCGAGCGGGCAGGGACGAAAAAGCATTTGATCCATTTGCGTGGCGCCCCGCTCGAAGTGGCCAAGGAATTACAAGATGGTTTGTTTGGCAGGGGTGTGCCTGTGGTGATGACGAGCGCCACACTGACTCGCAAGGGTTCGACGGAATATTTCAACCGTGAGGTCGGTGTTCTTAAAACCGAGCAGAGTGTTCTCCAATCCCCTTTTGATTACCAGGCGAACATGAAGATACGAATCCTTTCGGACGCCCCCAACCCGATGACGAATGATCGAGCTCCCTACCTGAATTTTCTGTGCAAGTCGATTTTTCAACTCGCCCGGTCGATCGAGGGTGGAACACTCGTTCTTTTTACTAATTATGCCGATTTGCGCCATTGTTATGGACAGATCAGGACAGAATGGTCGAAGACGCATCGATCGATCTATGCCCAGGGAGAGGAATTCTCGCGCTCGGAGTTGAGAAAGAGAATGATCGAAGATGGAGACGCATTGCTTTTGGGAGCGGAAAGCTTTTGGAAGGGGTTTGACGCAAAGGGGGCCTGTTTGTCCCAGGTCGTACTCACGCGATTACCATTCGATAATCCGAATCATCCATTGAAGGAAGCTCGGGCCGAACGAGTGGAATCTTTGAACTTGAATCCATTCAGGGAAATTACCATACCCGGGGCAGTTATGCGTTTCCGACAGGGAATTGGCAGGTTGATACGCTCCCGGTCGGACTGTGGGGATCTCGTTATATTGGATTCACGTATCCTGCGACAATCCTATGGAAAAGACTTCTTGTCCGAACTGCCTCATCAAGCAATTGAACTCGTCAGCCAGGAAGAGATAATAGGGGATTCTGGAGAGAGGTTTGATAATGACATTGATTTTTGATAGAATTTGATTCTAAAGTAAGTTTCTCAATGTCTCAATCCGCCCAATTAAAAGCCGTACAAAATACCATGCTCACTACATCGTCACATGGTCATTCGGACGTTGGTTTCCTTCGTGAATCCAACGAAGATTCTTTTTTGGACAGGCCCGAAAAAGGAATCTTTGCCGTTGCAGATGGTGTGGGGGGGTTGCCATACGGGGCTCTTGCCAGTTTGTTGGCGATGCAACATCTTGATGCGTACGTGCAGGGATCCGATTCCTGCACGAAGGAGGATGAGTTCCGAAAAATCTCCTTTGCGATCCATCAGAATATATTGGATTCCGGAGAAATTGTCGGTGGTCAAAACGGTATAGGAACGACTTTTTCAGCCATCCGTTTTCTGGGCAATCGTTTTATCTACGCTCATGTTGGAGATTCTGCGATCTTTCGTTTCGAATACGGTACTAAAAATCTCACACAAGTTTCGAAGTCTCACACGCTTGCGGCCGAACTTCTGGCCAAGCATGGTCCCGATGGTGATATTGACATACCAGACCATTACTCACACACCCTGACGCGTTGCATGGGACAGGATATCGACTTTGACGTGGACGTAGGTTTCATAGAGGTGAATCCCGGTGACTTCATTATGCTTTGCACCGATGGCATCACTAATATGATTGATACGAAAAAGATTGCCGAAATTTGTGAGAAATTCGAGGTGCGTGATTTGGTTCACCAACTGATTGACTCGGCAAATCATAACGGTGGCGTCGATAACTCCACCGTCGTTTGCGTGCAGGTCAATTGATTTCTTAAGATAGGGATGTCGGACAGGGTTTTTCTTTTCCGGCAGAAGGTGTTGGAGCATCCGGGCAATCCCCTCTACAAGTACAGCTTGGCTCAAGCGCTCTTCGAGGAAGATCTTTTCCAAGATGCAATTCAGTGGTTCGAATCTTGTCTGGAGAGTAATGATCAATGGATGACCGCAACCCTCTACCTTGCAAAAGCCCACCTGGCCTTGGGAAACAAGAAGGAAGCGGTTGAGTATTTGTTGCGCACGAAGGAGTTGGCCAAACTCCAAAAACATGATGATCCTTTTGAGGAAGCCGAGGAATTATTGTCTGAAATCAGTTGAGCCACCAAGATCTTTCTCAGTAAGGGACGGTTGTAAGTTTGCGCGGAATTTATCTGCATTTCACTATTAGGATGAAGCGTTTTTGGAGTAACCTTTCGGTTGTCAGTGGTACGACCATTCTATCCAGAATACTGGGTTTGCTTCGTGATTCCCTTTTCTTTTCCATTTTTGGGGCATCTGTTATTGGGGAGGCTTTTTTACTGGCCTTCACCTTTCCCAACCTGTTTCGGAGAATGCTTGGAGAGGGAACGCTCAATTCCGCTTTCGTGCCAATCTTTACCGAAACACGTGAAAAGAAAGGGGAGCAAAGGGCTTGGAATCTCTTGAATCAGGTAATTTCCAGACTCCTTGTTTGGTTGGGAGGATTTGCCCTCTTCGTCTGCGTTCTTTCCTGGGGGTTCGGATGGGTTGTGATCACTGAAACCCCCAAATGGGCCTTGGCCGCCCAAGTGAACGGAATTACCTTTGCTTACGTCGTATTGATATGTTCATCAGCAATCTTGGTCGGAGCGCAGAATGTATTCGGCCGTTTTCTGGAGGGAGCTCTTTCTCCCGTGGTTTTGAATACCTTCATGATATCCGCGTTACTTCTGGCAACCCTTTTAGGATGGAATGACCTGGAGACGAACGTCCTGTTGCTCGGTCTGGCCGTAGTTGCAGCCGGTTGCATCCAACTGCTTCTGCCCTGGATGAAACTCAAGCGGGATCATGGATGGTCATGGAGCATGAACATGAAATCCTCGGAAGAACTCGGAAGGGTGCGAAGACTTTTTTGGATAGGCGCGTTTGGAGCTGCGGTCGCTCAGTTGAACGTTCTCATATCAAGGTTTTTGGCTTTTGTCATAGATGATTCAGGAAGCCTCTCCTACCTTTACATGTCCGCAAGATTGGTGGAGTTGCCTTTGGGTGTGTTTGCCATCGCAATCTCCACCATTCTTTTTCCTACTTTGGCCCGGGCTTCGGCAAAGGAGAACCTGTCGGAATTCAATCAGGCCTTTTTTCTGGGATTGAAAACCATTGGAGCGATTACGCTACCGGCAAGCGTTGGTCTGTATTTTCTTGCCGAACCAATCATCAGGTTGCTTTTCGAGTGGAACGCCTTTGGTCCGGATGAAACACTGGAGGCAGCAGGGGTTCTTGCAATCGTCACCTGGACCATACCCATGTATGCGATCAGTAGTTTTCTGGTCAAGGCCTTGCATGCTCGAAAAAACATGAAAATTCCTTTTCAGGCTGCTGTCGTAAGCCTCTCTCTCAATCTTGTGCTCAGTCTGACCTTAATGCACGGGTATGGTGTTTTCGGTCTGGCGTGGGCCAATCTGATCTCAGCCATCGGTCAAACGGTTTATCTGGCTTGGAAGAGCGAAAATCTATGCCTTGGCAACTGGTGGGATTCTTCAAGGATTTATTTACAGGCTTCGTTGATCGGTTGTTTGGGTATGGCCGTTATTTTACACGTCGCTTTACCTGCCCTACCGGATGAAGGAGGCAAATGGGGCGCCTGTTTCATTCTTTCGATCTTTGTTCCCCTTGGAGCGTTAGTTTTCCTTTCCATTCTTAGAGCCTTGGGTTTCTCATGGTCGCTGTCCGTTTCAAGGGATGAAAAGTCCTGAAAATATATTGTTTGAACAGTGGCATTTGGTAATTCATAGTTAAATTCAAGATGCAAAGAAAATCCGGATTTACATTGATCGAATTAATGGTTGTTCTCGTGGTTATCGGTGTTCTTGGCAGCATTCTCTTTTCGGGAGCGAATTTCATTTTCGGCGAGCAAGAGACAAAGCAGGCAAAGACTGAAGTAAAAATCATTCAATTGGCTCTCGAAGAGTATCAAAGAGATTACGGAACCTATCCCTTGACGGACGATATATCATCCAATCAATCTGACAATTTCGCCGAATACGGTATCCGTATGCTGAACGTTATGGGTGGAACCCACGATGAGTATGGCAATGAACTTGGTGAAAACGAAAGGAGGAGGAGTTACTTGCCCTTGGACAAATTTTCAACCATGACCTCTGAGAATTTAGAAAGATATCTTATCGATCCTTGGGAAGAACCCTATATCTACAGTTATCCCAGGCAAGACGGACATGACGGATATCTCCTTTTTTCAAAAGGGCCTGACCGAAAGACCCAGTCCTTTAATGAAAGATCTGATTCCGTTCCAAAAAAAGAACCCGAAGACATGGACAACATTCCTTCTTCCGAGCCGGGCAAATGGTAGAAAAAATGAAAAATATCCGAAAACCTCGAGCCTTTACCTTAATCGAATTGTTGGTGGTCATATCAATTCTTGGAATACTCATGGGCATAGTGGGCCCGAAAGTCATCGATTTGCTCACCGGTTCCGAAAAGACGAAAATGCAGGCCATTTTCAGGGGCTGGGTTTCACAACTTCATCAGTATCGTTCTCACTATGGATATTTTCCTCCCTTTTTACTTGAAGAGGAAGAAGGAATCCCTGTGGAGCTCAAGGAAAACGAGGTTCATGAGGATTTTATCATATCGCTAAAGGGAAAGAAGTGGTCTGTGGGTACGGGAGAATGGGAGTCTACGGATGGAAGTGTTCAAAATCCTCAGGAACGGGAATTTCACTCTTTTTCGGACGATGAATTTGGAGTCAATGGAAAGCTCGTCGGTAGCCAAAACGTGAAAATTCTTATCGATCAGAATGGGGACGGAATCATCGAGTTGGACGGAAGTACCGTAGAGCAAATTATTGATTCGTTAAGTTTGGATTTTTCTTCCGCGGAGTTGCAAAAAATTGACCGCAAACTATTTTCGAAGGTTCACGAGAAAGTGATCATTTTCTTACTTGAAGATAATGATCTTGGTATCAACAACGTGTTTTCCTGGAATCTGGAAAAATATTTCGAGTAAGCATTCAATTCCTGAAGCACTTTTTCAATAGTTGAGAGTCCAAAGACTTAGAATTCAGGCTTTTACCCTAATCGAATTACTTGTCGTATTGGCGGTTATGGGCGTCCTTATGGGTTTTTTGGGCTTTTCCATACTCGGTGAAAAAGGTGATCTGGGCGTAGCTCAGAGACAGATCCTCGCTCTGGTTCACCAGGCTCGTACTACTGCCGTAGCCATGGGTAGTGAAGCAAGATTGATTATCAGTGTCGATCCAAAGGATGCCGAAAGGAACATGCGTTTTGCAAGAATCGTCATTCGCGAAGATTTGGAGGATAAGACTTGGAGGGAATTGGACGAAGGGACTTTTCTCACGGAAGGTATTTGGTTTGTGGACAAGCAGGAATCCGAGACAGAGTCAAACTGGATGGAAGATGCGTTCTGTAACTGGAGCCAATCCGATGATGAATTGTTTGGTTTGGATGCTCCTGTAAATGGAATCAGAAAGGAGGGCAAGGCATACGACTACAAGTACGTAGCTTTCGATCCTTCGGGCACTACGATTAGTGCGGATTATCCAAAGATGCCCAGACTGGTTGTGGCGAGTGGAAACTTGCGTTCTTCGGATGGAGCTTTTTCGGCTTTTTTTTCCAACACTTTAGAGGTTGCAGGAGTTGAAATTCGACCATTTGGAGGAATTCTTTCCCTTGATTTCAATGACTTCTCAAAAAATGAATAGAAAAGTCAGTCCGGTTTTGTCGGGAAGTGCCATTCGGGGATTTACCTTGATTGAAGTCGTTATCGCCTTGGCTACCTTTAGCTTTTTGATTGCGGGTATTTTAGGCTTTTTACCCTGGGGTATAGACAGTGTGGACAAGGTGAAGGACAGAAGTACCGCTTATGGGATGATCGATGGAGTTCAAATTGAATTGGAACGACTTGGCTTTTCCTATGTTGAGGAGGCGACCAAACGGCTAGATGGTTTGTACTCGGAAGACGGCAAGAAAGAAGATGCAGCTTCTCTCAATGAATTGATTGTCGTGGCATCCAGAAACGGTGGGAGGATCGCCACGGAGAAAGTAGTGCAAAGGGATCAGAATAGATTATCTGGTTCCGGGCTTTTGACGACCTCCCAATCCTCTAGCGACCTCCGGGAATCCAACAAGGACTTTGGTGGAAAAATCCTTTTCGATCGTCATGGTAAATTGCCGGTTTCCCTCAATGGCTTTTTGCCAGAAGACGAAAAAACAGCGTCAATGGGAAGGTGGATCGACCAAAAGGACAGATACTTCAAGATCATTTGTCGGCAATATGCGATGATGCCTGGGAGAACAGGTGAATCCCCTTCCTTGCACGCTCACGACGTGTCCAACGGTTATCTCGCCCTGGAGATTGAGGTGCAATGGCCATACAAAATTTCCACTGGAGAGGATTTTACCGAGATTGAAGAGCGCTTTCGTTCGAAATTTAAATTTCCCTTGGCAATCACTCGCTGATCATGCAATTCGCCAAGCTATGTTAAACGCATGGATATTGGCCGTCCGACCAAAAACCTTGGTCGCGTCGATAATGCCAGTGTGCGTGGGAGGTTCCTACTTCGGATTTTCAGATCCCGATTATCCTTGGCTTGCCTTCTTTTGCTGTTTGTCTTTTGCGGTACTTATTCAAGTGGCCACCAATCTTGCCAACGATTATTTCGACGGATTGAAAGGAACGGATGATGAGAGAGCATTCGCCCCACGGAGGATGGTTGCCGATGGACTCATTTCTCCGGGGATTATGTTCCGTTTAGCCTGCGCGGTTTTGCTTTTCGCTTTCCTGATCGGTTGCAGTGCGGTCTTGCTCTCAGGCGCCAGTTGGTATTTTTTCCCTTTCGGGGCGTTTTGCGTGGTTTTGGCTCTTGCATATACAGGTGGTCCGATTCCGCTTGCTTACAACGGGATGGGAGATTTGTTCGTGATTGTTTTTTTTGGCATTTGCGCGGTGGAGGGTACCAAAATATTGATTTCATCGGCCACCGGTAGTAACTGGACGCCTGACTGGCAGGTTTCTCTGGGAATAGGTCTATTGATAAATAACCTCTTGGTGGTTAATAATTACCGTGATTACAAGGGGGATAGTAGGGTGGGTAAGAATACCACCATAGTTCTTTTTGGAAGGCCCTTCGGCCAGATTCTTTATTTGAGCGCATTGGTTTTGCCAACCATCGTCTTTCCACTGCTCTTCGATAGACTTCATGGAGTCATTCCAATAGCAATACCAGGAATTGTCGGATGGATGATTCTTCGTAAGGCGCGATCAAAACGTTCTTTTGATCTTGCTTTAGCCCTTTCGGTACTTTGCGTTTTATCCTATGGATGCGTCCTTTGTTTTTGGGGACTATTGTAATTTATTCCATTAATTTTATTAATAGTAAGGATTCATTCCGTATTTTACTTGGGATTAGATAAAGGCGTCTCTTGGATGATGACTATGTACCTTCCTGAAATAAATGAATTTCGTCCCTTTTCACTTTCCCGTCTGCTCGCCACTTGTTTTGGAAATGCAGACAAGTTGCTCAAGCCTTGTATTCTGATTGATCTACCCGATCCTTCCTTGGTTAGAGACTTCGAGTTTTTACAGCACGACAGGTTTTCGGTCCAGCGTCATGCAGTGGAGTCGTTTTACAAACCGTTGAATTCTGGGGTCGGTCAGGAGTTGAATTATGACAATTGTGAATTCTTTGCTTTTCATTCCACGGGAGGAAGTAATCTCGATCCAGAGGGAAACCTGCTTTCTCCACTAGGGGAATCCATCGAATTTGAGAGCGATCTCTGTCCTGGTTTCGACCTAATTTTTGCCCTGACTGATTTTTCACTTACGGCTCCACTCACCGCGATGGCGAAAAGGCATGGTTTTCGTGGAGCTACCTTGCATGGCGTCAATGACGTCATTCTTAATTCGGGCCTTAGTGTCGATTATCTCAAAGTTAGCAGGCAAGCAGAACTTTACCGACAAACTTTGGATCACGCAGATTCCTTTTCCTTGAGCTTTTCATGCTTTGAGAAAAACTATCGCTTGCGTTTGGATTGCTCAGGTCAAACCGCGCAGAAAAGTCACGGACTTTGCCCCCCGGGAGTCCCTGATATTGCCAATTTACCCGCCGGAGAAGTTTATTTCGTACCTACTGGCGCAAGTGGCTCCTTTCCCTTTCGTTTCAAGGATGGTACGGTTGGTGAAATGTTAGTCGAGGATGGAGCGATAACCGAGGCCAGATTGATTACTGGAGAACAAAACCTCATTGATGCCAGGAATGATCAGTTGAAATCGGATCCTGCTACGGGTATCATTGGAGAATTAGGATTCGGCACACAAATATTACCTTTTTCTGGGCGAGACATTCAGGACGAGAAAATACTGGGTACTTGTCACATAGCGACTGGGCGAAGCGATCACTTGGGGGGCAACTTGACCCCGGATCTCTTCAACTCACGGAAGAATGCCTCGCACGATGATATCTTGTATGCCCCTCCCAAAACTCCCGAGATTTCAGTTTCGGAAGTGCGAATGTTTAGGGATGGCCAGGAATTCGTAATTTTGGAAGATTTCAATCCCAGTGAATACTTGTTGGAAAATTTGGCTCCTGAATATCCGACCGAAATCCTTGTCGGAGCTCTCGACAGGTAGTTGCAAGAGTCTCTTCACTTTCCTTCTCTGCCTCTTTTTTTCCCCTTCCTTGCATGGTTTTCGGGAGGTGCCCCGAGTACCTTCCGTTCCCATGATCGTTTCGGTCAGATCCGTTCCAAGTTACAATTCCTTTCGTGGGGCGCCTGCCATTCCTCTTTCCCCGAAAGTTCCAAAGGCTAATTTCGCACCGAGGGCATCAATCGCGCCAAGTCCGCCACTGGTAAAACGTTCCCGCCCGGTTCAAAGGCCAAGGCCTGTCAGGCTTGTTCCATTGGTTCGCAGGGTTCCTGAGGTCAAAAGAACCGCATTTGTAAGAAATCCGCCGCAACGCGCCAAATAGATTGAGATTTGCGGACTGCTTTCAATAGTTTTGCAAAATCGTTGTCTATGATGAATGTTAGATATTGCCTAAACTTTAGTATAATGAACGGATGGTCAGAACCGAATTAGATGCTTGGATATAATAAAAGCAGGATTTCTTCAGAGATTTGTTCTTATGTCTACAGTTTTGCGACTTGCATTCGGGCAATCGCTTGCATTTTGATTCCGTCTATTGGTTTTCTGCCACAGGTCTCCAGTTTGGCTCAGGTTGAAACCATTGAGCTGCAATGGAGAACAAACGAATCCCAGTTTTATTTTAATGGAAGCCCTGAATCCAATTACACCCTTTACGAGGGAATGTTTTATAAATTGGTAAACAATTCGAAATTAAAAAATTCACGAAAGTCCACTACCGAACAGCCTTTTTTACTCATGAACGGGGGCTCAATCTACGAAGGGATTGAAATATTTAATAATTATGCCGATCTAGCCAAGGATTACGTTCTGTTGGAACCTCTCGCTGCCACCCCCCGCGAGCTTGCCTTGAAAAATGGTCTTTCGAGTGAGAGCGCTCAATCCGTTCAAATAGTTTCCTATGAAAGTTTTGACATCATCGGACGTCCTTTGGGATTTGAAAATTCCACCCAATTCGGATCATCCATTCATCTTGATAGTTTTGTGGAACTTATAGTTGGCGCTCCTAATTACGAAGATGGTCAGGGTGCGGTTCTGGTCTTCAGGTACGCTGAGGAAAACAAGAGCTATGAATTCCAGCAAAAGATCTCTCCGGTCATTGAAGGACTGGTTGAGTTCGGTTCCTCGGCTTCCAAATCGGAAGTTTGGCTGGCATTGGGCAGTTCGTCATCGAATGAGTTTCTCGGTCGTGTTGATCTTTATAAAAAGGGTATCGATGAGTACTCACTAGATCAATCGATCGTTGGGAACGCTGGTTCCGCTTATTTCGGATTGCGATGTGACCTGCTAGCCAATGAATTGGCAGTGAGTTATCTAGGGGGAATCCACCTCTACAAATATAACGAGAATCAAGAGGAATGGCAATTGCAGGAAGCCAGCTCCTTGGTAAAGGGAAGCATGGAGGATGGCTTTGGCTATGCGATGGATTTTCATGGTGAATCCTTGCTTGCTGGGGCTCCGTTCTGGGGTGGGGTGGGGGCTGCTTTTCTATATTTTAAGGAAGGAGCCGATTGGAGTGAATTCGAACTCTCGCCCGTAGATGCTCTTTCCGATGGTGCCCAATTCGGATTTTCCGTGTCTTTGGATCCGGACAAAAGTGTAGCGGCTGTTTCAGCCCCCTACAGTGATCTTTACGTCAATGGAGGAGGTGCGGTTTATCTTTTCAAGAATCTGAATGACGACTGGATCTTGGATGCCGTACTTTCTCCGCCTGATATGGAAGCGGATCAATACTTCGGGTATTCGCTCAGCTTCCAGGATGGCGTCCTTAGTGTATCATCCCCCGGTGCAGGAAGCGCCGGAAAGGTATATTTGTTCCGAAAAAGTCTCTTGGAGGACAACTGGATTCTAATTAGTGAGTTGGATCTTTCCGATAATGGTATTTCTGCCTCCACAGGCTTGCATGTTCACCTTGATGATATGAATTTGCTGGTTGGGTCGCCCAATTCAAATCAG
>JAYOWQ010000024.1:22609-22974 GCA_038152055.1 Opitutales bacterium | reverse complement strand
CCGAGGCAGCTGAAATGATAAAGCCAATGCCAAGTCCAAGAGCGGCAGATTGCATTACAAGTAATGGTAGAAGGAATATGGTAGGCAACGGTCCACTCGTACAATCGGGTATTTGGGATCGATAAACCAGTATGGCTGCAAAAAGAACGATTAATTGAATGACAAAATTGAGAAGTGCGGAGATTGCCTGACCGAAGGGAGGAATCAAACGAGGGAAATAAACCTTGGAAAATAATCCCATATTTGCCTGCAGTGAATTGGAACCAATTCCCATGACGCTTCCAAAATATTGCCAAGCTAGGTTGCCGCACAAGTAGAAGAGAAATGCCGGATGTCCATCCGTGGAAATGCCGGCGACATTACTA
>JAYOWQ010000024.1:0-22599 GCA_038152055.1 Opitutales bacterium | reverse complement strand
AAAAAACAGCGCGTCCAAGAAGGGCTTGTATAATGACCCAGAATGGTCCAAGTATAGTTTGTTTGTACGAGGTTACGAAATCTCTTCGAATGAGCAAAAAAAACAACTCTTGGAATTTCCAGATTTCAGAAAATTCAAAATCCCACCAAGAGCGATTTGGTTTGATAATTATGTCTTTCCTGGAATGTTCCATCATATCAGGCTTTAGGTAAGGTGAGTGAAATTTGATTCGTTTAAATTAATAATTCCCTTGATAAAAAATGGTCGGGGATATGCAGTCGAAAGAATGGAAAACAACTCATCCTGATCGATTCTTGTGAAGCGTTCGTCTTGGTCAGTTGCAACAATTTGATCATAACAATCGGGCCTGCCAGCCTGTCGGAAGGAAAAGAGAAGATGACTGGGATATTAATGTTTTAATCCTTAAAACTAAGTCTCAGGTCAGCGAGCTTTTGTAATTTGGAAATGGCGGTTTGCGATGAATCTACATTAGCAAGAGCGAGTGCGAGCATTGTACCTCCAACGTTGCGACGTCCTTCTATAGTTGAATTTATACGGCCAGAAAAACTGTAGCCTCCGCGTGGAAAAAGGTTACGTTGGTCCGGGGCTAGTTTTCGGGGCCAAAAACATCTGAATACAAATAATTTACGATAATTTCTACTGAATTCGTAGGCTTCGAACAGGACTTCCCTGTCAGCAATTTTGATGGGGATCAGGATCGGGTCTTGGCCGGGGCCGGGGTTGATCTGAGTTAGCCCAGTAAGAGGAAGGCAGGATTGAGGTGAGTGAGTTGAAAGCACGGCAGTGCATGCCCCACCGGAATCCCAGCGTGCTTCAAAGCTTTGCCAGTACTCTGTATTAGGATTGATAACAAGCTGACCAAAATTGTTGAATACATTACGGAACCTGTCTTGCCATTGCGTCGATGTTGCTTCTTCGTAATGTAACTGGGCAGCTACCTGACGGGAAATATCTAGTTTGTTGGTGAGTATCGTAGGATCTTCAAGATTGATTACCAATTTTGGTAAAGTAGCAAGATTAGTTTCGGCGCTTCGATAATGAGCTTCGGTCCAACAGGCACTACCAATGGCGATAAGAATAGAGAGTATGCTGAAGAGAGGATTAGGGGCACTGCGCAAGTTGTGCCAACGATTTGGCTCATTCGATAGGGTGGTTAAGAATAATCCACCCTTTGCCAGGCGAGCTAGCAGTAGAATGACAATAAAGATGAGAAGGGTTTCAATCCATCCGGCGAGATCATGCACCGATGGAGCGGACCATCCGGCTATATTGAAAAGAGGTTCATCCAAGTAATGCCCCTTACCCTTTACCTTGATAAAAGATAGTGAATAGGCTCTTCCTAAATTAAAAGCAAGGGCGACCATGGTGCCCGCGCATGCAAGCACGAAACGATTTATCCATCCGAAACGATAATATGCACCAAGAAATAAAGTAACTACAAGAGAGGCTTGGAGACCATTTATTCCACTGCATGCTTGGTCGACCCCAATCTTACCAAATACTCCAACGTCGATCACGGTACCTTCTAAGCGTGCCTCGTGTTCCATTAGGAGCAAAATATCTACAATTATGGATGAAACTCGTTCCTGTAACCATTGGGTGAGTTCAAGGTCGCGTTTAAGGGGCCATGGGATCGCAACCAAAAAGAAGAGGAGAGGAAAAAGTAGATGTTTGATCCGGTTCCAGCCTCCATCATCGTACCAGTGTACAATACTGAGTAAGAATACGATTCCAAAGAGAGCGAAATTGATAAATCTCCAATCTGAGTTTGCTCCTCTGACTAACCAAATGGGAGCAAATGCAAGAAGTAGCGGAATACCCAAAATAAGCCATAGCTTTCCCTGCATAGGGGATCGACGATTTTCTAACCCTAACTCATTTTCGTTTGGACAAGCTTTTAAAAGAAGGAAAAGGCAAAGCAGTGGAACTAAATAGCCATGAGCATACTGCTCGTTGGTTTCCCAGGTAAAAGAAAGTTGAAAAAGCAGAAGGCACCAAGGCAGGAGAAGGGAAAATCCACCTAAATATTGTTTCCACTTTGGTGGGTTGATCAATTTCGAACTTTGAGTCGGAACTGGTTTTTGAATATTCGAATTATTACTCAATCTTGAATCAAAACTGGTCTGGGAAAAGAGCTTTTAGGCTCTCATATTCCGCCCGATCCATGGAAGTGAATTCGACGTCTTTTTTTAGCACAAGCGCTTTTTCGGAATCATTGTTCAGGCGAAAGACTTGAGACGCTATAAAGGACCATGCCCCTCTAGACTTTGACCAGCTTCTCCAATCTTCAGGAGCCCCAAGTGCAACGAGTGATTTGTCGGGTGAATTGTTGCGTAAATGAGCGAGGGCAAGCGATATGCGAGCTTGAGGATGCTGGGTATTTTTGCTCATGGATGTTGCCTCCTTGATCAGGTCGTTGAGCGCTAGGGAAGGGGCATCAAGGCTTGGATCGAGGAGCTGAAGATAAAGGAGAGAAGTTTTTAGATTTGGATCATTCGGCTTGATCAGAGCTAACTGCTCGACCCAGAGAATTAGTTTTTTCAAGCCCACGGATCCAGCTCGATGTTCAAAGAGTTTGCTCAATGCGAAACGAGCATGAATCGGTTGCTTGATAAGTTTTTCAAGAATATGAGAAAGACCTCTGATGTCTTTGGATGCCTCAAGATAAAGACAAACTGCACGGACTTCTCGAGGATCATTTTCTAAAATCGGGATCAATCTGTCCAAAACTTTAATGGAATCATCATATTTTCCTGCCATTGCAAATGCTCGAGCTTCAACGATCATTCTCCATATGGAGGGAATCATGGGAGCGTTCGCTACTTCGGTATGAATTTCTTCCAGTTTTCCATTTTGCGCTAGTGCGTTCATTCGTAATTTAAAAAGATTTTCTTCCAATCTTGCCTTTGACGCAGGTAGAAACTCTAAAATAGCCCGAAATTCATAGAGGCGAGCCAACCATCTGCAAAATATAAATAAATCCTTGGGATTATGTAAATCAAAGAGCTTGGAACATTGAGCAATAATAGCTTCACGTTCGTCCGAGTTCGTGATGACTGCATATTGAAGGGCATGTATACGCAAGTAATCAATGGGTTCGGCTTCAGGATTGGCTTTGAGGAGTTCAACGCAATGAACCAAACTTTTGTAAGACAATGGATTAAGCAGATGCAAAAGCGTCATGTGACGAATTGCCTCAACTCCATTCTTGTTTCTTTGCGAGCTTAAGGTGGCAAGAGCCTTGCCAATTTCAACTAGTTTACTCTTATCTTTAAGATGTACCGTCAATCTTGCCAATAAAAACACCCCCTCGGGATACAAAGGATACTCTTCGAGTAATTTTGAAACTTCTTCCTGCGCTAATTCCGCTTTTCCTGTTTCAGCCAAAAGTTCGCAATATCCGAGACGGTTGTCAGGGTTTTGCGCCCAAATTAAATTTTTCAATAATTCCTGGGATTCAGTGTAGCATACTTCACCGGCCACCCTTCGATCTGTCAGGGATAATGTGTCGTCCTTGAGGGTTTTTAAACTTTTCTCAAAAAGTTCCGTCCTAATTTCTATATTCTTTAAATTATTAGGGGCCTTGGACCATTCTAAAAGTGCCTGAGAGGGTTTGGTTCTGTAAAGCAATCGAAAATAGTGGATCAATATCTCTTGATTTGCAGAATCCAAAAGGTGAGCGATTCGCCCTCTCCGTACACCTTCTTCGAGTAATCCTCCTGCATTATCGATACTTTCATCGAGATAAATTTTTGACTGTTGATAAAGTTTGGATGACTTCCAGGCTCGAATTTTTGGGAGGTAAAAACCAGTGGTGAAAAAGATACATCCGAACAACCCAAGTAAGAGAATACTAAAGATGTAACTGAAGTTAACTCCAAACATGAGTAAGAAATGCCTGCATCAAGGTAGGCAAAATTTGAAAACGCTACCGCCCTTGGTCGTTTGCGTTCGGCAAAACCAATCAACAGATTTTATTAATTTTATACTGGGCAAAAGTCATCCAGTGCCCATAGGGTGGGCACTGGGGAATTCCACGTCACTTTCGTCTATTTCCACTTCCGTGGGACGACCAAGAATTTCAAAAAGTACGCGAACACGCTCACGGGCGGGAACAAGTTGCGTCACGACTCCCTCGTCTCCTTTGAACAAACCCGAGATTGCCTTGATATGATCTCCGACTTTATGCGGTTTATCCGGGATTTCGAGGATTCCATCCGGCGAGAGCAAGCGAAGTTCGATCATAACTTGTCGAGAAACATGAACGGGCACGCCTTTTTGGCGAACGATGTACGCAACCCCTCGAGCATAATGCACGTTGCGTAAGTGCTCGACCGGATCGAAACGGGCAAAAAAATAACCAGGGAAGAGAGGTTTCAGCGTTTTCTCCTGTATTTTTTTTCTTCGCCTTGTTTGAGGAAGGAATACTTCAACTTGATCAAGGGTAGCCAATGTATTGGATGCGATCAACTCCTGCCTAGGCTTGGCGCGAATGCAATACCAGCCAATAGACCAATCTTCCATTTTCCCTTCATCCTCTATCATTACCTTTAAAATTTTAGTAATCCTGCAAGAGCAGGTAGCAGACGACCGCCTGCTCTAGTCAGTCGTTTTAGTTTTTCAACTCTTAGGTGGTAAAAGTCGTCAGGATGCCCATGGTTGGGCAAGGATGCTTCAATTCTTTGAATGCGGTCCTTGGCGCTTTCCATGTGAGGCATTATTTCCTCCTTGATGAAATTTGAAAAGAGTCGCCGAAATTCCGTTTCGGCTAAATAGTGATCTCTCCTGTCGCCGGGGACGTAAGCAGTACGGACTGCCTTGAGGGAGCGCAACGTCTTGAGTCCTTGACTAGCAGAACCCAGACTGATTCCCAAGCGAGTAACGATTTGATCCATGGGCAGGGGTTTGGGAGAAAAATAAAGCAGTCCGTAGATTTCTCCAACGGATCTTGGCATGCCTAGCAAGCCCATCATGCGAACAAAAAAATCAATGGATTCAAGTTCAAGCGCTCGTTCCTTCTCTTTGGTGAAATCGGTGCCTGAAGTTGGCGATGGGGTCGACATTGTTTTCAAACATTTCAAAAAAAAATGAAATATGCAAGAGATTAAAGAAAAATCTTACGGACACGATATTACCAACATGGTAACTTTTTTCATTATTCTCATCTTGCAGAGGATGTGCCATTGACCTATTTTTAAATCGAGATGATAAATCCTAGAGATCAAGGGCATGCTTTGTTGCACAGGCTCTGTTTGCTCGCCATTGTCTTTATCTGGTTTTGGGGTTCACTTGATATTTGGCAAAATTGGGATTTATCATTAATCAATCTACCGTGGAATTATGCATTGGTGGCGATGGCTGGTCTTCTGGTCGCAACTTTTGGAAGTTTGCAGAATTATGGAAACTTTTACATCAAGAATGGATGGCAGCGGGTTCGTGAATCCTTTAACAAGGCTAACTTTCAATCCGCTCTCATTGCATTCTTTGTGTTTGCTTCCTACTTTGCAACCAAGGACAATGAAACAAGTCGCCTCTTTCTAGCTTTTTACATTTCCGTTTGTTGGCCTCTTCTTCTTGGTGCCAATTTTGCACTTCCCGGAGTCTTCAAGAGAGTGATTGGGTTTCGAGGCATGAACCGCGAAAGTCTTTTGATCGGAAATCCGCATTCAGTAAAGGATTTGAATCTTTGGATGAAGCAACAGAATTCTAATGGTTTTTCATTTTGTGGTGTGTTTTCTACATCCAGAAGAATATCAAATGAAATTCCCGGACTACCTAGCTTGGGGCATTTCGACGGATTGGAAGAATACCTCAAGACTAACCGTGTTCATCAACTTGTAGTACTGCCAGACCGATTAATGGATGATTGGGTAAGCAGGGTTGCTCAATTGGCCACTCAGTACGGTTGTCGTGTGCTTATTTATAACAACCTCTCGGGTTTGTTCGATGCTCGTCTGGTTTTTATGGAAGAATCGGGAAGACAGTTCTTCACCCTGTTGAACGAGCCTCTTGAAAGTCCATTTAACCAAATGGTCAAGAGGTGTTTTGATCTGTCTCTCAGTTTGCCAGTTCTTTTGTTTTTGCTTCCTCCCGTGGTCCTGATAGTCAAGATTTTTCAAACACTCCAATCTCCAGGTCCCGTTTTTTTCAAGCAAGAACGCGTTGGTCTTGCTGGTAGAAAATTCGTAATTTGGAAATTCAGGTCGATGCTTCATGTCGCGCCCGGAGTTCGCGATGAGTCCGTTCAAGCTCACAAAGGCGATGAAAGAATATTTGCTTTTGGCCGACTTATGAGGAGGTTCAGTATCGACGAACTCCCCCAATTGATTAACGTCCTCAAAGGAGAAATGAGCCTGGTTGGCCCTCGACCTTACCTTGCCGAGCATGATTATTTATTCGATCGCAACTACAAGGCTTACAGAGTTCGGCAATTCGTAAAACCAGGAGTGACTGGCCCTGCTCAGTGCAGGGGATTACGTGGGGAGTTCACGGATCCTGAATTGGTTAGCAAGCGTATAGAAATGGATTTTAATTATGTTGGCAATTGGTCGCTCTGGCTTGATCTGGAAATTGTAATCCGTACGGTTGGACAAGTTTTGTTTCCTCCTAAATCCGCTTGCTGAAAATCCAAGCTCGGATTGCATCGGCAAGTCCGTTAATTCTATAAGGATCAAATGATGAATCCACGCACTGAATATGCTTTAGGGGTATCCTTTTTTTGTGGTACCCTGGAGGATGCCATGGAAATTGCCCGAAAAGGAGGATTGATAACTGCTCCCTCCGGGCCTGGTTTGTCTCAAGACCTTCCATTCTGTTCCGAGTATCGTCGAGCTCTACTTGCAGCGGATCTTGTTCTTGCCGACAGTGGTTTGTTGTGCCTTTGGAAAAAGATCGTTCAGCGCAGACACCTTACGAGGATTTCAGGACTGTTTTTTTTGCAAGCAGTTCTTAATCAAAAGAATTGGAAAAAAGAACGTACTTTTTGGGTCATGCCAGATAGGAAGCAAAGCGATGCAAACGTCGCATGGTTGGAAAAGACTTTCTCTATTAAAATTGACGCGGCTGACGTGTACATTGCCCCTAGATATTCCAGAAGGGGAAGATTGTCGGATGAACTCCTTCTTGAACAAATCATATTCAGGCGACCTGATTCCATTTTTTTACAGATCGGTGGGGGGGTACAGGAAAGGCTCGGTGTTTACTTGAAGGAAAAGCTCCCTTTTTGTCCGAGTATTTATTGCACGGGCGCAGCCCTTGCGTTCCTTTCTGGTCAGCAAGCAAAAATCCCCAAATGGGCGGATGAATTTTTTCTTGGCTGGTTACTACGCTGCCTGTTTAAGCCGCGTGTATTCATTCCCAGATATTTAAAAGCTTTCCGCTTAGTAGGATTACTTGCCAAATATGGTGACCAATCTCCCCCCGGGCAAAGTTGATTGGGCAGTGCGAAATTACGCTCAGATTCTTTACCATGGTCTTGCAAACATCCAAATCTTCTCCCAGTAATTCCTTAAAACGAGCGAGTGTACGCACTTTGGGCTGCCGATTGAATCAAGCTGAGGGTGTTGCGCTAGAGGGAAAATTACGCGAAGCCGGTTATGATATTGTCCCTTTCGGAGAATCGGCCGAGCTTGGAGTGATCAATACCTGTACAGTAACCAACGAAGCGGATGCAAAGTCTCGGAATGCAATCCGCCGGTTTTCCGAAACAAATCCACATGCAACAACCGTGGTGCTCGGATGCTACTCGCAAATCTCTGCGAACGAAGCGGCTATGGTCGACGGGGTGGATTACGTGATCGGAAATCACGATAAATTGAACTTTCTCGATTACTTAATCGATGAAAAGCCAGCAACCCCAGTTATTGTTCGTGAGAGAATAAATCGGGAAGATTTTACCATTGGTTTTGTGGGGGAGTCCAAATTCGAACAACGCGCAAACTTGAAGATTCAAGACGGGTGCGATTTCATGTGTTCTTTTTGTATAATTCCATTCGCGCGGGGCAGGGCTCGCTCCAGGAATTGGGAAGACTTGCTTGCTGAAGCCGAGCAAATGATTGGAAAGGGCGTGCGTGAGATTGTACTGACCGGGGTAAATTTGGGAACTTATCTGTACGAGGGGCTTGATTTTCAAGGGATGATCGAAGCTTTGAGCGAACTCGATGGACTGGATAGATTAAGGATAAGCAGTATCGAGCCGACTACGATACCCGAGGAAATCCTTCCTCTCATGGCAGATGCATCTCATCCCCTGATGCCTTATCTGCACGTACCCATGCAGGCGGGTTGCGACCGAACCCTTGAGCGGATGAAGAGACGCTACAAGATTGCCGAGATGGATGCTTTTTTTAAACGGGCAAATCATGCGGTCCCGGATCTTTGCATCGGTACTGATCTTATGGTTGGTTTTCCAGGGGAATCAGATTGTGATTTTGAACAGACCTGCAATACATTTTCAGAAGGTCCGTTTGCCTATTGTCATGTCTTTACTTACTCGGAAAGAGATGGCACGCCGGCGTCTAAATCAACCGAACAAGTTCCAATGCAGGAACGTCGCCGCCGCAGCGCTTATTTGCGTCGATTGTCCGCTTCAAAGCGTATGGATTTTCACGCCGTTCACGAAGGAAGAACAATGCGCGTGCTTCTGGAAAACCCAAAGGATTCAAACTATTTTGCATACACCGACAATTACCTGAGGGTGAAGATTCCGGAAAATCCCAAGGGTCTGGCAAATCATATGGCGCGAGTACGGATCGGACGATCATTTCCTGAATATTGCGAGGCCGAATTATTAAGTTTGGAATAGGCGTAATCAAGGATGCGACCCTTTGGCCTTGCCCCCTTTAGTTACAATTTATCATAAGAGAAACCGATGAAAAAAATCTTTCTATGTGACGGTCACAATCTCGCATTCCGTGCCTTTTACGGTATCCGGGAATTATCCAGATCCGATGGGTTTCCCACTAATATGATCCATGGCTGGGTACGTTCCTTTTGGCGTTTGGAAGATGATTTTTCGCCGGATGAAATTTGGGTGTTTTTTGACCTTGACGGATGCCCTTTGCGGGAAAAGATTTTACCTGCATACAAGGCAAACAGGGGAAGTCCTCCTGATGGCTTTGCTGATCAACTGGCATGGGTAAAGAAATTGACCGGTGCAATGGGCTATGGTTGGGCCGAGAGGGAAGGGGTGGAAGCCGATGACTTGATTGCGACCAAGGTGAAGGAGCTAAAGGGCCAAGGTAATGAAATAACGATTGTGTCTTCCGACAAGGATCTTGCCCAGTTGGTTTGTCCTGGGGTCAAGCAATTGCTCCCTCCACCCACTGCAAACCCGGGAATGGGTTGGCGAATAATGGATGAAAGAGGAGTCGCTGAGAAATTTGGCGTTTCTCCGAACGCAATCCTTGACTACTTAGCTATAATTGGTGATCAATCGGACAATATACCTGGTCTTCCCGGAGTTGGGCCAAAAACCGCGGTCAAATGGATTCAGGAATTCGGAGATATGGAAAATCTTATCGCCAATGCCGGCCGGCTCATGCCCAAGAGGTTCTGCAGTGTCGTTTATGAAAGACAGAACGATCTGAGACGAAACCTGGAGCTGATTAATTTGATGGATGATGCGGAGTATTCGCCGATAATGCCCGGTCAAGCTAACATGGAAAATTTAAAAACCATATTTACCGAGATGGAAATGAAGAAATCCATCGAAGAAGCTCAAAAGCGGTATGGATTCAGATAGAGACAGATAACAAATAATTCTTGGGAAAACAGGCTTTTCGCCAGAAGTCCTGTTTGTTATAAATTTAATGAATGAACACTTTGCTTAGTTTTGGACTGCCTAAGGGCAGTTTGGAGGATGCCACGCTCAAGTTGTTTTCCCGTGCTGGATTCAATATTACAAAAGGTTCCCGATCCTACACGCCATGCTGGGATGATCCCGATATAGACGGACGCTTCGTTCGTGCTCAGGAAATGAGCCGATATGTGGAAGATGGTTTTTTTGATTGCGGACTGACCGGTCGTGACTGGGTTAGGGAGAACGGTTCGGAGGTGGAGATTGTAGCGGATCTTGTCTACAGTCGTGCATCCAATCGGATTTCAAAATGGGTGCTTGCCGTCCCTGAATCCTCTGACATTCATTCAGTCAAGGACTTGCAGGGCAAGAAAATCGCAACCGAACTAGTTCAAGTGACCAAGGATTTTCTATCTTCCAATGATGTCGAAGCGGAAGTTGAATTTTCTTGGGGTGCGACGGAAGTCAAGGTCCCGGAACTTGTGGACGCGATTGTTGACCTTACTGAGACAGGGAGTTCTCTGCGGGCAAACAAGTTGCGTATCGTTGAAGTTCTGATGGAAACGAACACAGTACTAATTGCCAACAAGAACGCTTGGAAAAATCCTGAAAAAAGAGCGAAGATCGAAAGTATTTCACTCATGTTGAGCGCGGCACTGCAAGCGGACGGGAAGGTTGGTCTTAAACTTAATCTGGAACGATCCAAGTTGGATGAAGCTCTCAAGGAAATGCCCGCCTTGCGAAATCCAACTATTTCTTCCCTTGCCGATGATTCATGGGTGGCAGTGGAGACGGTTATCGAGAAGAAGGTATCCCGTGATCTCATCCCTGCACTCAAAGCAATGGGCGCGGAGGGCATTGTGGAATATCCTCTCAACAAAGTTGTTCCGTAAGATTAGATTCCCTCTGTCGATTGCTTTTTCCTTGCCGATTCGGGTGGATTTCCTTAAAAAATGTTCCTTTGTTCTTTTCACCACTATTGTTTTAACCCTCAACCCATTTGGATTGGAATAGCTCGCTCTAAAATTTGCGATTTCATGCATTCCTTTCCATTGGCAAGAAATTTATTAAATCATGAGTACTGTCATGGAAGAATTGCTCGCAGAGAGCAAAATTGAACAACTAAAGGAAGGTTCCGTAATTACGGGCACCATTATGGAAATTCGCCCGACCGAGGTCGTGATTGACTTTGGGGGCAAGGCGGAGGGCGCTATTCCCGCTCACGAGTTTCTCGATCTCAGTGAATTGGAAATTGGTTCCGACATAGAGGTTTTTCTTGAACGACTGGAAGACCGGGATGGTAATCCCCAATTGTCCTTTGACAAAGCCGAGCAAAAGAAGAATTGGGAGAAAATCGTAAACACTTGTGAAGAAGGATCGGTTATCACTGGTCGTGTTCGCTCCAAAGTTAAAGGCGGACTGGTTGTAAACATTGGTGTGGACGCTTTTTTGCCATCTTCACAGGTTGACATTCAGGCTCCGAAAAACCTTGATCAGTTTGTTGGTCAAACCTTTGATTTCAAAGTAGTTAAGATTAACCGAGAGCGCAAGAACATCGTCGTTTCTCGTCGCGAACTCATTGAGGAGCGTCGTCAAGACAAGAAGCGTGAGATTCTTACTGGAATCAAACCGGGCGAAACGCGTCGGGGAATGGTCAAGAATATCACTGATTACGGTGCCTTCATTGACTTGGACGGTTTGGATGGCTTGCTGCATATTACGGACATGAGTTGGGGGCGCATATCTCACCCCAGTGAAATGGTCAAGACAGGCGAAGAGATTACGGTCTGCATTATTGAAGTCGATCAAAAGCGCGAACGCGTCTCTCTGGGACTCAAGCAACTTTCCTCCAATCCATGGGAAGAGATCGAAAACAAATTTCCCATCAATGCCAAAGTGCGCGGTAAAGTCGTCAATCTTGTGCCTTACGGAGCATTCGTGGAATTGGAAGAGGGTGTTGAAGGTCTTGTTCATGTCACTGAAATGTCATGGACTAAACGAATCACCAAACCGGGCGAAGTGCTCAATGTTGGTGATGAGGTTGATGCTGTGGTCCTGGGGATTCAGAAGGAAGACCAAAAGATTTCTCTTGGGTTGCGACAGTTGGACGTCAATCCATGGGACATGGCTACGCACAATTATCCTCCCGGCGCCCGAGTCAGAGGCAAGATTCGCAACCTTACTTCCTATGGAGCGTTTGTGGAGCTAGAAGAGGGTATTGATGGCATGGTTCACGTTTCCGATATGAGTTGGACTCGTAAGATCAATCACCCAAGCGAAATGGTTAAAAAGAGCGATGAGGTCGATGCCATTGTTTTGGAAGTAGATATCGACAATCAACGTATTTCTCTTGGTATGAAGCAATTGACTGACGATCCATGGGAAGGCATTGATCGCCTCTTTCGCATGGGTGACGTGGTTTCCGGAAAAGTTGCCAGGGTTGCCGGTTACGGTGCGTTTATCGAGTTGGACCACGATATCGATGGTCTGGTTCATATCAGCCAAATCAGTGAAGAGCGTATAGAGAAGGTCAAGGATCACTTGAAGGAGGGCGATGAGGTCAAGGCTCGTGTGATCAAGATTGACAAAGATGAGCGTCGCATTGGTCTGAGTATCAAGGCAGCTGATTATGATGAAGACGCGTTGGCCAAGGAAGTTGCCGCCTATGACGAATCGGGAGATGATCTAACGACTTCACTCGGAGATCTCTTGGACGAGGCGACTGCCGACTTCAAGCAATGATCATTTAAATTCTCGCTTAGATGCGTAGAATTAATCCCTGCTCGTATACTTATGGGCAGGGATTTTTTTGCTTCTACAATTTAGTATTTCTAAAACCCTCATGAGCCTAGATTACCTTAAGGCCAGCTGCGAAGGGACTCAGTAATTGCAAAAGCTTGTATTATGGCTTGGCGGCATTTGGAAAAGGGCTTTCCGAATGCTTGTTGAGTCCATTATTCAACAGATCTTGCAAAATTTTGGCTCTTTCCGCGATGCGCCTTTCAAGGTCAATCTCTTCTTTAGTGCGTTGTTTTTCGAAATTCGACATTTTTTGTCGTAACTCTCGAAGAGCCTGTTCCTGCAATTGCCGAACACGTTCACGGGTAATGCCGATCTGATCGCCCACTTCTTCCAGAGTGAGCGGGTCTCTGCCATCCAGTCCGAAACGTAAACGTATTATGTCAGCTTCTCTGGGTTCGAGCATTGCCAATACTTGATTGACGTCCCCTATCAGACTTTTGGATTGCAAGGATTCGAGAGGGTCGACGGATTTTTCATCAGGAACAATCTCCCCGAGGGTCGATCCATCTTCATCGTTGATCGGAGAGTCAAGGGATGCCGGTCGGGCGCTTACGTTTCTCAAATGAGCAACGCGGGCGCTTGGGAGACTTACTGCTTCCGCCAATTCATCATCGGTTGGATCGCGTCCAAATTTTTCAGATAATTGAGCGGCAGTTCTTCTGATTTGAGTGACTCGATCGACCATATGCACGGGCAAACGAATGGTCTTGCTCTGGTTGGCGAGCGCTCGTTTTATTGATTGTTTGATCCACCAGGATCCGTAAGTGCTCAGCTTGCCTCCTTTGGAAGGATCGAAACGTTCGACTGCTTTCATTAACCCGATGTTTCCTTCATTGATCAAATCCAAAAGAGATAAGCCGAGGTTGGAATACTCCTGGGCAATTTTGACCACCAGTCTCAAATTTGCGGTAATCATAGTGTTACGAGCTTCTTCATCGCCCATTTCGATCCTTTTCGCCAAGGCGATTTCCTCATCCACTGAAAGCAAGGGAATCTCGGATATTTGTTGCATGTAAATATCCAAAGAGCTTTGTTCGGGAGCCGAGGGTTGCATCAGTTCAAGAGTTTGGACGATCCGAAGTTACAAAACGTTCAGCAAGAGCGATGGCACTGAGCATCCCTTTGGCCTTGTTTATGGTTTCCTGATATTCGTTTTCGGGAATTGAGTCGGCAACGATACCAGCGCCAGCTTGCAAATGGATATGATTTTCCATGAGCATGGCCGTTCTTATGGCTATGCAGGAATCATGATTGCCTTCAAACCCGAAATATCCAAGGGCGCCAGCATATGCGTTGCGTTGTCGATCCTCCATTTCGGCAATGATTTGCATCGCCCTAACCTTGGGGGCTCCACTTACCGTACCGGCAGGGAAGGTAGCTCGCATCAGATCATATGCATTTCTGTCTTCCCGAAGTTTGCCCACTACTTGTGAGACGATGTGCATGACGTGAGAGTATCTTTCTATGGTCATGTATTCAGCGGCTCGAACACTGCCGATCTTGCATACTCTGCCAATATCATTACGGGCGAGATCAACGAGCATCAGATGCTCGGCCTTTTCCTTCTCATCCGCCAGTAGATCCTCTTCGAGGAATTTATCTTCTTCCGCGGTTTTTCCGCGCTTGCGGGTACCGGCTATCGGACGAATTAAAACGTCGTCTCCCTGCAACCGTACGTGAACCTCTGGTGACGCACCGACAATGGAAAAGTTCTCTCCCTCGAGCAAGAACATGTAGGGGGATGGATTGATTGCCCGGATCGCTCTATACAAATCGGTAGATGATCCTGAAAATGGAATCTTGAATCGTTGTGATAATACGGTCTGGATGACGTCCCCTGCACGCACGTATTCCTTCACTTTCTCGACCATGGATTCAAACTCTTCCTTGCAAAAATTTCCAACAGGTGGAGCATCCGCTTTCACTTCACCAAGAGAGACCGGGCCGAGGGAGGAAGGTGCGTTTAGAAGAAGGTGGGTTTGTTTGATACGCAAGCAAGCTTGTTCGTAAGCTGACTTTGGGTCATCTCCTGGAAGCGCATTTGCGCAGAGGGTGAGCGTTTGTCTTGCGTGATCGAATATAATCACCATGTCGGTGATTAGGAAGTAAATAAGGGGTAGGCCAAGTTCATCGGTTAGTGGCAAGGGCACGGACGATTCCACCCGACTTGCGTATTCGTAGGAGAGGTACCCAACTGCTCCTCCGGAAAATCGACCGTCCTTCAGACGGCTCCGATAACGAAGTCCGGACATCTCATCCTCCACCAAGCGCAAGGGATCCTCTGGCGTTGGAAGGGTTGTGTCTGCCTTGTCGGCCTCGGATACAATGGTTGTCTGATGCCCGCATGAGATCACTTTTCTAGGTCCGAATCCAACGAATGAAAACCGGCTTACTTGTTCTCCACCAACCACGGACTCGAACAGGAAAGCGGGCTTTTGTTCACAGACCTTCACATAGGCAGAGAGAGGAGTTTCGGAATCACAACTGAATTCAGCTTGGACGGCTATCAAATCATATTCAGTCGACTCATCGATGAATTGATCGAGCGAAGGTTCGAAAAGAGGGGTTTCGGCTGAATTTTTCACATTCAAATTAAGCAGTAGCTTTTAGCCAAAAATTCTTGATGAAAAGTGATAAATTTCACATTTCCTAATTTTTGTGTTTGCCGTTGGAGTACTTTCAATTTCCACATATGGACTCGTAAACGATCTTCTCGCAAATGCGAGCCCGAATAAAATTTCATTTCAGCCGCCCATGAAACATACCAAGCAAATTCATCGTCCATATGCCGTTCATTGTGTGATCATGGGTGGGGGGAGGGGCACACGCCTCTATCCCCTGACAAAGCTAAGATGCAAGCCGGCAGTGCCTCTTGGGGGCAAGTACAGGCTGGTTGATATTCCCATCAGTAATTGTATAAATTCAGGCTACAATAGAATTTATCTACTTAGTCAGTTCAATACGGAGTCCTTGCATCGTCACGTTTCCGATGCGTATCGTTTTGATCGTTTCGGGCGTGGATTTGTGGAAATTCTCTCTGCTGAGCAAACCGAACACGGGGATGACTGGTATCAGGGAACAGCGGATGCGGTGCGTCGCAACCTCATACATTTCCACGCCAAACCTGATGACGTCTTCGTCATTCTTTCCGGGGATCAGTTATACCGTATGGATTTTTCGGAAATGGTTGAGGAACACCTCGAACGCGGAGCGGACGTCACCGTAGCCGCGAAGCCAGTACCTCTTGGTGAAGCTTCGGGTTTGGGCTTGTTGCGAATCGGAGATAAATCCAGGATTGTTGACTTTGTGGAAAAACCAACGGATCCGGAGGTGATTGCCCGACTTGTTCCGCCTGAATTAAAATCAAAGACCGGCGGTGAGGACAGATGCTTGGCTTCGATGGGGATTTACGTTTTCAATTCCAAGGCGATGGAGGAGGCCCTGAGCGGAAATTCAACTGATTTTGGCAAGGAAATCATACCTTCTCTGGTTGGCGAAAAGGATATAAGGTGTCATGTCTTCGATGATTACTGGGAAGATATCGGAACGGTCAAGGCGTTTTTCGATGCCAACATACAATTGACCGATGAATCGCCCGTATTCGATTTTTACGAACCCCAACGGCCGATTTACAATCGTCCGGACATTCTGCCTACCGCCAAACTTGGGAAGTGTTCGGTAACCAGAAGCACGATAGCTGCGGGTAGCGTCATCGGTGACTCGACTCTTAATCGTTGTGTGCTTGGTGAAAGGACGGTGATCGGACAGCGTTGCAATCTCGAGAGTGTGGTGATGATGGGTTCTGACTTTTATGGGGAAAACGATGATCCCTCTCTTCCGCCAATCGGAGTAGGGGACGAGACCCTGATTTTCGATGCCATCGTCGATAAGAATGCACGCATAGGCAGTCAGGTGTTTCTCAGCCCCAAAGGGGTCGAGGAGGGATGGGCCGACGAGGGAGAAAACGTTTTCGTTCGTGATGGTATTCTCGTAGTTACAAAGAATGGTGTGGTCCCATCGGGCACTAAAATTGGAAATCCTTGAACCTGTGTGATTTTGCCTTGATGCAACCCTTGAATTGATACATTCCAAGATACTTATGAGTTTGATTCCCAATGAGCTACTTTACACCTCAGATCACGAATGGGTGAGGCATGAGGGAGCGGAATGTGTGATTGGTATTACGGATCATGCCCAAGACAGTCTGGGCGACGTCACCTTCGTCGAGTTGCCTGCAGTTGGCGATCGCTTTGGCGAGAAGGCTGTCTTTGGAGTGGTCGAGTCGGTCAAGGCTGCATCGGATCTATTTATGCCGCTTGCAGGGGAAATTATCGCGGTCAACGATGCGCTGAATGATTCTCCGGAAAACGTGAATTCGGATCCTTACGAGACTGGTTGGATGATACGCGTCCGCTCATCTCAACCAATCAGTGAAGCCAAATTACTTTCAGCCGAGGAATATCAGCAGGAAATCGGGAATTGAGATTCCTCTTCATTGATCCCCAAAAACCGCTTGCGGAACGATCTGGAAATTCGTTAGGTTAAGACTTTTAATAGTCTTGATGTTCAGCCTGCCCCATTTCCATTACAAGTTCTCGTATTTGCCCTGGCTTGCTATTTGCTTGTGGGCTTGGGGATTCTCCGGAGGCATTTCCCAGTCTTTTGCCAACAAGGTTAAATCGAGTGTAATTATCGCATCTGTGGTGGGGGAAGTGACTTCGTATAACATGATAGATGATTTCAAGGTTACGATAGATTCAAAAAGCGTTGGTCGAAAAATGTCGGCTCAGTCGCTTCTAACCACTGGCAAAAATGGTAAAATCGCCCTGCTTTTTTCCAACGGAGCATTGTTTACGATCAAGCCAGGTAGCCGTTTTTATTTACGCAAGTACAAGCAACTCGAAGGAGAGGTGGCAGGGTTGGTCCCTCCCGGGAAGTTGGAAGAAGAGCCAACGAAGTCCGAATTGTCGGCTCATTTGGATTTTGGAGAACTTGTTGTCAAGGCGCCTAAATTGAACAAGGGATCGAGCATGAAGGTCACCAGTCCCCTGGGAACGGCGGGGATTCGCGGAACAATGTTTCAACTGATGGCTGTTAGAAATTCCGTTACGGGCGACATTTCAGGGGGTATAAATCTGATTTCAGGTGATATTGACTTCACTGATACCAATGGAAATCCGGTGACCTTGGTGTCCGGTCAGTCCATTCAGGTTGCGACCAATCGATTGGGGGAGACCGTTGCCAGCCAGTCCGGGGAACTTGTTAACCTTACCCAAACTTATGGTAATGCTCTTACTTTGGGATTCACCCCTCCTCCCTTGCAGGTACTTTTCCCAAATCTGGTCAATGAGTTGGGAGAACCTGTTGCAGATTCCGCGAGCCCGGTTGCGAACGCATCACCAGCAATTTCCACTGGAGGAGGTGGTGGTTTTGATTTTATCCAGAATATTGCAACGGAAATTTTCTTTGAGATCGAAAGCGCAGAAGTGAGTTCTTCCGAATTTTCCTTTGAGTCCATGGAAATGGCGTCGGGAGTGGAGGCACCCACGCCTCAGACCGAAACTCCGGATGTTCCCGCTGCCATCGCGGGAGACCCCGTGGTGTCAGAGATCCTCAAGATTTTCAAGGGCGAACACCCGATCGTTCGGTTGTTGGGTGAGACGACCATGAGTATCGAAATGACGGATCTTCCGTTTTCGCACTTCGATCCATGGATAACGGCCCAGGACTTTCTCGGAGCAGATATTTCCGGAAGCGCGTCCCTTCTAAATCCTCCCGATCTTGCCGTGCCCGGGTCTTATGGTTTGACTTACTCGGTTGCCGATATTGCTGGATCCACGACAACGATTAATCGGACTGTGGAGGTTGTCGTCACTCCGCCATCCATCGCACTTTTTCCAGGCAAGCGAGGCATCGATTCGGACGGAGCTTATCTTTGGCAGGTAAAGTCCAGACAAGCCGGATATCCTCTCAAGGATGACGGACCCTTTGAGATCAAACGTTCCCAATCGGCCGTGAATCCTTACGTTACCGCAACTTTTTACAACGGGGAATCTCTTGCCGGAGAGGTTGATTTGACCGGTTCCTCCGTAGTTGATTACTCGGAACTAGGATCCGAAAAGACTTTTTCCGTAATCGTATCCGATATTTCTCTCAGACGGGTGAATTTTCCGGATGGTTCTCCCGTTTCATCATCGATACAACCTAAAGTTAGAATCATAGACGGCCTGTCGCCCATTGTTTCCGTCCAAAGTGGTCAATCCGCAAATTCCGTACACTCCGTGAGCGGAAAATTGAACACCGAATTCGAAGATCCGGGGATTACCTTGCTCGACAACTATTTCTCACAGTCGGAGATGGAAGGTCACTTGGGCATTTCTCAGCGAGTCAATGGCACGTTCATTATTCCCGACGAATATATATTTGGGTCAGTAAATATGGAAGTTGCCGGTTTCTATGAGATCACTTATCAGGGAATTACCGATCCGTCTGGTAATCCAGGGAATTCCGTTACCCGTTTTGTTCAAGTAACCGATGATGAATCTCCGGTCGTTCTTATCAATGGGGCGACTCCTCTGTATGTCGATTTGAACCAGACCATGCTTGATCCGGATTCTTTTTTCGACCCTGGAGCCACTGCCTCCGATAATTTGTTGGAAGGTACGACCGACTGGAATTCATCCACCCTTGAATGGAGAGTTACCATTCAGGAATCCGTCTATGGAACGGATACTTGGCAGAGCCCTTTTCCTGACGGCACTACAATGAGAGGCATCATTGAGGAAATCAATGACGAGCAAGTTGCCCAGTCCCCGTTGCAGTACAGAATTACCTATTCCGTTCGCGACAAGGCGGGTCAAGTTGCATCCGCCGAAAGGATTGTGATATTGGAAAATTCTCCTTATCAGGAACCTCAGATTACCGTCAGTATTTCAGAGCCTTGGGAATCGGTTGGCACGGATGGAGGCGTTCCGATCGCCAAGGGTCACGTTAAAGCCCTTTTGTCCTGGGAAGGTCTTGTTGATCCTCACACGGTGACCGAATTGCCTGGGCAAGGCACTCTAGCCGGACTGGTGGATGCTCAAATCTACTATGACTCGGATGATGTTCGGGCTCTTGGCTTCAGTATCAATCAATTTCTAGTGGATATCGATGGTGAAGAGACCGAAGTAAGCAATACTTTTGATATTGAAAAAGTGAATTATTACGATTCCGGAACCACGAAGTATTACGTGGATCCCGACGGCAACCTATATCCGGAAGGTGATGCCGGGTGGAGAAAGCTCGTAATCAGGTATACTACCGAGACCGCCATGAACAAGACCGACTCGACGGACCTCATCGTACGGATAGAAGACACCACTCCTCCGGATTTCGAATTACTTGGGGATTCCTCCATCAGCATCCAAGCTGGTTCAGTCTATGAGGATGGAGACTTTGACAATAACCTGACCAATATTTCCGACAACTATGACGCCGATATTTCAGACAATCAAAAAATCCCCCATCTTTATTTTGGAGGATCTCCTTTTTCGGATCCTCTAGGGGGAGATATCTTCGAAGTATTGAAAGACCCAACCATCGGATTTTGGAAACGAGGCACGTATCGAGTTTGGTATGAAATCATCGACGATTTCAACAACTCTTCGACCAGTTCCGCTCAGGAAAGAACCGTCAGCGTTCAGGATACGACAGAACCTTTCATCTCTTTGATCGTTCATAGCGACCTTACGGATGGTTTCTCCCGAATTTCCAATAGAGGGGTTTTTTCTGGGCCCGCATCTCCGCCAAATATGTTCAACGCATTAGGGGGCATTGATTTTGCAAATGATGGAACGTCGGGATCTTTCGTTGCTCAGGAAGACGATTCAAGTTTTTATCTGCGTCTTTCCGATATAACGAATTTGAATGACGTTTTTCAGGAGAATTACTCCGTGGATACTGAAAGTTTGAATATAGAGGCGGATGATCCATACGGGAGAACATTCACTTGGTATCCTGCCCTGGAGTTCAAGGACGCATCGAATACCGTGTTTTTTCGTGATCCTGGAGTGTATGTCGAAAATCTTTCGGACGCCGTTGTCTCCGTATCCTCTACAATATCTGCCCAGTACGATCAACCTGATGATGAATTGGAGGAAGACCTTCAGCAACTGCGTAGTTTGACCATCACTTATACTGCTTCTCATAACAACGAGCCAAACGAACAGCAAACTCGTGTGATTTCCTTTCTGGATGAGGAAAAACCACAAATCTTTCTTTCGCCTCCAACTTCCAAGGATGGGGATTTCCTAATCGTTGAAGCTGGAGAAGCTTACGATGATTCGAATGAACAGTCCTACGATTTGACCATAAATGGCAATGGTTCAACCATAAGCATGAGGGCCTTTGACATAATTGACGGAGATTTGTCGGATCAGGTCATTCGTACTTATTATTCAGGACTGCATGATAATGCGACGATTAGCGACGCCACTCAGGTTGATGGAATTACCACGGACGAACCAAACGCAACCTTTACCATCATGTACGAAGTTTCCGACATCGTGCAGGACGGAGATACCGAGGCCAATCACGCCGAGCCTCAGTTCAGGCACGTGGTGGTCAAGGATCGCATTGCCCCAGTCATTTCCATTCTTTCCGGAGGAACAGACCTGGTCCTTGATTATCTGGACCCGGATTCTCTTTTACTAGATGATGTAAAGGATACAATGCTCGTAGGGTTAACCGCGTACGACAACAACAATATCGATGATCAATTGGACACGGTGGAGAATAGAAACAAATGGACGGTTTTCATAAACAAGGACAACGAGAATTCTTCTCCTGATGATTTTTCAGTTGTTGGAGTTTATCCCGAAGATCGAAACGATCCGGGATATAATGTCTGGATATCGGTCAAGGACGAATCGGGTAACGAGAGTAATTTCACTATAAGCAGAACGCTCAAGGTGGGGGATTACGTGCCCCCGACGATCTATTTGATCGGACCTGTTGAGATTCATGACTTCTTCAGGTATGAATCGAATTCCTCTTTCGGATCGCAGAAATTGTACGCGGATCAACCGCAGAGCGCTGATTACAATTCCTCCGGGGTTCCCGCATTTGCCGGTGGCGCTCATCGATTGGTCTTGTCGAATTACACATTTGTCGATCCGGGTGCCTATGCCGAGGACGTTAATCTGACAAATCCAAATGATCGCGGTTCCTTTGACGCGGATCAATATCAGTACCCTGATTTGAACAACAATGGAATTGGTGAGACGCACGCCATGGTACAGGTAGATACTTTCAGCAAACTGGAAAGTTGTTCCGAGGGATATGCGAAAATTCACGTGTATGGTAGGATCAATCATCAGACTGATACTTTGGCGTTCTTTCAGAATGAACTGTCCAATGACAACAACGACACAAGTTTCTTTTCCGATGGGAATTTCACCACGTCGGAATATGCTTATGATTTGAACGTGTCTTCACCTTCACCCAAGGTTCGTCGTGTGAAAATCACTCTATCCTATCGAGTCAAAGATGGTTGGGATAATTTTTCCGATATCAAGACACGCACGGTTTATATTTACGAAAGTGAAAAAGTAAACGGCGCTTTTTACGCTACTCCGGTAGATGTCAGGAAATATGCTTTGTTTGACCAAAACGGTTCGAATAATTCTGACTTTTTCCTGACTTCCGTGGAAAAGGATTCAGATGGAGGTGGGGTAAGTGATTTTTGGGAGGTTTCTTTTGGTAAGAATCCCTTTGATGCTTCCGACGATAGTGACCTTGATATGTCAGATCCTGAAATCTTCAAGAACAGGGATTTTCAAGGCAATTGGCAAAAACTTCCTGACGTATCCGTACTTTCTGGTATCGATAATTTGACCGATTTTAATTTTACCGCCCCCTAGTGATAAGTTTCTCTATTTCTTTCAGTCCCCATAGTTTAACGGATAAAACAGTGGTTTCCTAAACCGTAGATCGAGGTT
>JAYOWQ010000023.1:0-23661 GCA_038152055.1 Opitutales bacterium | reverse complement strand
AAAACCGCTGAACCGGAAACGGTTCCGGGGGTTCGAATCCCTCTCCTTCCGCCACATCTAAAGGCATACCCTACGGAGCAATTATTGTCTTTCCCTGCAAGTATATATATAGGATAAGTCTGCTATGAATTGCCGGCGTGTCAGTCTGTTCTTACTGCTACCCCTTTCTTCCATTTGTGCAGTCTTAACAAACAGCGCCCCTTCTGGCAAAGATGCAGAATCCATGCTATACCGGGCCCTTCTGGGCGAGGCCTATGAAGGTGACTGGCATACCCTTAACAACAAATCGCTTCCTTATGACGGTTTCAGGCAACGCAACGGCAAACAATGGGTTAACGGTTCATCCGAGCCTTTCACGGGTTGGTATGCTCAATACGATGCCAATGATACCGCCCGATTACTGTGCTCTTTTTATCTGGGGATACGCGAGGGCCCGATCATTCAATGGGACGCATTTGGCAAAATCTCACTTCGAGGTGCCTACCAAAGTGGCAAAAAGCATGGGGTTTTCACAAGTTGGAACCATGCCGGCATGAAATTGTACGAGAAGGAGTATTCAAACGACAAACTCGATGGATGGAGTTTCTTCTGGTATGAAACGGGGCAAATTCGCCTTCGACTTTTATTTGAAAAGGGCAAGCTCGTTGAAGCAACAGGGTGGTTGCCCGATGGCCAGGTTTGCCCGCATACAAGAGTTGAAGAAGGCTCTGGGGTAATCATCCACCATGAAAGTGGAGCCGGTATGCCAAAAGGACTTTCGAGCGAAATTAAAGCGAAGACCCTAAAAGCGAATTAGTTCCGATCATCGGTTATGCCTGGCATGGGTATCGTCTATGTCTTCCTTGCTTGGAGTGAAACGATGGAAAGACTGACGGTCCTGTGGTTGATTGAGTTTAAGGAGCATGTCTTCATTTTCCCTATCGAGATAAAAAATCTGCAAAAGCTTGGAATGAGATTCACCAACCAGTCTCTTGGAGTCGTCAAATGGAGAAAAAAATTCGGGCTTCAGCTTTTTCAAGCTGGCCAATGATGATTCCAATCGGGAAACAATTTGCTTCTTTCTATTCAGGAAATCCATTTCAGGGACAGATTTCTTTACTTTCAGCCAAGTATTCTCTTCTAAAAGCAAAGAATGGACATCCTCGCACAATGCCAGATGAGAACGGAGAATTGATTCGGGTTCCATACAGGAATGCAGAACTAAAAGTCAGTGGAATTGCGGACTGGTGAAGAGTAAATGCCAAAGCGATTGACCGCTTGGCGAATTTCACGAGTGTCCTCAAGTTGGTCTCTTCTCCACTTTGCCATCCCAAATACGAAATTCAAGTATTTGCTGTTGGCAAGATCTTCGCGAGCCGAGTCGCCTGATTCCACATAATCCTCGATCGACAAGTAAGTCTCGGTAGCCTGTACGAAGTTCCCAAGCTTTTCTTCACAAAGCGCTATTTGATAAAGCAATGGAACTTGCCAGAACGGGCTCTCATCCACCGATCTCAAGGCAGAATAGATTCTGTATGCATTGAAATATTCTCCGTCTTCGTAATATTTATTGGCGAGATAGTTCCCCGTCTTTTTCTTCCAAAACGCCCAAACTTTCTTCATCTTGTCGATTTTCTGTGCATCCCTGTCTCTTTGAGGTTTGAGAGATTCCTCTGCAACAAAGGCGTCCGGATTGAATTCAGCCTCCCTTAACAGACTCAGCAACTCGGCTATTGATTCCTCGTCCTGATTCAAATGCTCATAAGCCAGGGCAAGAAGGTAATGAGTTTCCGGTATATAGGAACTGGTCGGGAAAAGCGTACCGTACCCACGAAGAATTTCCTTAACCCGGGCGAAATCCGCTCTAGGTGTCTGCTCATACTCCAGAGGCTTCAATGAATTCTCTGCATTAGGGATACGAGATGCTCTTTCCTGCTCGTTGAGATTATGCGAGGCACGCCGAAAATGGGCCGAGGCTTTTTTATACAACACGATCGAACGATCAGCGTCATCCAATTGCTCCAAACGGTTCAGGCGGTCATAGAACTTAATCGCATTATTGTAATCTTCAGTTTGAAGAAAAGTCTCGGCGATCTCAAACATAGCTTGGTTCGACTCCTCATCCTTGCGCGACTCAAAGTCCCTGCCTTTCCTTCTCTCGGCAGCAGTAAAAGCTTCGTTGTATGGAAGCGTAAGGGTTGCGTTAATCGCATCGTAAAATTTATTCAAGGCCATGCGGGTGGCACCGATTTCCCTGTAGATTTTCCCAGCGCGGATGTGCGTTTCTGGTATTGTAGGCGCTCCTCTCTTAATTCCCTCGAGGTGTTTTTTCAAGTCACCCACGCTGGCATGCAAATCTGGAATACCGGGGGCATCTTCATGTTGCTCGAGAGGATAATCATCATCCGCGGCAAATTCCTCAAGAAATCTTTCATATGACTTCGCGGCATCCACCCATGCCTGATTTTTCTCATGCATATTGATAAGAGATAGCAAAATGTCGCGCCTGTAACGTTTGAAGCTTGCAGCGTTCAATCTTCCAAGCACGCGATTACAGTAGGTCGTTGCCTTGTGAACCGATCGGGTAACGAAAGGATTACCGGTTCCGCCAGATGCCATTCGCGTAGACATGATAGCTTCATGAATCTTTTCCTTCAGTTCCAGATCAATCTCCTCTCCAAGAACCACGTAATCCTCGACTACAACATCTTCCAAAAACGTGTCTGGTTGCACTCCCTGGGTAGTGGGAGCCTGATTACCAGGACCTATTAGTCCTATATCTTTGGAAGGCACAAGCATATCACCTTGATTCGTGGACAAGGAGGGATTGACCAACTCAGGAAGCGTATCAACAAGGCTCGCATCCGTGATTGGACCCACCGAACCAGGAGCAGGCATGTTAAGCATGTCGACTTCACGCAACAATTCTTCCAGGCTCAAATCACTGAAATCTCCGGAGGCTGTCGAGGCTTGCGAACGAATGGTTGAATTGCCGGGCAAAGGTTCTCCAGGCAAGGGCATCTCACCGGATAGGTTACTCGCATCTGGGTCCTGGCGCAAGGATTGAGGAAAAAGCTCATTTTCCACTCGAAACGAACGGTCAAGGTCCTCGGAAGAAGCTTGAGGAAAATTTGAAGAGGGAGATGGGAAATTAGATTGTGGCTCGATATTTTGATCAATCTGCTCGAGCAGGTCGTCAATTCCCCTAATAACTTCATCAATTGATTTAAGTTCGCCAGGCTGCGCCCAGACACAGGAAAGTGAAATGAGAAAGAAAAACGTCAAAAAGGATCTCATGTTGCTACCTTTGTTTTCTGGTGTAAGTGGCTTTTGAACCAATGGTTAAATTCCCCCGATCCACGGTAAAAGGAGGAAAAAACTGAAATCCTCCCGGCACACGTGGGTTGGATGAAGAATCGCTTTTTTCAAAAACACGCATGAGTTCGTCCGTAGTGTTAACGGAACTCAATGGATCATCCTGAGGCGTGAGGAATGGGTCGGCCGGGGGCAGGATGGGCAACGAATCAATTGACGCGGATTCGGCGGAGGAGTCGCTCGGTATGGAGTAGATGGCGCTCTCGTTATTTTCCTCGTCTGTATATGAAATAATGGGGAAATCGGAATCGGAACTGGTGTTGTTCTCCGGGATTTCGTTCATTTCAACGCTCAAGTCCGAATTACTAAGTAGAAGAAGACTGGAACGGTCCGCTTCGATTGGGAGTTTGGCGAACCTTAGTTTTGGCGGAGAGTGAAAGCTAAGATAACCCTTGGAGATCTTTAGGCTTTCATCTTCATCATCCTTAAAGAAGCCGAGCAGGGATGGCGGTTGTGAAATTTGCAGACAGATAAGTATAAAAACAGACCTGAAAACGATTTTAAAAGATAGATTATGTTCCATGGAATGAATAGATTCTGTGTAAATAATCGATCAACGAACGAAATTCTTTAGCCAATTTTAAAAATTTTACCAAGCTAGTTCTGGTTGATGTGACCGATGGACGCTCAAAAGGTCATCCATCGTATGAATATCCGTAGCAAAAACACCTTGGGCATCGAATTTTTTGGCCGTGATATTGAACGGGTCTCCGTAATCCTTTAAACATTTGCTCGTTTGCGCCCAAACCGCATAGGGAACCGAAAGGGATTCGTCGTGTCGGCAAGCAAGATCAATGGCTTGCTCGAAAACCATGATGGGACACTCCGGAAAGTTGCAATTGTAATTAAGGTGAACGTCACACGGAAAATGATCAACAATATGCTGGAACACAGGTATGGAAGGGGTCGTGTCCAACGCAAGTTCAGGAGGGCGACGAAGTACGGCAACTCCGCTGAGTTCCATGCAAGTGCGCGCGATCAACTCACTATCCGTGGAAACTACAATTTGATCAAAACTTTTGAATTCAACCATCTTGTTGAGTGCGCGAACAACTAATGGAACTCCTTTGTAAGGAAGTAAGTTTTTGTAATTCAGACGTTTACTGCCTAAGCGCGCAATCACTGAGCCAACGACTTTCATGAATCATAATCCTAAAACGCCTCAAATCCAGTAGCAAGTAAGTTTCCTTTAATCTGTGCTCGGCATATTCAAATGGGAAGATTAGGTTATGATGATCAACAAATGAACACCATACCCTATTCCAAGCAGGACATTACCGAGAGTGACATTAATGCCGTAAGCAGGGTAATGGCATCGGATTATCTCACTCAAGGTCCGGAAGTAAGTAAATTCGAGGATTCACTCCAGGATACCCTAGGGGTTAAGAAAGTGGTGGTATGCTCAAGTGGAACCGCTGCCTTACACCTGTCCTATGCCGCCCTTGAGGCGAACCCTGAATCCATCGCTTTGGTTCCTGCGATTACGTTTTCGGCAACTGCGAACGCAATACGCTATTTTGGTGGAAGCGTTCAATTTTGCGACGTCGATCCTTGCACTGGATTAATCTGCATCGATTCCTTGAAGGATAAGATTCAAAAAGTAGACAAACCTCAATTGAAGAAAAATAATTTCGTTGTTCCGGTCTCGATGAGCGGCGCCACCGCACCTCTGGACGAATGCAAGAAAATTGCAGAGCGTTCCGGATTCAAATTGATTGAAGACGCATCGCACTCGATCCTCTCTTCCAAAGTGAACGAGACAGGAAAAACAGTTCGTAGCGCTTCCTGCGAATATACCGAAACTGCCTGCCTGAGCTTCCATCCCGTAAAGCATCTTTGCTGTGGAGAAGGTGGAGCCATTGCCACCAACTCCTTGGATCTGTCCGAGAAATTATACACTTTGCGCTCGCACGGTATCAAGCGCCCCTATGATGAAAATCATATTACGCCTTGGTTTTATGAACAGATAGACCTTGGATGGAATTACAGGCTCAGCGACATGCATGCGGCATTGGGAAGGTCACAACTCAAAAGGTTGCACCAGAGAATAAAGCGACGACAAGACCTCGCGATTCGCTACAATCAGGAACTTGGCCAGTATCCATTCCGCGGTTTTCTTAAGTTGCCCCCACTCATAGCTGGCCATTCATGGCATCTCTATGTTGTTCATTTTCCCAGTACACAACTACGCAACCAAGCTCACAAATTTTTGAAACAAGCCGGAATTCAAACGCAAATTCATTACATTCCTTTGTACAGGCACCCATATTTTGAAAAAATCAACGGTCGTATTTCACTCCCCGGAGCAGAGGAATATTACAAAGGTTGTCTTAGTATACCGCTTTTTCCAAGTATGACTGACGAACAACAGACCCATGTAATCCATAGCCTGGCTCAATTCCTGGAGAACTGCTAGAATATGACTGATACTGGCTATCGTTTGCTTAAAGGCTTGCGAATTGAGCGTTACAAGTACCATCTCTCCTCCATTCGCATGGAAGATGCGGAGGAAATCAGGTTGTGGAGAAATGCTCAAATCGACTGCCTTAGGCAAAGGAATTCCTTAACCTCCGAAGCTCAGGATGCTTATTTCAGGAATGTAATTCAACCTGAGTTTGAATCCCCTTCTCCCAATCAAATCCTTGTTCGTTTCTGCAAGAATACAATCATGATTGGGTATGGAGGAATCGTACACCTTGACTGGAACGACAAGAGAGGCGAGGTTTCATTTCTATTAAATAATGATCGGGCCATGGATATCGAGCTCTATCGCAAGGAGTTCAAGATTTTTCTATCTATGATCAAAGAATTGGCTTTTGACCGACTCGGCTTGAATAAACTTACTACCGAAGCTTATGCACATCGTCCGACCCATGTTACTGCAATAGAGGAGTCAGGGTTTGAGCGCGAAGGCGTTTTGGGCCAGCACGTTCTAGTGAATGGTAAATGGGTCGATGCAGTCTTGGCAGCCTGCTTCAGGGAAAAATATGCCAGCAAGAAGGATTGATGCCTGGAATCCAACATCCTAAGATTCTGTTTTCTTCAGTCTCTGCAAAAATTGGTTTGTATAATTCTGTATTGGAAGATGCGAAAAGGTTTGATCAATCGACAACATTAATAGGCGCAGACTGCGACCTTTCCTGCCCTGCTGCCGGAATCGTGGAGCGCTTCGCTCGTTTTCCCGCGATCGATGATCTCACCAAAGATACACTAGTCGATGAACTAAAAAAACTTGAAGTCACTCACGTGCTTCCTACGCGCGACGGTGAACTTCAATTCTGGTCTGGACACAAGAAGTTTCTTTTAGAAAACGGAATTATAACTTGGGTCTCGGCCCCCCATTTCGTTCAAGTGTGTTCAGACAAGTTGCAATTTTATGAAAAATGGAAGGACAACGTAGTTCCCGCAATTTCGACACAATGCGAAATCTCCAAAGTTTCCTTGGGTCGTTGGGTAGTAAAGGAACGTTATGGAGCAGGAGCAAGGGACATTGGCCTCAATCTAAGTACGGATGATGCGATTCGTCACGCGGCCCATTTAAGAGATCCAATTTTCCAACCTTTCATTGAAGGAAGCGAGTTCACGGCTGAAACTTGGATCGATCGAAACGGTTCATGCCGGAGTGTCCTTTTGAGGTGGCGACAACATGTTGTCGATGGCGAATCCCACAAAACTGAGGTTTTTCGCAATCCAGAATGGGAAAATTCGCTTAAAAGTACTTTCAGTAGGTTGCCGGGTGGCCACGGGCACTGTCTGGCCCAAGTCCTTGTAGACCGGAGTGGAAAACTGCGCCTAATTGAAATAAATCCCCGACTGGGGGGGGCAAGCGCCCTTAGCCTGCATGCGGGACTGCATTCCGTGGAGTGGAACCTGCTCGAGTCATACGGACATCTTGACTGCATTCCCTCGATACCCGACTTTGCAGAAGGCATGAAATTGATAAAATTAGATGGAAAGCAATTAATCCGCCCTTGATTATGCTTGCTTCCTGCTGGATTAATTCGTTGGCTTCTTGAGCGCTTGATCATGCCTGCCATCACAGTTGCCATTGCCAACCAAAAAGGTGGTGTGGGGAAAACCACCACAACCGTAAATCTGGGGCATTGTTTATCCCTGCTTGGAATACCAACCTTGATCGTCGACATGGACCCTCAGGGAAATGCGACAAGTTCCCTTGGACTTGAAAAAAAACCGGGCTTTGGTGTTTATCAACCTTTGCTAGCAGGTTCCGATCTCGCTGACCGGGTGGTCTCGAGTCGCAGAAAAAATCTGTGGATCGTGCCCTCCGAGCTCGACTTGGCTGCTGCAGAGTTGGAGCTTAGTGGTCAAAGCGAATACCTTGTAAAATTAAGATCATCCCTTCTTTCACTCAAAAGAAACTATGGTATTCAGGTGATTTTAATCGATTGCCCTCCAACTCTTGGACTTCTTTCAATGAACGCTTTGTGCGCGGCTGATTATTTAGTCGTTACCCTACAATCCGAATATCTAGCCATGGAAGGGCTGGGTCAAATTGCTGGCGTTATCGAACAATTGCAAACTGCAAGGATCAATCCAGAGTTAAAACTTGGAGGCATCGTAATGACTATGTACGATCCCCGTACCCGTTTGTCGTTCGAAGTTTGGCAAGAAGTGAACAAGCATTACCCCGGAGCAGCTTTCCGGACTGCAATTCCACGCAACGTTCGGTTGAGCGAAGCCCCAAGTTTCGGGCAAACCATTTTCGAATACAGTCCGGATAGCCCTGGAGCTCTAGCCTATCGTGGATTCGCAAATGAGGTGATCAAACGCTTCCTCTCCATAAAGGATTAATTATAAACTGATGTTTTGGAGTGAGTGCTGAAACCTCCCCCTTGGAAGACCTCCAGGCCTCGATCGCCTACAATTTTACAAACATCGAATGGTTGGAGGAGGCCTTGACCCATCCTTCCTTCCATATTCAAGAAACGAAAAAATTTCATAATCAACGCCTGGAGTTTCTTGGAGACTCCATTCTGGGCTCCGTGCTTGCATCGTGGTTGTTCGAAAAATTTCCGACAGACAACGAAGGCGATTTGAGCAAGAAAAAGGCGTTGCTAGCCAGAGGAAGCCACCTATCCAAGATCGCCAAGAGCATAAGGCTTGATCGATATCTGCGAGCCGCAAATTCCGAAAGAAACTCGCAAAATGAATACAGGGAATCATTGCTCGAGGATGCACTTGAAGCATTACTGGGGGCGGTCTTAATGGACGGAGGCTATGCGGAGTCACGGAGAATAATTCTCAATTGGACTCCAATTTTCGAACAAACTCTGACCCTCTCTATTTCTTCCTTCAACCCCAAAGGGCAGTTACAGGAACTCATCCAATCTTTTGGGGGCAATTTAAAAATCAAATACAAAGTGGTCTCTTCTAGCGGACCAGACCACCGCAAAACCTTTAACATCGAAGTTTGCTGTGATGGACGCGTTCTGGCGCGAGCCAAAGGAGCAAGCAAGAAAGAAGCAGAGGAGCGAGCGGCCAAGTTGGCATTTATCAAAATGCGTGAAAATCCTGAGATAATTACTGGTTTCCGTGAAAAGAATCGAACTTCCTAGTACACAGCAATCCCTCTTCCTAGCCAATCTTCCAAGTCAGTGTCACGGACCACTCTTGGCCAGTATGTTTTACGAGTATGACGGATCAACCTGCATAATACTCGGTGACACGCTAGATGAAGCGGAAGAACTAGGGGAAGACGTAGCCGCTCTTAGCGAAACCCTAACAAGCAAAAAAGTCAGCTTTCACTTGTTTGACCGCACACCTTCCACAGACCATCCAGAATTCTTCGAAAGAACCTGCAATAGACTGTCCATTCTCTCGGAACTAAGAAACCGAAACGAATCAAGCATGGTCATATCCACAACTCTTGATGCGATCCTTGGCTCATGTCCTGTTATAGAACAAAAGGAAAAGAGCGATATCCTCTTGGAGAGAGGCAAAAAATACTCTTTTCAAAAACTACTTGAAATCCTGGGAGACGCTTTTGATTATTCGTCAGAAATCATTTGTGAGGAACCTGGCCAATTTGCGGTCCGTGGAGGGTTGATCGACATATACCCAGTTAATGGAAACCATCCGGTTAGAATAGACTTTTTCGGAGACCTCATCGATGACATCCGAGGGTTTGACCCCACCTCTCAAAGATCGAGTGAAACGCTTTCCTCCGTTCTTGTCTCTTCAATCTCGGAAGCTCACACGCGAGAAAAATCAGGAGAGTTTTTCAAGTACCTGCCCACCCGAGTCTTTTGGTTTTTCCCAGAATCAGAGAAATATCTTCTCTCCAACCCCCTCGCCCTACATAGGGCGGACTCCAAAGAGGCGGAACAATCTAATCTCTCAATGGCTTGGGAAAGAGCGTCATGCCAGGGTGACTTTTTTCTTTCCGCAAGTGAAATTGACGCAGGCGCAGGAATATTCCAACACTCTCCAAAACTAAAAGTGCGAGCAAGCAGCTTGGTTGATCCAATTGGGCAATCCCCTGCCAACGCTAATGATTGGGGAATCGAAAGCACCTTGAAGACAGACTCCCGCTCATTATTTTTAAAACTCAAGAAGTACAAAGAAGAAGGATTTTCGGTTTTCATAGCATCTGGAACGGATTCCGAAAACAAAAGAATCAAATCCCTGATCGATCAACACCAATTCCAGAACATAGGCGCTCGTTTCATTGAGGCTGGATTGCGTGATGGATTCATTTATCAGTCCGAAAGTTCAATCAACGATTTATTTGGCTTATTCATCAATACTGAGAGCAAAGGGATGGTTTTGGCAACCGCCCGTGAGATTTTGGGAAGAGAGCGTAGCCGAAGACCATTGCGAACAAGAAAGGCCATTGCCTTGAGGAGAGAGGTTGATCAGGCCTTGGACTTTTCCGAACTTATCAAAGGTGATTATCTTGTCCATCTGCAGCACGGTGTCTGTCTGTTTGAATGCCTGGGGAAAATCGATCAGGACGGCATCCAAGAGGAAGCGATCACAGTTGAGTTCTGCGATGGCATTCTCCTTCACGTGCCGCTGCAAGAGTCTCACTTGCTTTCGCGTTACGTCGGGCTCAAGAAGGCAAAACCAAAATTAGCCAAACTGGGTGGCAAATCATGGGCTAGAGTGAGGCAGAGCGCCGAACTGGCGGCCATTGATCTAGCGGCTGACCTGCTAAGGTTGCAGGCTGCAAGAGATTCAGAGCAAGGGCATGCCTTCCCCACAGACGACCAATGGCAAAAAGAATTTGAGGATGCATTTCCCTACACCGAGACTCCTGACCAGCTCGCGGCCATTCGCCAGGTCAAGCAAGACATGGAGCGGACACAACCCATGGATCGATTAGTCTGCGGGGACGTCGGATACGGGAAAACCGAAGTTGCCATGCGAGCAGCCTTCAAGGCCATAATGGATGGCAAGCAGGTAGCTCTACTCTCTCCCACAACAATTCTGTGCCAACAGCACTTTCAGTCCTTTTGCCAGAGGATGTCAGACTTTCCTGTAAAAATCGAAGTCTTAAGTCGATTTCGAACAACTGGACAACAGAGAAGAATTCTTGAAGATGTTTTCCAAGGAAAGGTAGACCTGCTAATCGGAACTCATAGAATGTTGGGCAACGATGTAAGATTCAAGGATCTTGGCTTGATTGTGATAGATGAGGAACAAAGGTTTGGGGTGGAACATAAGGAAAGGCTCAAACGATTTCGTAGCAATGTGGACATTCTTACACTTAGCGCCACGCCCATACCGAGAACTCTTTATTTTGCAATGGTTGGAGCTCGTAGTTTAAGTACAATTGAAACCCCGCCATCGGAACGCAGGCCGATTCGCACGGAAGTAGTCAAAGGCGACAGAGAAACCATAAGGCGAGCGATCGAAACGGAAACCCGCAGAAAAGGGCAGGTTTTTTATCTGCACAATCGGGTAAAGACAATTGAGTCCGTTGCGAAAAAATTAAGATTGGATTTTCCAAATCTCAGAATTGGCGTCGGTCATGGTCAAATGCCGGAAGAAGAACTCGAGGAGGTCATGAGATGCTTTGTCGCCGGCGAAATGGACTTATTGGTTTGTACGACGATTATCGAGTCAGGCCTGGACATACCAAACTGCAACACAATCATTATAGACGGAGCCGATAAATTCGGACTTTCTCAATTATATCAATTACGTGGAAGAGTTGGGAGATTTACCCGTCAGGCATATGCTTATCTACTCGTCAATCATGCCAACCCGGTCTCGTACAAAGCCCGCAAAAGATTATCCGCCCTCCGAGAATCTAAAAGCATGGGAGCAGGTTTTCGCATTGCCCTGCGCGATCTTGAGCTAAGAGGTTCCGGAAACTTACTCGGTAGCGAGCAGAGTGGGCATATTGCCGGGGTAGGATTCGAATTGTACTGCCGATTACTTCGTCAAAGCGTGTCCCGTTTGCGAGGAGAGGAGTTATCACTACGGCCGTCCGCTACTGTAAGAATTGATTTCATTCGGAACTCGGAACAAGGCTTGGATGAGGGGAGTCAGAACAAGATGTTTCTTTCCTCCGTTCTGCCTGAATCCTATATTGCGGAACCACGTTTACGGATAGAAGCTTACAGGAAACTTGCTAGTTTTCTTGAAATAAGTGAAATTCAAGACTTTCGGAATGAACTAAATGATAGATACGGCTCTTTACCCGAGTGCGTTAAAGTCTTGCTCGATGAGACTGAAATTCGTTGCCTTGCCGAGCAGGCTGGTTTCGATAGGGTGGAAACCAAACAGAACAGCCTGTATTTGAGATATGTGCAAAAGGGCCCGAACAGGGAATCAAAATATTTAAGAGTGGCGGGCCACTTACCCTGCCTTTGTGAAAAGAATTTTCCTTTAAGGTTGAAGGAAATCATCAAGTTTCTAAAGATTCACATTAATGGGAATACCAAGTAAAAAATCCTATCGCTCATCGGGCGTTCTGTTAGCCTACTTTTTGTTACTTTCAGCGCCAGTTTCGTCTTCTGAAAAAGAACTTGTGGAAATCAATCGCGTCGTTGCAAAGATTAACGACCGAGTCATCACTTGGGGTGAGATTGAAAGGGATATGGATGGCCTGAACTTCTCCGAAGTTGACAAGATTAAGCGAGCAAGCGAATTCGTGGATGGAAAGATCGAACGCATTCTTTCCATCAATGCTTTTGAAGAAAACGGCATGATGATTCCCGACTCTTACATCGAGCAGGAATACAACAAGAGATTGCTTGAGGACTTCAATGGTGACCGAAGGTTATTTCGTGAAGTTCTTCAGGGAAACGGGCAATCACAATTGGAATATCGTGAGAAAATTAAGGAAAACATCATGCACATGCACATGTTGGCCAAAAGAAAACGAGCGCGGGAGGAGATTAGTCCGGCACGGGTCGAGGAGTATTACGACAGTCATTTGCAACAATTTCAAACGGAGAGAGAAATTCGTATCGGAGAGATCGTGCTTTCACAAACCGAAAGTCATGAATCGGTTGATGCCATAGAAGCTAATGCTCTGGCCTTAAGAAACGAAATTATCAAAAGCGATGACTTTGAGCATTTTGCTGCCAATAACGGAGATAGCGCATTCCGTGAGAAATCCGGGGATTGGGCGGTAATGGTCAAAAAATCGGAAATCCGAAACGACCAAATCCGGGAGAAGGCCTTTGGTCTGAAAAGAGGAGAGGTTTCTTCTCCATTTCAAGTTGATTTGCTTGAAAGAAAACCAGACGGCAGCATAGGTCCCTCAGGAAAAGTAGCTTTTTACATTTTGAAAATTTTGGATGAGAAACCGGCTGGAACACTTCCGCTCAGTGAGGTTCGCGAAGATATCGAACGAACGCTTGCATCGAGAATTGAATCGGAAGAACAGAGAAAGTGGTTGAGTCGACGCAAGCGAGACACCTATGTGGATATCGACCTACCAAGATAATTGCCCAGATAATCATTCTCTCCCCCGGTACTCTCAAACTTTGCCAGATAGTCTCCCAACAGGAAAATTCAAGAATCTACCTACGGGTGAACGCCCCCAGGAAAGACTTGAAAAGCTTGGTCCTCGATCACTTTCCGACAGAGAACTGTTGGCCATGCTCATACGATCCGGTACGACTCGGCACGACGTACTCGAAATGACCGACCTCCTGATCCAGCAAGCAGGTTCCCTGTCAGGATTGCTTCGATGGGACGCGACTGACTTTCGCAAGATCCCTGGCATAGGCAAAGTTAAAGCTTTACAATTAAGCGTTCAGACTGAGATATCCAGAAGAATGATGGAGGGAGTCAGAATCGCTGATGAACCCTTGGATGAACCTCTCAAGGTCTGGCAACATCTGTACGCTGAATCTCGTACTGAATCAGTGGAAAAAGTTTGGGTACTCTGCCTGGACTACAAAAACAAACTGATTCGTTGTGAAGTAATTTCTTCCGGCACTGCTACTGGTAGCCTTGTTCACCCCCGAGAGGTTTTCCGACCAGCTATCCGCAACGGTGCAACCGCAGTCGTCCTAGCTCATAATCATCCAAGCGGTGATCCTACTCCAAGCGCCGCCGACCTTAAAGTGACGCATAAGATCCTGGATGCCTCCAAGCTTATCGATATCGCTCTTCTTGATCACGTCATTCTTGGAGAACCTGAAAGTTGTCCCAATCAAAATGGTTATTACAGTTTCTCAGAGGCAGGTATTCTTTAACTTGAAATCAGTAAGATCATACCAATCATTCTTTAAACTTTAGGATCCTTACACTCCAACGACTGACCGCAAAGGATAAGCCGAATGGCTGATCGTTCCTGCTTTCGTTAAAAGCTGAAAACCGAGATCCTCCCGCCGAACCGGACCCACCATAATGAGGTGAGTCGCTATCTAGAACAACTTCCCACTCTCCCAAGTGAGGGCATCCCCAGTCACGATGAACCATTTGTCCGGAAAAATTGCAAGCGATCAAAAGTGTGTCAGACGGATAGAAGCCAAATTTTAAAAAGGACAGCGTCTGCCTGTCGGAATCGGCACAGTCTATCCAGTTGAATTTTGTTCCATCGTGGTCAACCATAGACCAAGTTGGGTGATTGGCATAGAGGTGATTGAGGTCGGCGATAAGTTTTGAAACCCCTTCGTGCAATGGAAAATCCAACAGAGCCCAGTCTACCTCAGACTCGAAATTCCACTCCGACCACTGGGCGAACTCACTTCCCATGAATAAAGTTTTCTTACCCGGCCAAGACCACTGCAAACAAAAAAGCGCCCGTAAATTCGCAATACGATCCTCCTGGTAAGCAAAATTCATTTTACTTACCAAGGACTTCTTTCCATGTACGACTTCATCATGTGAAAAGGCCTGTACGAAATTTTCCGAGAATTGGTAAATTGCCCCGAAAGTAAGCTTGTCATGCCTATGCCTTCTGTCGTCGGAGCAAGTAGAGAAATAGTCAAGAACGTCATGCATCCAACCCATATTCCACTTGAAGTCAAAACCCAGACCTCCGTTTGCAGGAGGGTCGGTAATCTTTGGGAAGGAGGTGGACTCTTCGGCAATGCTTATGATTTCGGGAAACTCTTCGTGAATCGCCTGATTGAATTGCTTGATGAAATCAATCGCTTCAAGATTTTCGTTTCCGCCGAAACAATTCGGAATCCATTCGCCATCCTTTCGAGCATAGTCGAGATAAAGCATCGATGCCACAGCATCTACACGAAAACCATCAACCCCAAATCGGTCCAACCAAGCAATGGCACTACCAATCAGGAAACTGCGAACCTCCGGGCGACCATAGTTGTAACATAGAGTGCCCCATTCGGCGTGCTTGCCCATGCGAGGGTCATCATGCTCATACAAGCATGTGCCATCAAAACGAGCTAAAGAAAAATCATCAGCAGGAAAATGAGCGGGCACCCAATCGATAATGACCCCTATTCCTGAATCTTGAAGAGCTCCAATCAGAATGGAAAACTCTTCCGGTGTGCCATATCTGTAGGTTGGAGCGTAATAACCCGTAACCTGATAACCCCAAGATGCACCGAAAGGATATTCACTGGGTGGAAGAAATTCAACATGAGTAAACCCCAGTTTTGCCAAGTAACCAGGTAATTCCTTAGACAATTCCAAATAAGAGAGAGGTCGCTTCTCAATGGGATGAAGTCTCCATGACCCCAGATGCATCTCATAGATGGAAACCGGAGATTCTCGTGGCAACAAAGTTCTCGAGTCCAAGCTACTGGGACGTATTGATGAACGATCTTGAACAATCGATGCATTTCCCGTAGGGGGTTCGAAACGCCAGCCGAACGGATCAGTCTTTTCACGAAGTATCCCATCTGCCCCCAATACGCGAAACTTATACTTGTCCCCAATTTTTGCAGCAGGAACAAATAATTCTCGACAACCTGAAGAACCAAGTGAACGCATGGGGTGGGCATGTGGGTTCCAGTGATTGAAATCACCAACCAAATGGACGGATCGGGCGGATGGAGCCCAGACAACAAACCCTACCCCATCAACACCATCCAAGCATCGTGGAATTGCTCCGAGGCGATGGTAAGGCCTGCGATCCCAACCACCATTGAAGCCCTCCATATCAAGATTGCTTACGGTTGGAAGATAATGATACGGATCCTGCCATTGCCTTTCGCCTCCTGGGTAAATGGATGCAAGTTTGTAGGAAAAGGATTTCTTTCGTCTTTTGAAGACCAGTTCGAAAAATCCGTCCGGGTGTATCATTTCCATTCGATGAGACTTGCCATTTTTTTGTTCAATCAAGTTCACTGCCTTGGCTCCCGGATCCCACACCCGAACGACTACACCACGCCCCTCCCCCATCAAATGCATACCCAACCATTGATGAGGATTGTGGGAGTGGCCGCCTACAATAGCCTCCATCTCACTTTCTTGAATGATCACTCCCCCATCATGAGCCGAATGCGCCATAAATAAAGAACAATAGGAAAGTGGATTCATTTATTACTTGTCGAAAAAGATCACATCGCCATGTTGCTTGAGGGTGGCTCGCTTTATCTTATCAGCCTCATGCATACTTTGCCTTTCTCTCATCCGGGTGGCAGGGCAGACACTCTCGTCTTCCTCTGGGGTTCACTTGGATTGCGACGATCCCATCATTTATCTGGATGACAACTCCACTCTCCTGGCATCTGGAAAGGTGCGGTTACAAACCTCGGACTTCCTGTTGCTGGCGAATAACTTGCGTTGGGAAAGAAACGCCAGCTTGGTGAAAGCAAGTGGTTCGGTAGTCTTCACATCAGAGGAAACTCGTATATTGGCAGAATCTCTCGAGCTTTTCCTTGAGCTTGGGAATTACCGCGCGACCGAAGTACGTAGTGCTTTTCACTCATTGATCTTCGAAGCAAGGGAGATCTCTTTTCAGGACAATAATTACACTGCTTCAGACATGAAGTTATTTCCGGATGAGCCGCATATTTCCGACCCATATTTCTCTGTAGGTTTCTTTAGTTATGATAAAAATACCAGTCTCGCCAAGCTCACTGAAAACAAGCTTAATTGGGGTGGCGCCAGTTTTTCGGCTCTTCCCGACTTTACTCACAGAACCCGGCAAGCAGCTTTCCGTACCAATATCAAGGCAGGCAAGCAGTCCAATCTGGGATGGTATCTTGGCACTCGACTGGAAAGAGAATACTCCGACGAATTAACCACCTCCATTGAGTTTTCCGCCTACAACCAAAGAGGTATCTTCATTTCTCCCACTTTTAGCTACGAGAAATTTGCTAAAGTAGGTTTTTCCAAAACTGACCTTGAAATCGGCTGGATACGTGATCAAGAAAATGACCGAGGCTTCGATCTCCGTGGAATCCCTGTCCCGAAAGATCGTGGCCACTCGAGATTTAAAACGATTCTTCGTCAAGATGAGAAATGGAGGTTGGCCTCTCAAATAAACTGGGATAGTGACTCCGAGTCTTACAGAGACTTCCGTAGATCCAAATTCGAGGGGAGCCAATTAAATCATTCATTCGGAGAACTAACCTATGAGGGCAATGATTTCAGTCTATCGGTTTTAGCCAATGAACAACTGAACCATCATCATGGCATGGTTCGCAATCAACCTAAATTCAAACTGGACGCCGGACCGGTTCCCTACTTTGCAATCTATCACTCCATGCTGGTTGAATACAGAAATGCCTCCGCCCTGAACAACCGAGGTTCAGTAGTCGGCGAATCCAACCGTCTCGATCTTGCTTACTCCTTGCAGAAACCCATTTCACTTGCAAATGGGGTTAGATACATCCCTTCGTATTCCTTCCTTCATCAGGAGTACGAATTAAATGAGTTTGCAGAATCACGCACTCTTGGAGAATGGGGCAACGACCTCATTTTTACCCTGCATGCCGATCTTCCAATTTACAGTGAGACTTGGGAAATATCCGAAATCAAACACCTTATGCACTTTTCCATAGGACATAGAAGATCCTCTATTCTTGGAGGTTCGACTACGCTTGCTCGATCTCCCTATTTTTTAAATTCAAATAACCTGAACCTCGAACCATTTGGTTTACTCGATCATCAATACGGAGAAAATATCCAGCGACATGAAGTTTTGCGAGTTGGATGGGAGCATGCTCTGATCGGCAAATGGAAAAATCGTTCGAGAAACTTGATTACGGCCAGATTTTTTCACGACATTTGGAAGCAAGAAAGTAGTCTATCATCAGAGCATTACCCGTTATTCGCTGAAATTTCACTTTCTCCCAATGGATGGATCGATTTCGACCTGCGTTCAAAAATCAACCCGAATACGGGCAAGGAATACAGGCAATCCGCTCAGATTAATTTAAGGGACGGACGATTCCATCGTTTTAGCGCGTCTTACTATCGGTACTTGGATCAAGGTGAATTCCTTAGTCTTGAATTATACAAGCTACTTAGCGAAAGATCACTCGCTCGCGTCAAGAGTGTCTGCGACCTTCAAGAGGACAGGATTCCTTTTTGGTCGATCGATTTAGAGTTTCGTCCAGGAAATTCCTGGGTTTGGACCTTGGGTCTCAGCGAGAGAACAGTAACACGCAAGGAAAACGACCTTGAGTTTAGCCTCGGCGCTCGATTGTTTGGCTTTTGATTTTGAATTCCTTCTGTCGCTGATAGGTTGACTCAATTGAATTTTCACAATTATAATAGAATTATGAAGAAAAGAAATTTCATGCCTCAAATTCCTTACAAGGATTCCAAGGTAATGGCTCACCTTCTCGGATTAGGCCTTGATTGCACGGATGGCCACAAGAGAATTACACAGGCTGACAAGTTTTCAATCCTCGGAGGCTCCGAAGAAACCCATGATCGCATGACCGAAACATTGCTTAAAACCATGGAGGACCTTTCAATCAGAGGGAAACGTCTGGAAGAGACTTCCAGCGAGGAGTTGTCTGACATCATATCCAAGAACACAGGTAACTAGCACGACATCAAAATGAGCGATCCCGGCAGTTCTTCCGTCACTCCACCTCCTCCAGCCTTAAAACTCAAAGTCCCTGGAACCCCCGTCGCCACAGGGAATGCAACCCCCAAGTTAAAAGTTACGGCATCGCCCTTCTCTGGCCCAGCAGCACCTCCCTCTCCTGTTGCCGCTCCACTGCCACCTCCCTCGCCCGTCCCTGGTCCAGCATTAGCTGCCTCCGTCAACCCAGCACCACCAACTGCACCTCCCCCACCGTCTCTCCCAACTCCGGATCCCGTAGATGATGAAGACAAGGATGCAGGTGTCGATGAAACCAAAAAAAAAGGCAAGAAGAAGTCTGCCTCTCAAAAGCATTCACCGGCCGATAAAACAAAACCAAGCATTTTGTTCCTTCTTTTCGATATTTTGGTATTTGGAGGTGCGGTTGCGCTTACAGTCTTGGTATTTCTTAACTTCTAACCTACTTATTTTCTTAAAACATGAGTGAATTGATAAATTTAAACAAAGAGAGTTTTGCAAAAGTCATCTCTTCAAACTCCAAGACCAAGTTGATTGATTTTTGGGCTCCATGGTGCGGGCCCTGCAAGGCACTCGGTCCGATCCTTGAGGAACTTGTTGATGAAATGTCCGATCAGGTAGATATTTACAAGGTCAACGTGGACGAAAATACTGACTTGGCTCAGGAAAACGGCGTTCAATCCATTCCAACTCTGCTACTTTACAAAAACGGTTCACTCGCTCAAACGATTGTCGGCTTAAAGTCAAAAGAGGAACTTGCTGAAGCAATCCTCTCATAGTGTAAGCTGTAACGGGTTTGGTTGGAATCTACTTAGTACCTCCACAAATTCTACAGTTTTCTCCAACCGGCCGGCTCGTCAAATCCCCTCGACCCCTTTCGTAAAAGGAGCATCCGGGGCGGTGTACCTTACCAAAGCTTGTCACCCAGTATCGAATGGTCGGGATCATGCCTTGATTCCCCAATAGAGACGGCATAACTGGGCCAAGGTTGCCAGCATGCCCATTTTTCACAAGAGACAGAAAGTCATGTCCCGTTCCCCATATTCCCGAATTATTTCTTTTGGCTCGCATCTGAGCCATAACAAAAGCTCCGTATCTGTTGGTTTCCTTTTCCAAGTGCCACCCAAAACCTTGTGCGATTGCGAGCCTACTGAATGAAGTTCCGTCCTGTCCTAAAAGTATATCGACCAACTTAATGTTGTTTGAGTCAAATTCCTGCTTAACTTGGACTCTAAAAGTAGCGCCGATTAAAGAACTTTCAGTAAACGAGAGCGAATCAAGATACATGGGTTGTCCACGATCAGGAAATCCAACTCCCCATGCACGCATTCTTATTAGATAATCAGCCACCCGGCAGTCAAAAACTCCCGGCTTGATCACTCGAATGATATCAAGAGGAAGATCTTTCGTTTCATTCTTGTCGATTTCACCCTCTGCAAGAGCATCTCGAGAAAAGAAAATGGAGAATAATAGAGTGATCAGAAAGATCTTGAACAAATCAATGTCAACAGAAGAAGGTTTTTGACTGAATAACACTTTGTCTTTAAAGGATTATCTTCATGTCTTCTCAAGAATAATATTCCCGGTGGCATTAAATGATAAACGCTTAAGTCGACCCAGTGCATCCAACTTGGGCGTACCAATCTATCATAGGAGACGGAGAGACTGGCATGATGACCAAAAACTCATTGTGGAGTTAGCCGAGGTTATCAAAGGTAACTCCAACCTATACGATATAAATTCCGAAGCATCTCAATCTTTCTTGAAGAAAACGAGTGAAATGCAAACCGTTGGATTTCAAGAGAATGCAGATGCCATGCTCCTTGCAATTTGGATTCGCGAAAGTCTGGTCAAGCTATCCAACAAGCATGGAAATTATGATTTGCGTGTTCACAAAATTGAAATGCCCAACGATTTTGATGCCTTGCTCTCTCAAAGGGACAATCATATGACCAAGGCAGGTTTCAATCGCCCGACCCTTTCTCTTTCGACCCTTTTCCCAGATCGCAAACTTAGAGGTTTTGCCCTTGAGCGCATACAAGTGCTCCATCGTGGTGACATCGTTGAATATCTAAGCTCCTTGATTTCCAGAGAAAAGGATTCTCTCCTTGGATATTCGGCAACCATAATGGATTTGATTCACATTTGTCAGCACAAGTTAAAAACTCGAAACATCCCCTCAATCAGCAGGTTTTGTACGGACGAATGTGACATCTGGGTACCTAGCTTAAAACTGGGTATTGATGTTCGCAATGCTTGGAATCAAGAATCCGAGGAGAATTTAATAAATCTTCTTCATACGACCATAAACAAACTGAAGGCCGAATACCTGGCTATCGTTTGCCCTGATGATCTTTCTGACCTTGCCTTTCATGCCTTACGAGAAATTGAGAGGAATTCGGCAGTCTCGAACCTATCCATAATTCGTGCTGGTGACTTTGGTAAATACCTGGATAGAATCATTGAAATTCGCTTGCCCGACTTGAAACGGTTCAAGAAGGCGGGGGAAATTCCTCTCTGATCAGTCTGCCATTCTGGTCCCAAGTTTTCTTTCCATGGTACTTTCCTCCGCCCCAAAACTGCTCATCACGCAACTTTCCATTTTCCCACCATCTTGATTGGACGCCATCAAGGGTTCCTTTATTTAGTAATGCTCGCATGGACGGGTTTCCGTTCGAATGTCCTTTGAACAGATTTCCGTGCGGAATCCCTCTCAAATATGACTGTTCAGAGAGAATGTTTCCATTCGAATATCGATCAACGACCTTCCCGGTAAATGGATCGGCGAACCCATTTCTATAAAGCAGTCCATCTCTACCAAAACTTACCTGGTCTGATGTAATTGAAGGGTATGATTGCAAGGGTTTATCAAAGTCCTCTTCAAATTTCCTTAACATCAATTCCATAAGTTTGGTTTTATCTCTGAAAGTCATGGATCGAAAGGCAAGTGCGTCCGAAAGAACCTTTTTCGCATCTGAATCGACAGGATCCTTTTCCATGGTCTTTTCCTTGTTCATATAATCGCTACATGAAAGAACGACCATCAGGGCGCCACAGAAGGAAAAGGAAAATCCCTTCATCCGAATCAATTATCAGACAATGCGCTTGTCCACAAGAACCCGAGCAAGTTTATCAATCTCGGATCCTGACAAACTTGCATTTTTAGGCTTTTCGTTGCCACTGGCTAGATGCATGAGTTTGTCCACCCATCTCCCGACTTCTTCCCTGGATGGGTTCATCTGCATTGGGTTTTGGGGAAAGACAAAAATTTCTGAATCACAAGCCAAGGGATCAACTGAATGATCATGATCGTCAAGTGGCTCTTTTTGCAAAAAATCTTGGAAGTTAATCACAGCGTTCAAGTATTCTGTTAAATGAATATCGCTGATTCAACTCTACCTCCTGCGCATTGAATCAATTAATTTGAGGCCACATCCGTTTGGCTACAATTGATAATCGGACATTACATAGACCTCTTTAATGAAAATTCTTAATTTTTATTTAATCTTTTCTTTTGAATATTCGGAAACATCATGCAGATATGAGCAATCAACCACCAAAAGCCTACGACGATACAAAATTTCTCAACAGTCATGATGCCCGTCCAATTCGGGTGCTATGCGAACTATTACAACCCGATTCGCGTCTTAGAGAACAAGGCGTGGAGAATACCATTGTCTTTTTTGGTTCTGCCCGCCCAAAGCCAAGCTCCATCGCTCAGAAAAATTTAACCGAGTTCGAAAATTCCCTTCCGGCAGAATCGGAACGATCGGCTTTTCAAATTGCTGAATTGCAAAAGTTGATCAGCATAAAAAATCTGTCCAAGTACTACGACCAAGCAGTCGAACTTTCGAAAATGATTACGAGTTGGTCTGAAAATAATCCCGGGAAAGAAAAGTACTTCATCTGCTCCGGAGGAGGTCCTGGCATGATGGAGGCGGCAAACAGAGGGGCAAAGGAAGCCGGCGGAAGATCAATTGCACTAGGAATCAGCCTGCCATTTGAGCAGGGCGTAAATTCTTTCGCCGACCCCGATTTGTCCTTTGAATTCCATTACTTTTTTCTTCGCAAGTTTTACTTCCTTTATCATGCCAAAGCTATCGTGGTATTCCCCGGAGGGTTTGGCACCATGGATGAACTCTTTGAAACCTTGACCCTTTCGCAGACCAACAAGTTACGTAAGAAAATGCCGGTCTTTTTATATGGAAAAGAATTCTGGGAAGGCTTGATCAACTTTGATCACTTTATCAAATGGGGAGTCATTTCTCCCGGTGATGTAAATCTCTTTCAAATTGTGGATAATGTTGACGATGCCTTTTCCCAAATTACGGCTTCACTGTCTCCCAACTCCCAAACAACAAATTAATTCGTAGCTCTTTGCCTCATCCCGCCAGTCTTTTTAGGCATTGCTGAAAATCGGCAGGCAAGGGGGAAGAAAACTCCATTCTCCGGCAGGATTCTGGATGCTCAAAAGACAACTTGCAAGCATGCAGCATTACCCGGGAAATATCTTCATCGCCCTTGTTCGCCTTGTAGCCATAAGTTCTATCACCCGCCAATGGATGCCCTGCAGCGGAAAAATGTACCCGAATTTGATGGGTTCTTCCGGTCATTGTAACGCCTTCAACGTAAGAGAATCGATCGCCCAAAACCTTCAAACTTTTCCACTTTGTCCAAGCGGGCTTTCCTTTTTCCGAGACTGTCATTTTTACCCGAGCCGTGGGATGTCTGCCAATGGAATGTTTATATTCGCCCTGCCCCTCTAATTTCCGGCAAACAAGAGCTTGGTATGTTTTGGCTATTTCCCTGTTGGCAAATTGATCAAGAAGTGAAAGGTGGGCCAGTTCCGACTTTGCCACGACCATGACCCCACTAGTCTCTTTATC
>JAYOWQ010000022.1:1727-23979 GCA_038152055.1 Opitutales bacterium | reverse complement strand
ATATTACGAAGCTTCCGCAAGGAACGGACATTCGCTCGCAAGTTTGCAGATAGGTTTAATAAAAATACATGGAGTGACGGATGCCAGTGATGATTCAGAGCAGAGAATTCGGTCCGGAATTGATTGGTTAACAAAAGCCACGGACATGAACTTACCAGCTGCCCACTACTATCTTGGCCGATGCTTTCTTGAAGGAACAGGATTGAATCAGGACGTTGAAATGGCCCTCGTACATTTTCAGGCATCCGCCGATCGTGGATTTGGTCTGGCTCAACTGGTGATGTCGGACCTTCATGCTCAAGGAATAGTTGGCCCCATAAAGCTCGAACTCGCATTGGACTTTGCGAAGAAAGCAGCCGAGCTCGGGCTTCCCGAAGCAAAGCTCAGAATCGAACAAATCGAAAATGCGTTGCTGGGCGAATCGCCTGATTCCAGTGATATTGAAGAAACGAAAGATTTGACTCAGGCGGACAATGACGAAATTCAGCAAGACAAGTTTCTCGTGGATGCCTTACCTCAAGCGACACGATCTGTGATTGATGGAAAGTCCAAGATGATTTTGCCTCCTGCTTCTTATGGAGTCGCAGATAGCGATTTTGAACATCTCCCTGAATCGAACGTCTCCATGGGCAAACGAATTCAAAAAATTGATTCCATTGTCAAAAAATCCAGTGCATCCGATCATGAGAGCGCTGAAAACTTACGCGAGCAAGCCAAGAGATTGTATTGGAAAAAGGGTGATTCTGGAACCCTTCGGCAAGCTAGTGAATTGTTTGAGATGTCAGCAGAACTTGGCGATGCTGAAGCAGCCCGTTATCTTGGATTGATGTATCTGCAAGGGAAGGGCGTATCCAAGAATCCAGGCCAGGCCATGAAATGGTTCGAGACTGCGTCTTTCCGGGGGGATGAAATGGCGAAGAGAAACTTAGCTTCCTTGCAGAAAATCATTCGTTGATTAGCCTAAGATAAAAGCGTTTTAAGGTTTACGTGATATCAGGAAATAATTTAATCTAAGTGAAGTTTTGGAGAGATGGCAGAGTGGTCGAATGCGCTGGTTTGCTAAACCGGTGAGGGGCTAATCGTCCCTCCACGGGTTCGAATCCCGTTCTCTCCGCCACTCCCACGTTAATATGAATATAATGACGATCCATTTCCCGTTTTTGGGGGCTCTTGCATCGATATTGATCTTATGTACGAGTTGTTCGCGAAAACCAGTTTTCGGCAAGGGGTCGAGCTTTTTTACTGAATCAGGTTCTGCTCCAGGTGATTTCGGCCAAATCTACCGAAAATCAAATTTAGAATTATTGTTGCTGGGAAGAAACAGATGGGAGGTGCAAGAAGTACTCGGGCCACCTGAAGGAAAGTCGCTAACTTCACAAAATGAACATTTGTGGGACTTTCGTCGTTCGATTGAGGATGAGGAGACTGGTGAAGTCTATGACTGGAGCTTGATTTCCATGAAATTTTCAGTCGGCAAATGCACTGAGATTAAAGTGAAACTGCAACATGCCCCGTCAGTGCTTGTAATGCCGGATCCTTGATCGCCCCAGTAAGGGGATGAAGGATATATTCAATTCGCGGGCAAGCGAATTATGGAAATACCGTTTTCCGTGGGTGCGAAAGGTATTGGTTTTCCGTTCGCGTCCTCAATATCTAACAAGTCACCTGATGAGCAGGTCAGAATCATTGCATCAGGATGAAATAAGGAGGCTCGGTCACCAGCTTTCATTTTAAGCCACTCGATTTCATTACCTTGCTCATCTTGCGCCAGTGCCCATAACTCGCCTTTTGCCACAAGGGTGAATCTAGGGCCTTCAGCAGAAGGTTTGTGATGCCGGGTTTGGGAGGAACTTGAATTTGAAGGAAACGGAGATTGAGAAACAGGTGGTTTGTATGAATAGGAGGAACCGCTTTCCTGATCTGGTTGCTGAGGAACAATGGGGAGATTAGGAGTTGCGGCGTAATTGGTAGTATGCGGAAACGATTGACCACCGTAAATTCCAGTGTTTTGGTACCTTTCCTGTGGCATTGGAAAAGTCGGATAGGGCGGGGGGGCGTCAGGAATGACACTGGCACCACGAGTTCCACAACCTGTTGTTAAAAAGTTTAGAAGGCAAACAAGCAAAAAAGTTAGGATGTGGGCTGGGTTGGAAAAGAAGTCCATAACGATCGCCCTCATTATTAGTTAATCGATCCATGGTCAGCAATCGAAAATTCACTCAACTCGATTCTCAGGATTAGGACTTCCTCTTATCATGCACTATTTTAGGTAAATGCTTTATAGAAGGTCGTTTTTTTAAAAACTTTTAAACGAACAAAATATTTTATTGCACTTTATAATTATAATTAGTATCACACAAATGAGAGCTTAACGGCTTGTTTTAGCTCCGTCAACTTGGGCAAGGTTGGCGGAGCTTTTTTGAATTATATCAAGTGAAATAAATTAGAAATCTCAAGGAGTATTAAATTTATTGAACCATGGAAATAAATAAGCTTGATTCTTAGTCGATATGAATTTGCACCTGATTGTTTACTGTTTTTCTCTTTTATGCACGCTTTCGCTATTTGTTGATTTTGCCCATGCTCAGAATAAGGAGCTCCCAAAACATATCGCCGTACCTCCCCAGTTGCCTAGGAATATTCCGCCGCCACCCAGTTTTGGTGGAGTTGCCTCCAAGAACGGAAGATATCAGTTAATAAGTGCAGAATATTACTCTCAGGATGCGAAGCCTTTTTTATATAAAAGACTGGTTAAAATCGACACCACGACTGGACAGGCATGGATCCTTCATTCCCGGGGAGGACCTGGCAAGGAAGTCAGGACTTGGGTTCCTTTGATTGAAGAAGGTTGAGCCCAGCTCATGTTTGCCAATGAGCTGAAGTGAAAGCGTAAGGAATGGTACGTCTAACGACCTTTTGTTTCGGACAATTTCTGAATTCTGTTTTCGAGACCGCTGATTCGCTGGTTCATTTTTTTGCTTCTAAGGGAAAAGTGTCCAATCAAAAGTAAGATACCAATTAAAATAATGAGAAACTGTCCGACTGGAAAGGGTCCCCAATTGTGATGCCAAACCAGATAAGTGGCGCACGTACCAAGAACGAGCGTGGAGAATACGGTCCCAAGATTAAGTAGGAAACCAAGAGTTCCATGAGGTATCTTTCGCCCGAGGATATCGCGATTATTAAGAATCAAAAGTACTGAGAGCAGGGCAAAGGGGAGGATTGCCAAACTTATGAAATAGGAAGGATCGCTCACCCAGTTGCCTTGATCCGACCATACGAATGGACCGACGGATGCCAGAGCAAGTACAAAGGAACCAGATTGAAAAACAGGTCCACGGTGCGGCTTGCCCATCACTTCGCATATCAAGTGTCCGTTAATTACCATAAGGATGATGATGGTGGAGAGAGCGATAAGCAAGACGGTTGCTCCCATGACGTAGGAAAGGTAACCACCTCCAATTGAAGATATCCTTAGAATCCAGTTTTCTACACTACTGCGTGCAAGCAATGATGCGATTGCAAGGTCCTCTCTGGGTAGGGACATGATCTCCTTTTCTTGCTGAAATGGGGGCATTTCTTCAAACGCGTTGCTACCAATTTCTTCCTTGAGTCGAAGTACGAGTAGGGAATGGGCTTCAGGATCGATTTCCTCGATACTCCGAGGGGCATCATTCAAGTGATTTGCAGGCAAGGTGAAACCATCTGCAAATGCGATCGCCGAGAGTAGGGTTGCGCAGACCGATACCATGGCAAAAGGCAGAAAGGCGGTGGTGAACAGGTTGAACTTGGCAAATGGTCCGTGCGATCTTCTCCATCCCCTTCCCAAAAGGAGCAGAGGCAAGGCAAACATAAGATTGACCCCAAGAGTGGAGGATAGGCAAATAAGAACAAGGTCTTGTTGTTTTTGAACGATTATGTTTTCCCAGAACGACTGCATTGCTCCGGTTTGCTCGAGGAGAGGAATGAAAACGCAGGCTGGATCTTGGAAGAGTTTAGCAGTGGGAATGAATCCTTCAAGGATCTGCATAGCCGGGAGATTGGATTGCGAAAAAACTGCAAGGAGGGAGAAAGTGGAACCCACGATAATGCCGAGAACCATGCTCTTGATACTCCAGTGGAAAAACTTGGAGCGAGAGCCTCGCTTTTCGTATATAAGAGAGTAGGTCATGCACAAGACAAGCATCAGTAGGGCGACGAGTACCTTTCCCCCCTTGTTGTCCAAGAAGGGGACAAGCAAGGAACCGGTTATTTCAGCTCCAAGACGGAATTGGGGCATACACCATGCAAAACTCGTTATGATCGAACAAGCTGCTAGCCACAATGCCAACGATGGATTCCATTCGTTTTTGAGGATCGCGAATAGACTTTGCTGCGAATGAAGGGTAATCTGGCTGATGGCGCAAAGGGTGAACAGCCCGAGAAGCATCGCAATGCATTGAACCCACAAGCCCCCTGTTCCCATTCCCGAACCCAAAGCAATCGATCCGACAAGGGATCCACCACTCAGGCTAGCCGCCCCGATCCACCAACCCGGCCCTTCGATTCTGCTCATGGCGAGAAAATGCCTTATGGAGCCTTCCGTGGCTGCTTTTTGCAGGGTATCGGCTTCTTGTGCGGCCGTTTTTGGCATAATTCGTTACAAGAGGTAAGACGGTCCGTTATTTTACAACCATGGTGCCGCGCATCATCGCAAAATGACCGGGAAAAGTACAAACATACTCATATTCGCCTTTTTTGTTCGGAACTTGGAAATTCAAGATGGAGGATTCGCCCGGACCCAGTAACTCCGTGTGAGCGATAACTTGACCGAGTAGCGATTGAGGTAGAGGATTTGAAGCGCTTCCACCCGATGCCAGAACCTTTTGCCCGAAAGCGAGCGCGTCGACGTCAAGTTTGAGCAAGACCCAATTGTGGCCCATGGCGATCTTGGGCATGGAGCCAATGTTTTTGAAAATCAAACGAACTTTCTCTCCCGCCACGGCCTCAAAACTCTTAACGTCGAATTGCATGGCGTCATTACCTGAAATGATGATTTCACGATCGGGCTTTTCGGATTCCCCAGAAGCATGGAGAGTGCAAAAGCATGCAAGGACGAAAGAAAGGAATTTTTTCATGGCGTTATTATGGTTGTATCGAGAGGTCGGGTGGCAGATAGGAATCTATCAAACTTTGCTCATAGGAGCGTATCGATAGTAAACTTCAAGCATGAGAACGGTCAATGCATGTCTGAAAATCGCAGATTCCCCATGAAAGTGGAGTCCGAGTTCCCATCTTCCGTTATCCTGCTGCCCGGCGGCCACAACCTCCTGGAAATTCGTATTCCATTCCCGCCAATATTTACCACTCAAGGCACCGGTTGATTGAAAGCATGCCTGGGCATGATAATACCACTCGTAAGCATCGACTTTATTCCAACTGTCGACCAGACGATTTCCCACAATGAATTCAAGACCTTGCTTGACCTCGGATGACTGCGCTTCTTTCCATACTTGCAGGCAAAGGATTCCTGCACCGGTGATTGAACCTCTGGCAGGGCCTCCATATCTGGCAGAATCGTTGCCTTGCGGAGTGTACATGAAGCGCCCCGTATTTTTTTCCTGGCATTTCTTAACGTAGGAAATGGCATTATCCATTGCCCCGTCAAGTCCGGGGAACTGAATGCCTGTCAAGGCGGCTGCCTTGAGCGCTTGTACGCACCAACTGGACAGCGAAAGGTCTACGGATGCGGCCACGCCACGACCATATCCATACCCCCAACCACCGTTTGGGTTCTGTCCTTCAATGATCAGGTTGGTGGCCCGGGTGGCATATTCTTTGATCTTGGGGATTTTCGTCATGGTGTATGCTTCGCAAAGGGCATAAGTGCGAATCGCATGAGAGTATGCAGCGTATTGAAGCTCATGAGTACTGCCGCCCTTGAGCCCCAGGAAAGTGCCGCTTTCGTCCCGATTGGCTAATTTGTCGGGTGGGGTGGAAGTGATGAAATTGATTGCCTTTTGTACGGTAGGACCGAATTGAGGCGAATCCTGAAGTTCGCAATGCCCGAGAAAAGCGAGGAGGGCGAGAGCGGTCATTCCGTCCCTGTGCTTGGGGTCGCCTCTGTATCGATAAGGTTTTTCCTCGTTATTCATGTCCTTGAGACCCCATCCGCCATCTTCGTCCTGTACCTCCTTCAACCACCCTAGCCCTCTAATGATCGCTTCCTCGGTGGAGGGCTTCCCGCCCCCGGAACGCAAGCGTTCCATCCTTTTCTTGGGGTCGCATCGTTGTTGCATCACTTTCGGCAGGCTCAGACTCACACCTTTCAAAGCGCTTTTCATCGCTTGGTTATTCATGGTTGTCTGGGTCATTTGCGGAGGGGCCGCTTCAATGACTGGAGCGAGGTCCTTGACGTCAAGTTCGTTGAAATCGGGAAGGGAAATATCGGAAACCGCCGTCGTCTTGAAAGTCTGTTGGCTGGTGGGTTGGGCTTTTTTCTGCCTCTGCATCAGTTTGACGACCTTTTGCTTTTCCTGTTGTTGTTGCTGGGCCGGCGCGCCTGCATCGCCAAAATCGGAGCCAGCTTCCTCCCCCACGGGTACGATAATAGTCCATGCGAGCATGAAGCCTATAATGCCTACAATTGTACCAAGAGATAAAAGCAGGCTGTTGAGAAGGCGGTATTCGCGAAGATACTTGCCAAACGCACCCTCGGGCGGAGGTACGTCAGTAAGGTGAGGCACGGTTTCCTCTACTAATTCTTCTGGGTCTTGTTCGAATTCGGATTCCTCGTCCATGGCTGTGTAGGGTGGTGTTGCTTGATAACTCTAGGTTATCGATACAGAACATTAAAGGTCAAGCAAGCACCGAACGGAAATTTTGTTTAAAATGAACTGAAGTTTTGACCTGATTGCATTCATTTGAAAGGTAATTGTAATTTCCGCAATTCGCATGAATCTGAAAAGTAAACTCGTTACCTTGTTATTTTTCTTCCTTACGGGTTTCGTTGCCTCCAATGCGAACGAAGGGCTGGAGATGAACGCAACAGGTTTTCCCGATGCAATTGATCTTGGTAGCGGCAAATTTGACTTTGGTGGAGTCACGATCGATCGTTTGACAAACACACTCTCTCTGAACGCATTGTGCAACCAAAGGAGCGGACTCATTGAATATGCATTGGTTCATGAAGGGGGAAAGATTCACGAATCCCTCTTTCGTACAAAGATTCCTCCGCGTTGGATACATGCTTGTCTTTTGTTGGTTCGCGTCAAACCGTTCCGTGGGTTGTTCGAGGATTCCTTTGTGGAAGGTGATAGGAAAACAGGTTCATTTCCCGAACATGAAATTCTGGTTTCAGTAACTTGGGAAAACAATGGTACGGAAATCTCACGCCCCTTGTCTTCCTTGATCTATAATCAGATTTCAGACCGCACCCTTGATTCCCAACCTTTCGTATTTACAGGATCTCGTACCATTGAAGGCGTTTATCTTGCCGAAAGGGATGGATCGATCCTAGCCGTTTATCATGACCCTGTTGCAATTATCAATAGCCTGGATCGAGACAGTCATTCCGATGATTCTTGGGTTGCCCGACCCTCGATGATGCCCCCGATTGAAAGCAAAGTGCGATTAAGCATGCAAATCCTTCCCAAGTCTGAATAATCCCTTGAATCACATGAAACCCCCAATATTTTTTTTCCGGCTAAAGCTATGCTTGTCCATATTCGTCATCTCAGTCCACGGAACACCATCCCTTTCCTTGAAATTGGAAATCGAGCGTTCACTCGACAAGGGGCTTGCATGGTTGCACGGCCAGCAGAATTCCGATTCCGGTTACTGGGGAAACGAGGATTATCCGGCTCTGACAGCCTTGGCTTTGCGTGCCACCATGGGGCACCCGGTCATGCAGGCGCGAGAAAAGTACTCCACTGCGATGAGCGATGGATTTGCATTTCTTAGAACCAAAGTTCAGTCCGATGGAGGAATCTATGGCAAAGGACTGGCTTCCTACAATACTTCCCTATGCCTTCTTGCCTTCTTGCAGCAGAAGAATCCGGCTGATTTTGAAATCATTGATTCGGCACGGAAGTTCATTGTAAATCAACAGTCGGATTTTGACCGTAAGGGAATTAGTGACAATCTCTTCGACGGGGGAATTGGATACGGCTCGACCTGGGCGCATTCCGACCTTTCCAACACTCACCTTGCGATGGAAGCGCTCTACTACGCCAAAAAGATCATGGACGGGAAAGAGGGGCATGTCATTGACTTGGATTGGGAAGCGGCCATTGGTTTTGTTTCCAAATGCCAGAACCTACCCGCAGAAAACAAACAGGAATGGGTTAGCGAGCACCCTGAGGATCGTGGAGGATTCGTTTATTTTCCAGGAAAGAGCATGGCTGGGGAAAGGAATGCCGAGGGGGGGAAAGTATCGCTGCGTTCCTATGGAAGTATGAGTTATGCTGGTCTCCTTAGCTTTATTTACGCGGAAATGGATCCCTCGGATGAAAGAGTCGCCACGGTCAATCAATGGTTGTCCGAAAATTATTCGATCGAGGAAAATCCAGGCATGGGCCTGGAAGGTCTGTATTACTATTACCACACCATGGCGAAGGCTCTTTCCCTTTCCGGGGTCGACTATCTTCCCGGCCCAGATGGCAAGAGAATTAATTGGAAGAAAGATCTGAGTGTCCGTCTATTCGACAACCAGAACCAGGACGGATATTGGGTAAACGATTCCGGCAGATGGTGGGAAAAGGATCCGGTTCTTGTCACCTGCTATGCAATGCTCGCTCTGGAGCGGATATATCATGCTCTCTAGTTTGCGCGGAAGATTGATCGGGTGCTTCCTGGTCGTTGCATCCCACGTCCTTGCCGAAAAAAACTCATTTCCTGAATCGCCTGGACTTCCCTCGCTCGATGATGCTGGTCTGTTTGCCTCATTGGAGAAAGGGGATGATCGTAACCAAACGATCCTGAAGTTGGAATCAGCCGGATATTTGGGGTACAGAGAATTGCAGTCCAATCTAGTGAAGTCTCCCGTTCGCTGGGACGGACATGCTTATGAACTTACCTGCAAGTTCAATCTCAATGGAGGGTTGGAACTGTGTTTGATTCAGGGGGAAGCGGGATGGCAGGACTTTTTCTTCGATGACGTCGTTCGTCCGCAATGGCATGCCTTGCGCAAAAGATTGATTCATACCTACGGGAATCCGCAAAAAAGTAGTGGTTTTCCTGATTATCTTGAAGTTCCACTGAATGATCGTGGAGGGTTCGTAACCGATAGTTGGGATTTTTCAGACAGGATGATAATCCTAAGCGTACAAACTTACACCGAGCAGGACTGCTGTACGCGTCAAGTGCTCGACTTTTCTTGCTGTATTCTCCTGATTCAGCCAAAATGAAAGCATTCACCGATCGTTTGAGTGCGGTTTGGTTGACTGAAGCATAACATGGGTATTCTTTCAAAGTTCAAGTCTGGTTTGCAACGTGGATCCGCCGTCCTGCAAGGGGCTTTCGATCGTCTGGTCGGTAGGCGTGTGTTAAGTGAAGAGGACCTGCTTGCGATCGAAGAAGCATTCTACTCCTGTGATTTCGGACCCGTTACCACTCAGGAGGTGTTGGATGAGATTCAGACGTCCATTCGGAATGACAAAGACAAGAGAGGGGTCGACGCCATGGATATCGCCCGATCGGTTCTTTCCCGAACATTGGATGGAGCGGAGGGCAAACTCGATAAATCGTCCCGTGGCGGGCTGGAGGTCATTTGCTTGATCGGAGTGAATGGCTCGGGCAAAACCACCACCTGCGCCAAGCTTGGGCTCTCCTTGGCCAATTCTGGAAGTGGCGTGGTACTTGGAGCATGCGATACCTTCCGCGCCGCCGCAACCGAACAGCTTAAAAGCTGGGCGGAACGATTGAAGCTTGAAATCGTAAGCGGGCATCATGGAGCCGATGCCGCTGCCGTGGCTTTTGACGCTTACTCAGCCGCGCTCGCCAGAGGAAGCGATTATCTTTTGATTGATACGGCAGGACGTTTGCACGTGAAGGACAACCTTATGGACGAACTCGCCAAGTTAAAGAGAGTTCTTCAAAAAAGAGACGCAGAAGCTCCGCATCATTCTTGGCTCGTTGTTGACGGTTCCACGGGAACGAACGGGCTTTCTCAGGCAAAGGTCTTTCACGAGAAATTCGGCCTGACGGGACTGGTAGTCACAAAACTTGACGGAACTTCCAAGGGTGGGGCCCTGGTATCAATCTATCGTGAGATAGGTGTGCCAATCTACTATCTTGGACTGGGAGAGCAGCCCGATGACTTGCAACCCTTCTCAGTGGATTCATACATTGAAAGTTTGCTTCCAAATAGTTTGGTAGAGGCCGATCTTTAACGGTGAACACCTTGCAAACCTGAACTTTTTGCGATGAACCCGAACCCGAACTCCCTATGGGTCGAGCTTGGAGCTCGAAGATATCAAATTGTCGTTGGTCGTGGCGTACTGGATGACTTTATTTCCAAGAGGGAGCAGGAGCTTTCATCCGGTATCAGGGGTGCGGTGGTAATCGATCAAGGCGTAATCGATGCGTGCCCGGAATTTTGCGATCGAGTGACTGGTCCTCTTCCCTCGCTCGTACTGCCTGCGGGAGAGGAAACAAAATCCGTGGATCATCTGTCTGTTGTCTGGAATTTTCTTGCTGATTCCAAAATTGACCGTTCCGGTTTCGTCTTGGCTCTGGGCGGAGGTGTAATCGGGGATTTGACAGGTTATGCGGCCGCTACCTACCTTCGAGGAATATCGTTTTATCAAATGCCAAGCACGCTTTTGGCAATGGTGGATAGTTCAGTCGGGGGGAAAACCGGGATAAACCTACCTGCTGGTAAAAATCTTGTGGGTTCCTTTCATCAACCATCCGGTGTATGGTCGGATTTGGAACTCCTTGATTCCTTGCCTGCCAAGGAATTCTCCTCGGGCATGGCGGAAGTAATCAAGTATGGCTTGCTTGGGGATCGCTCGTTATTTGATGACCTACTTGCAATGAGTCCACCCTTGGATTGCGCAAGTTCCAGACTTGGAGAAATCATTTACAGATGTTGCGGCAACAAAGCCGCCACCGTAGAAGGTGACGAACGTGAGACGGCAGGTTCCGATGGTGGGCGAGCCCTGCTTAATCTCGGTCATACTTTCGGGCATGCAATAGAGAAGGTGGCCGGTTATGGCGAATACTTGCATGGGGAGGCGGTGGCCGTGGGTTTGGTCTGTGCGTGGCGATTGTCTCGCTCGCTTGGTCATTTGCAGGAATTCGAGGAACAGAGATTGCTTGACGCGCTAGAAACCTACGAACTTCCTACACGATTGAAGGAACCCTTGGCAATGGATCGCCTGATGGATGCCATGCGATCGGACAAGAAGGTCGACCGCGGAAATTTGAGATTTGTCTTGTTGGAGGAAATCGGACAGGCGTATCAGGGCGAAGTTTCGGATCTCGATTTGGTCGAGCAAGCGTGGGAATCGGTAGGAGCTCGAAAAATCGGCAATTGATGAATCGTTGTCATCATGGTTGAGCAGGAATTGGTGGAAGCTTACTTTGAATCGAACGGATTTTTGGTACGACAAGCGGGTGGTTTGTCCGAACGAAACAATCGAAGGAGAATCGACCCTTTACCTGTGATTGCGGTTATGAATCCGAGAGTTTCCTCAAATGAGTTGAAGCCTGGCACTCGGTTGTTTTCAGGAGATTTGAATCGTGTACATGCAGCCCTTGTGGGGATACTCGGTTGGACGAACACGCCTTTTTCAATTGCAGACATGAGCAGTGATTCCCGGCAGGTAAAGTATTTCAAGCAACAAATTGATCAGGATCGAATGAGTGCATGTTTCAATCCTGGTCCTGAACTGGCGGAGAGTGGCATGGGTTCGTTTCTGCGATTGCTCGTTGTTCCTGCACTCCCAGCAAACGCCGAAAAAATGGCTTCCGTGCTCTCTTATTTGCAGTCTTTGGGTGTGGACGGGGTTCTAACGTTGAGGTCCATTTTGGAAAATCTGTTTCGACAAACTCTTCGAAACAACGGTCCCGAGGCTAGAGGTGTCTTCCAAATCCTTCGATTGGTGAAGGCATATGGAATGGCCCGTGACCCACAGATGGAAATTTTCGAAGAGGAGGAAGGTCAATGAGTCATCTTTGTGAGATTCATCCTAACGCTCTGGTGGAGCCAGGGGCCAAGATGGGAGCGGGTTGCCGGGTCGGTCCGTTTGCTTACGTGGAGGCTGGTGCGGAGATGGGCGAAAATTGCCGGATCGAGTCCCATGCCGTGATCAAAAAACATGCGATTCTTGGAGAAGAGGTAATCGTGGGGCACTTTTCGGTTGTAGGGGGTGAACCGCAGCATCTTTCATTTGATCCTGCGGTTTCATCCAAAACAGTTCTGGGAAACATGGTAAGGTTGGGGGAAGGGGTGACCATCCATCGATCGATTGAAGAAGGCGGAGTTACTTTGGTCGGGGAGAACTCATTCCTCATGGGTTACTCGCACGTAGCTCATGATTGTCATCTGGGTGAGCGCGTCATTATGGCGAATGGAGCGCTTCTGGGTGGACATGTTCTAGTCGGCAGTGACGTTTTTCTTGGCGGAGGAGCTGCGGTTCATCAGTTTGTGAGGATAGGCGCGGGAGCGATGATAGGCGGACTTGCAGAAGTTTCCCAGAACGTTCCGCCTCAAGTATTGCTCTCCGGAAGAAACGAAATATCCGGACTCAATTTGGTTGGATTGCGCAGAAGAAATTATCCGAGAGAGGATATTTCGATCCTGAAATCTGCTTACTCCAGAATTTATCAAAGTGGCAACCTGGTTGGCAACGCCGAGAATTTCATTGATTCTCTTGACGGAGGAACTTCCTGTAATCTCGCAAAAGAGTTCGCGCGATTTTTTACACCGGACTCACGCGGATATGCCCGCCCGAGAAGTAAGTCCCAGTGATGCCGTCACGATTGAAACACCCAATTTTACTTGCTAGGCTAAAGAAGTGAATGATGTGAATTTAACAGGTCGTGGGTTGTTGGAAGCGAATGAAAAGCTCATTCGCGTGACTCCCCAAGCGGCCGAGAAAATCAAGAAATTGATCGAACGTGAAGGGCAGGGTGATTTTTTAAGAATTCGGATAACGGGAGGGGGGTGCAACGGATTGTCTTACAAGATGAAATTCGTAACCTCTGGAAAGGAGGGGGATCTCTTCGTTCAATCCGAAGGCTCAATAATATTGGTCGATTCCAAGACGGCGTTGTATTTGCGTGGAACCACGCTCGACTATTCCGACAAGTTGGTTGCCGGCGGATTCAAATTCGCCAATCCCAATGCCAAGGCCAGTTGCAGTTGCGGAGAGAGTTTTAATTTGTGATGGGTCAAAACCTTAATTAATCCTTGCAAATCAATCGAATAACTAGAATAAACGACCCTCAAAACCCTTCTTCCTGCTTTTATTGAATATGTATAAATCCAACTAACCACATGGCACCCTCTCCACGTGGTAAAAATAACAAGCGGTCAAACAACCGAAACTTCATCAGGAAAAACGACAAGATCCGTGCCCGTGAGGTGCGCGTGATCGGCCCGGATGGCGAGATGCTAGGAGTAATGCCTCCAGAAGAGGCTTTGAAAATTGCCAAGTCTCACTACCTTGACTTGGTAGAAGTGGCTGCAAACGCGCAACCTCCGGTTTGTCGCATTCTTGAATTCGGCAAGTACAAGTACGAGTTAAGCAAGAACAAGAAGAACAAGGAAAAGTCTGCCAAAAGGATCAAGGAAGCGAAATTTCGACCTCGCATCGAGGCTCATGATTACCTCACCAAATTACGTCGTTCCGAAAAATTTCTCCATCAGGGAAACAAACTCAAGATAACCTTGATGTTTAGAGGTCGTGAAATGGAGCACGTGGATATTGGGATGGAGGTTGTACGCAAGGCCATTTCGGATCTTTCCGGAGTTGGTCGTCCCGACGACGAGCCAAAGCTAAACGGCAGATTCATAATTGTGAGCCTCTCTCCTCTCCCTCAAACCCGCCGAGTCTTAAAATACAACACTGCGGAAGAAGCCGAAGTCGAGGAACCTGATGAGGACGACGAAGAAATCTCTTCTGCTGAAGAAATCGATTCCTGATCGATGAGGATTTGACCGGCTCGAAGAAATGAAATTCTTCCTGTTGGTTGGCTTGGGTGGGTTTCTGGGCTCGGTTGCCAGAGCCGGAATCGGGCAAATTCTGCAAAACCATCCTACTTGGGCGACGTTGCTTGCCAACCTCATTGGCGCGTTTGTGATCGGTTGTCTGGCAAAGTTCTTACAAAGCACTTCGGACCCTGTTTTCATGCGTACGTTTTGGATGATCGGCCTATGCGGAGGATTTACGACTTTTTCAGCTTTTAGCCTGGATCTTTTTGACTTGATTGAACGCGATCAGTGGTTGCTTGGCCTGACATATTCCATAATCAGCGTTGCGGGAAGTTTGATCTTTGTCTGGCTGGGCTATCGGTCGGTCAGTTTGGCATGATCCTGTTGAGGCAGGTTTTTCAAAGTTCACCAAACCCACATTGCTCAGGCCTTGATTCTTGCTTAAATTGACCTGATTTGTGATATTTGGGAGTGCGCAGTTTCTCATACACAGTTCTTGCGGTCTTTGTCCTTTCCTTGCATTTACCGGGAAGCGTGGCGCCCAATCCCTTCTTGCGGCCTGGCTCAATGACTCCCGCTCCCCCGGTTGCCAAGCCACCACCGCCGCCTGTCCCCCAAGTGAACCCGGATTTATTCAAGGAGGTGGAGTTCCGAGGCTATTTTCTGCTTAATGGAGTACCTCATTTTTGTATATTTAACAAAAAATCAAATTTTGGCGAATGGATCCAATTGTCCGAAAGCACTTACGAGGATTATGAGGCGGAAGCTTTTGACTTGCAGTCCGAGACTCTGACCGTAGCTTTCAATGGGCAAAGTTTCAAACTCACCTTGCAAGAATCACAAGGTGCTTCAGCCAACCCGGCATCACCGTCTTCGGTTCCCAAGTTGCCTAACGCATCGTCAAATGCATCGAATGCATCAAGCACTCCGAAAGTTATGCCACCCAAGCCGAAATCGACTCCTCAATTACCAGATTGGTTGGTACAAAGATCCAGGCAGAACGCATCTTCCGCCAGGACGAATTCACCCATTGGAGGAGGGTCCTCCGGCCGTTCCCTATCTCCGGGTCGTCCCATTTTGCCAGGGGGGATACCGCCCAGACAGTCCGTTCCATCCGTTGATTCGTCCAATGCGGGTAGTGCTGCGGGAGCATCGCCGAGTAGTTCATCATCCGGATCAGTTTCCAATCTTTCCTCACCAGTTCCCCGTGAAACCTCTTCCACTCCTACCAGTATACCTTCGCCTACGGGTTCCGCTTCCTTTGGAGGTCCATCTGATGGAGGATCAACTGCATCCGTCGCTCAGGATGAAGAAATCGATCTAAGTACACTTCCGCCACCACCGCCACCGCCAAACATTCTTCCTCCCACAGGGCCTCCCGACTTGCAACCATCAAAGAATGATTAGAATCGTTGTTTCATTTTTTTTAATCTTCTCATCGATTGTTCAGGTTTTTACCGGAACCGAGCGTAGGATAGGAAAATTATACGAACTTGATTGGGAAGAGTATTACTCACTTGGAGCGAATTCGTTTCCTTACCATCCCTCTGAATCCAACCCGGACCTGTCCATGGTTGGGGCCCTTCTTTCCCGTTCCGGTACATTGGGGACCGGCACTCTGATTGCTCCCAACGCCGTCGTTACGGCCGCACATGTCATTCGTAATGCATTTGGGGACGAGGTCATACCATCGGATTGGGAATTTTTGCTTGGGGCCAATGAAAATTGGTCGACTTCAATGAACAGGATAGCAGTTTCCTCTATACTCATTCATCCAGGATGGACGGCCCGGCAGAATAAATACAATCGCTTGGGGGATGGAGATGAACTTGGGGTGGATATAGCCCTGGTTTATCTAAAATATCCCTTTCATGGAGTCTTTCCCGCTCGGCTACCTGTGGTGGATGATGATCCTCTGGGCCAACGGGCCGTTCTTGCCGGATACGGTTCTTTAGTCGAAGGGATTAATGGCAGAAGCAATGAATCCAATCAGCGAAGGGTAGGAGGGGAAAACGTTTTCGATCGGTCGGTTCCCAAAGTTCAAAAGGATGGTGTGCCCGATGCATACCGTGGCGGATTGCTTGCCATGGACTTCGATTCCTCATCAAGCGTCCATAATTCGCTGGATCAGGAGAAGCCAATCATAGACTTGCTTGGCCCTGGTGATAGTGAAGCTCAACCCCTTCCCCTTGAAGCGAGCACAGCGTATGGGGATAGTGGCGGGCCGGCTTTCGCTCATACTTCGGATGCCTGGAGACTTCATGGTGTCGTTTCCTACGGAACCAAGAACTCTCGTTACGGGGACGTCACCGTGTTCACGCGATTGGCCTCTCATCATGATTGGATCACTTCAAACATTCCGGCCTGGCCGACCGCCCGTACCATTGGTTTTGGGGACTGGAGGGAAAACGTGTGGTGGGGATATTTTCTGCCCTTTGATAACAAATGGAATTATCATGCTACCCTGGGGTGGGTTTACGTTTCTTCACCATCCGAGGATTCCTTTTGGGCTTGGCAATCCTCCCTGGGATGGGTTTGGTTTTCCAAACTGGCTTATCCGTCCTTTTATTCTTCGGAAAGTGAGGATTGGAATTATCTTGATATAATCTCATCCAAAGCGGGGCGGGTTCTTGTATACAGTTACAGTCTCGAAACCTGGAAATATCTGTAAATCTAATCAACAACGGTTCAGTTCATCCTCATGGAACCAATCCTTACATTGTTCAAGCACCGTGAATTGCTCTGGCAATTTCTTGCCAGAAACGTCAAGGCCCGTCATCGCGGAAGCGTGCTTGGATCCTTGTGGTTGGTGGCCAATCCATTGCTCATGCTCAGTCTTTACGTCTTTGCATTCGGGGTTGTTTTTGGTGGAAGGTTTACCGATTCTCACGATGAATCCACCCTGGATTATGCTTTAGGGGTATTCATCGGATTGAACGTGCTCGGACTTGTGTCCGGAGTGATCGGCGCCTCTCCCGGAGTGATCGTGGCTCAACCGAACTTCGTCAAAAAGGTGGTTTTTCCACTGGAAATCTTACCCACTGCAATGGTTGGGGCGCTGGCATACGACACTTTGATTGGCTTTGGACTTAGTTTGCTAGGTGTAGCCTTGCTAGGACCTGGGTTGGGACTAAACTGCCTGTTTGCACCACTCCTGCTTTTGCCCGTTTTTCTCATAGGCTTGGGATTGTCCTGGTTCCTTTCCTCATTCGGTGTTTTCGTTCGTGACTTGAGCCAACTGGGATCGTTTCTTGGTCTGGCGTTACTTTATGCGAGTGGAGTTTTTTATTCTGCGGAAAAAGCGAAGGCCACTGCGCCGGGAATTTGGAAATTTCTGCAGTGGAACCCTCTTCTGCAAATTATTGATTCACTCAGGCAGGTCATTCTATGGGGAGGAGAACCTAATTTCTGGGCTATTGGATATGCTTGGACTTTCGGAATCTGCATACTTTTCTCAGGAGCTTGGTTCTTTCATCGGTTAAGGCCTGGTTTTGCCGACGTCCTTTAGATTTTGAGATGGGTAAAGTTATTGCGTCCGGTTTTGATACAAGGATTCAGCCACTCGTTGCCAACTATGTTCACCCGCCCATTTTCTGGCATTTACGCTCATTGAATTTCTTAGCTTCCAATCACTTATCAGCAGGGCGATGGCTTCTGTAAGACGGGACTGATTGGAAGAATCGACCAATAAACCGGTTTCTCCATCCTTGACTGCATCTGAAACTCCTCCGGTATCATGAGCAATAACCGGGAGTCCGTGGGAAGCGGCTTCAAGATATACGAAGCCGAAGCCTTCGACACTCCTGGGTTGCGGCATTGAAGTAAGCGCAAACAAATCAGCTGATTCATAAGCGTTTTTCAGATCCTCGTCACTCAATTCACCAAGAAACTCGATTGGGTTGTGTAAATTGGCCTTGCCAGCGGTTGAAAGCAATTCTTCATAATACTTTGCTTTGATGATTGGACCTGCAAGCCTGAGTTTGAGCCGTTTTTTAATCGAACCTGGAAGATGATGGACGGCGCGAATCAATTGGAGTTGTCCCTTGCGTGGGTGAATGCGTCCGACGCATAGAATGGTGAGAGTAGACTCATTCTCACAGGTTCTCTCGTCAATTTTCCCTTGGCTTGGCAGGATCTTACGAGCAGGGGCTCCGGGCGTACGCCTGATACGATGGGAAATTTCCGGACATAACTGCTTCAATGCATCTTCATTGTATTTCGAAAGTACGTGTATGAGGCTAGCTCTCCTAAGCAAAGAACGAAAGAGAAGTTTTTCCAGCGGGTTTTGTACGAAGAGCAAAAGCTCGGAACCATGAATCGTTAAGAAGATGGGGGGAAGCCTTTTAAGCGCCCATCCGAACCGTAACATTGCGCGAAGCGCTCCAGGGTCCGCTAGATGTAAAATACTTGCTTTGGAGTGATTGAGTCTGAGGAAACGAAAGAATTTCCAACTACATATCCAGCTCTGAGAACCTTTTAAAGGCATCTTGCGGACAGTGAAGTCCTCGCTATCGACAGATTGCCGTGGGCCCCAGACCTCTACATTAACGCAAAACTGGGCACTCGCATACGCAAGTTCTTCGCAGTATGAACCAGCCCCACCTATTTTCGGCGGGTATTCGTGCGTGATCAGAGCGATAGGTTTTTCAGTCATTTGCGAGAATATCATTTGGAACTTTTTGAGTCTCGGCAAAGACCAATTTGCATGACAATCTTAAAAAATGTCCAAGCCCCAAGCATTGATAACCGGTGGATCCAGTGGTATCGGTTTGGCATTGTCTGAATTATTGCTCAGGAAGGGATATCATGTACATTCTGTTTCGCGCAATCCTGACAGAGGTCCTGAATCAGCATCGTTCACGCCTTTGGTATTTGATTTGTTTGAAATCGAACGAGTTACCAAATTCGCTCAGGAATTTTTGCTGGAATACGGCGTGCCCGATCTTTTGATCAACAACGCCGGATTCGGAGCCTTCTACGAATGGGCTTCTTTTCCGGAGGATCAAATCTTGAACCAAATCAACTTGCTTTTTACGGCGCCTGTATTGCTGATCCGTGAAATCGCCCCCTCAATGGCGGAGCAGGGGAGGGGAACTATTTTGAATTTGTCTTCCCTGGCTACTCTTTACCCCTTGCCATACATGCCCTTGTACAATGCGGGAAAGTCAGCCCTTTCTTCATTTACCCAAACCATGATGCTGGAATATCCGAAAAATCCTCGCTTTATTGATTTTCGCATGGGTGACGTGAAGACCGATTTTAATCGTTCATCTGCCCGTGAAGCGGAGGTTGGCGGATTCACGAACCTCTCAAGGACCTGGGCCCAAATCGAGCGGCAACTTGAGGGATCGATAGCCTCGCATACTGCCGCAGAACAGGTATACAAATCGATTGAGGATTGCAGATCAGGTATTTGTTGGGGAGGGTCGTTTTTCCATCGAGACATCCTTCCCCTCGTTTATCGCCTATTGCCTTCGCAAGCCTTGCAATTTTTCATAAGGAAATGGTATTCGATATATTTTCGATCTTAATTTACTACTTGTAGAAATTCCAAAATCGTTGAATATTAAAGTCATGACTTTGAAGTCTAGCCTTCTTGTATTTTTTACGATCCCATTCCTTTCCTCTAATTTGTTAGGGCAGGATTTTTGGTCACAGTTACTTTATAATCCGACCAAAACCTACTCAACCGGCGAAGCAGTCGTTCTTAGCGAGGGCGATTCAGAAATATATACTGCCAAGCAATCGGTGACTGGTGTAAGTCCTCCCAATTCCACCTATTGGAACACAGCAGCAGAAAAAACAACTGAGCTATCTGAAAGCCCAGCTTTTCAAGCCGCTGAGAAAGAACTCAACGACATTCTTAACGATCCGTTATTAGATGTCTCCAAGTTGGCGCTTGCTGTCGGGGGTTTGACGACTCCTAGTACTACAATAAATAATAATGGCGACTTGAATGGTGATGGCATACCTGATATTATTTGGCAAAAGAGTGGTACAAATGAAACCAAATTTTGGTTTATGAACACTGATGGCACTAAGAAAAGTGAGCTTGATTTAAATCACGGTGCTGGAACCAAGTGGAGACTTAGCTCCACTGGTGACATGGATAATGACGGAAATATTGATTTGCTATGGCAGGAGGAGAATGGAGCAACTGTATTTTGTTATTACATGGATGGTTCAGGGGGTATTCGAGAAGGTGCCAGTTTGGCGTCTGGAGTAGCTTCCGGTTGGAGATTTGTCTCGGCCTCTGGTGATTTCAATGGAGATGGTAATGCAGACCTACTTTGGCATAGTACTAACAGGGGTTCAACTGTATGTTGGAACTTTAATGGTCAGGGTAGAGTTAGTTCGTTTTCACCTTTAGGATCAAAGATCTCTGATGTTTTTAACTCATATGCTGGTCATGATATGAATTCAGACGGAGACTCAGATGTCATTTACCAAAATGCAAATAATGGAAAGGTTGTTGTATGGTATTTTAATGATAGCAAAACGGTTATTGGGACTAAAACATATTTCGAGAAAAATATCCTTGATGCATCCTTGAGAGTTGTTGGTGCTAAAGACTACGACAACGATGGAGGGGTTGATATCTTGCTTCAGAATCAGACAACAGGAGTAGCTAAAATTGTATATTTTGATAAGGACGGTGCTCAGTTGTCTGAAAAAGAAATTGGAACTGTTGGTTCTACTTGGGAAATTAGAAACTAATTTCAAAAGTTAAATTTTTTAACCCTTTGATTTTGGCACTTCTTCACTTTTGCGACCTGTATTCTTAGCAAATAATATCAAAGGCCAATTCTAATGAATGACTTGTGCTGGATTAGTTCATATCCTAGAAGTGGTAACAGATTGCTAAGTGAGATTATTCATTTTATTGTTAACGAAAAGGGGAAATTTAGAGAAACAGTACCAGATTTTCATCAAACCGGACTGAATAAGAGTAGTAAGTTTTGCAAAATACATAAATTGTATAAGCATTTACCTTTTAAAAACTGTCGAATAATTTATTTACTGCGTAATCCGCTAGATATACTTATATCATCAATAAATTATATCGAAAATTTTCAAAAAAAAACTTTTCACCCAATTTTTATAGAAGAATTTATAGAAAAAGAAGGTTATATAGATGAATGGAGAGAATATGGGTCTTATTCTGAACATGTTCATTCATTTCTTTTGAACCCTAAAATTTTATCTGAAAATCTTCTTATTTTACAATATGAAAATTTAATCAGTAATAAAATTGAAGGAATAAAAAAGATTATAAAGTTTTTAAATTATAACTTAACCGCAAACAAAGTAGAGTGGATAGCAGATCAAACATGTTTTTCAAAAGTAAAGTCTGAAGAACCTGAGAATGTGCTTCTACATAGAGGGAAGTGTGGTAATAATCATTTGTTTGTTAAAAATTACCATAAATCTGAAATTGTTTCACTGTACAATCAACTTGTTGATAGGATAAACAATTTCAGGAAAATAGACTTAGTATGTCATTTAAATGAACCTTAAATCTACTATTTATATTGTTTTCATTTATACAAAAATGAAAATAAAAACTGATCTTCGATCAAGTAAATTTGGTATTTTATGGTTAATTTTACAGCCATTGCTTTATTTATGTATTTATTACATTTCATTTAGATATCTCCTGAAATCAAAAGATGTTGCCACCATTTCATCATGCTTAGCTGGTTTGATCTCGTATAACTGGTTTTCTCAATCAATGAATGAGGGAACTCTTAGTTTAGTTGGTTCCAAAGGAATCACTAATTCAACATTGGTTCCAAATTTCGTGTTTATTTTATCGTCATCTTTTGTTGCATTATGGAGATATGTTATAGTTTTTATTGTTTTTTTGATTTACTTAGCATTTCAGGAAGGCGTTAGTTCTTTTAATTTTAACTACTTTCTGATAATTCCTTTCGTTTTATTGTGTTTTATTACTCTGTTTTCTTTTACTTTCTTACTTGCATCTGTTTATCCAATATTTCCTGACCTTAAGCATATTGTAGATACTTCCACTAAGTTATTTCTTTTCATATCATGTGTCTTTTATGAAACAAGAAGTGTTCCCGTTTACTTACATGATTTTTTTCTTTTAAA
>JAYOWQ010000022.1:0-1717 GCA_038152055.1 Opitutales bacterium | reverse complement strand
ATACTGTTCGAAAGTATGTCGACAAGATATATTTTCGTAATTTATCATATTATTTTTTCTATTATTGTATTTTTGTTAGGTTTGCTCATCCACAAGAAATATAATAGAATTTATCGTTACATTAATACTATTTAATCTAATATGGTTAAACTTATCCAAATTGATAATGTGTCCTTTGAATATCTGTATAAGCATTCAACTAAGAGTATTAGATATAAACGAAAAAGGGTCTTAAATAATATCAATTTTTCGGTATCTAATTCTGAAATTCTTGCGATACTTGGAAAGAATGGTACAGGCAAATCTACTATTTTAAGACTCTTGGCTAGTATTTACTTTCCATCAAATGGATCTATCACTTTTGCCAAAGGTATTTTACCCAGATTGTTGGCACCAGGTGTTGGTTTTATGAATCAACTCACTGGTTTGGAAAATGTGATCTTGTCATATTCTTTAGTCACTGGAAAAAATCCTACTGATGATAAAATTTCTAGTATTTTACACTATTCTGGCATAGCCGAGAGAATAAATGATCCAGTATCTATTTATTCGACTGGAATGCGTGCAAGGTTGGCTTTTGCCACCGCTCTGGAAACATCTTCTGGTATTGTACTTATTGACGAAGCCTTAGGTGCTGGTGATGAAAGTTTTAGAAGGAAGGTGAATGAGACATATAAGTCAAAGATTAAACAGGGAATGTCCTTTGTTATCGTCACACATAATTTAAACTGGGTTAGAAAACATGCAACTAGAGTGATTGTAATGAATGAAGGAGAAATTTATTTTGATGGACCTACACCTGATGCCATTGAAAAATTTAGTGAGATTTTAGACTGATGAAACTTTGTTTGTTTTCTTCTATTAATACAAATATTGGAGATGACTTTATACGAGATGGTCTAATTAATCTTTTAAGAAAAAGTGGAATTGATTTTGATTTCACTATAGTAAACAAACATGACTCTAAGTCTCTTCTAGATGACAATGATAAAAATAAGGTTTTAGAGTCTGATATGACTGTAATTTGTGGAACTCCTGTATTTTGGTCTATTAATGGTTCCACTTCATATAATTGTGATTGGATTAATTGGTTTTATGAAGATTTTATCTTTAAAAGTAAAACGAGTTATTGCATTGTTGCATCAGGAAGTTGCAATGAAATTAATTGCGACATAAAATATCTTTGTCAAAATGACCATAAATTTTTAAATTTTGTTAACAAACTCACATCAAATGCATTGTTTGTAACTACACGAGATTATATATGTTCTAATATCTTAAAAGAACTTAATATAATACATAAGAATTATTTTTGCACTGCTTTACACGCTATAGAAAAAGAGGAAAATAATTTGAATCAAAATTACATTGGTCTTAATCTTATGAATAATTTTGGACACTTCAGTAATTTTGAAATGTTTCAAAAAAAAGTGGATGAAGTAGTAAAGGTTATAAGAAATTATGGTCCAATCAAATTTATCTGTCATAATTTAGAGGAACTAAGTATAGCCAATGAATTAAAAATTCGTGATGACTTAACATTCTACAATAAAGATTATAAAAAGTATTACAGTGCTTTTGATGATGTTTTATTACATATTTCGTGTCGAGTACATGGATCAATACTATCCTCATCATCTGGCACACCTAATATTAATATCATTTCTGATAGCAGAGGTTTTTCATGTGATAGAATATCAGCATTTATCTTTGATCC
>JAYOWQ010000021.1:819-26169 GCA_038152055.1 Opitutales bacterium | reverse complement strand
AATCGATCAAGTCCCGACCCCAGAGATAACCCGCAAACGCATCCCGATTGGCTGGTTGCAATAATTCCTCCAAATTCGAGTCCTGAGCAATTTCATTAAATTTCTTGATTTGAATTTTGCTAAGCACTGTACAGGCAAGGCGATTGATCAGAGAATCTCTGAGTGTCGACTTTTCCTCACCAACCAAAACCATCTCCTTTCCTGAGAGCCCGGTTGCAGATAGTAAATCATCCACCACCTGTGGGTTGTTTTGAGGAATTACCCCGAGCGAATCTCCAGGTTCATAACTGAGTCCACTATCCTGCAAAGAAAGTTCAAAATGCCTGGTCTCTTTATCAGAACCTTCATTTAGCAATCGGTTCACCAGCAACTTGGACTGATAGGGATTATCCTTGGTGGGAGCAGATGAATCTTGGGAATGAGACATATTTATTGAACAATTTTTACTTGTACCTTTTGACAAACCTCAGCCAACAATCCAAGAGAAATGAAAAAAAAATTTATCCTTTTCTAATTTACCAGAAAATTTTCTCCGAACATACTTGCTTATGATGGATTCGATATCAGAACTTTCCAAGGAAGAACAGGCAGAGTGGCATGAGGTCATGCTTGCACACTCCTACGATTTTCAGGACTGGGATCAGGCAAGATCCTGCTTGCTCAAATTACTCCACCACCAAAAACAGACAGCTTCTGAATCTGCGATACGATCCTATATTTCCTGTTGTGCCGAAGCAGTTTCAGGAAGCCATCCCCTGCCTAACCTTAGTACGACCCTGGAAGACTTTTACCAAAAGTACGGCATGGAAAGTGCCGGACCAGAATAAAGATTCGTTCAGGCGGGAGGACCTGGACGCATCTTTCCAAGCTTTTCCCGGTGTTGTTTAGCAACTACCAAATACTTCTCCGCCCAGCTTTTGATCCGCTCCCGTTCCTCTTCGGATAACGATTTCTTTACTTTGGCTGGCACTCCAGCAACCAAACTACCTTCGGGTATTTGCATGCCCACTGGCACCACGCTTCCGGCAGCAATAATCGAATGCTTCCCAATTTTGGCTCCGTCCATAATGGTTGAATTCATTCCAATTAAGCATTCGTCCCCGATTTCGCAGGCGTGAATGACCGCACCATGTCCCACGGTGACGTATTTCCCGACAACCAGTGGGTGATCATCCGCCAAGTGCCCAATTACGCCGTCCTGCAGGTTGGAGTACTTGCCAATTTTGATTGTATTGATGTCACCACGCAAAACCCCGCCATACCATAGACTGGAGCCCTCATCCATCTGTACGTCTCCCAAGACTACTGCGGTTGGAGCAACAAAAACGTCCGGACCGTAAAGAGGTTCTTCGCCCAAATGCTTTTGCAAACGTTCCGTAGTATCCACAGAAATTATCTAAGTTGGCAAAGACTATTACGAGGGGCCTGACAAAGCAGACTTACGCGAGGATCAAAACTGAACAGTAATGCAGGGCACAATCTATTGGCAGGCTTCGCACTCTTCCCCGTTAAGCATTGCCTGTATGCTACAGGCTTTTACTTCAGCTTCGGTGTATTCTTTCTTAGCGGAGGGCTCATCCGAAGGAGATGGAGCCAAGGGTTTTGATTTCTTGAGATCTACAGTAGCCTTTTCAATATTGGAAGCCCCAAGTGTGCGCAAATAATATGTCGTTTTGAGACCCTTGCGCCATGCGGCTCGATACATGTGGGAAAGACTTTTGAGGTCAGGAGTGCCAAGGAACAAATTCACGGATTGCGATTGGTCTATCCATTTTTGGCGACGTGCGGCAGCCGAAAGGACGTATTCGAAAGAGACATCGAATGCGGTCTGATACTTTTCCTTTATGCGTTGTGGGATTCCTTCAATCGGTCCAAGCTCACCGTCGAAATACTTCAACTGATCGGACATTTCCTTGTTCCACATGCCTTCCTTTTTCAAATCGTTTACGAGAAAACGGTTCAAAACCATGAAATCACCCGACAGGTTGCTCTTTACGAACATGTTCTTGTAGGTCGGTTCGATGCAGGGTGACGAGCCCATGATGTTGGAAATGGTCGCGGTTGGGGCGATTGCGATTACGTTACTGTTGCGCATACCATGTTTGGCTATCTTCTTGCGGACGATTGACCAATCCATCTTCGAACTCTTGGGAACTTCGACTTTTTCACCCCGTTCTTCTTCCAGCATTTGAATCGTGTCTTGAGGAAGAATACCGCGATCCCACTTCGATCCACGATAAGAGGAATAAGTGCCACGCTCATTGGCCAGATCACTCGATGCCTCGTATGCATAGTAGCATATGGCTTCCATGAACTCGTCGTTGAAATCGACAGCTTCTTCCGAAGAAAAGGAAACGTCCTTGATGAAAAGAGCGTTTTGCAAACCCATGACACCCATTCCGATAGGACGGTGACGCATGTTAGAGGTTTTCGCCGCCTCGGTCGGGTAAAAATTAACGTCAATGACGTTATCGAGCGCACGGATGGCGATACGAATGGTATCACGAAGTTTTTCGTGATCTATCCGACCATCTGCCGTGAGATGGGAATCCAGTACCACGGAACCCAAATTACAAACCGCCGTCTCGTCGGCGCCTGTGTTAAGGGTGATCTCGGTACAAAGATTTGAACTGTGGATGACGCCCGCGTGGTCCTGTGGACTTCTAACGTTGCACGTATCCTTGAAAGTAATCCATGGATGACCGGTTTCGAAAAGCATCTTGAGCATGGACTTCCACAAGTCGATTGCTGGTAATGAGTGCCCCCATATTTCACCTTTTTCAGCTTTGGATTCGTATTCCTGATATTTTGTCTCGAAGTCCTTGCCGTAAATATCGTGCAGATCCGGTACTTCGTTGCTGCGAAAAAGGGTCCAGTTTTCTCTGGCTTCCATTCGCTTCATGAACAAATCCGGTATCCAATTGGCCGTGTTCATGTCATGAGTTCTACGACGATCATCTCCAGTGTTTTTGCGAAGCTCCAGAAATTCCAAAATGTCGCAGTGCCAGGTTTCGAGATAAGCGCAACCGGAACCCTTTCTTTTTCCTCCCTGATTTACGGCGCAGAGCTGGTCGTTGTGCATCTTCAGGAAAGGAATGACACCCTGACTTTCGCCGTTGGTTCCAGCAATATGACTACCGGTACCCCGCACGGAAGTCCAACTGCCCCCAAGACCACCGGCCCATTTGGACAAAAAGGCATTTTCCGCGATCCCTCGATACATAATTGACTCGATGGTATCGTCTACCTTGTAAAGATAACACGAGGAAAGTTGCGAATGTGGAGTTCCCGAGTTGAAAAGCGTGGGAGTGGAGGAGCAGAACCTACGGCTTTTATAAAGGTTGTATAACGATACAATCTGATCTTCGGCATCATCGTCGCGAGCGAAAACGCCCATGGCCACACGCATCCAAAAGAACTGTGGAGTTTCAAGGCGACGAGGAGAGTCTCCGGTTTTATCGACCACGAGATAGCGGTCGTAAAGGGTTTGTATGCCAAGATAATCAAAGTCCAGATCCGCCGAAGGATCGATGGCAAGGCAAAGTTTTTCGACATCGAGTTTGAGCAATTTCTTGTCCAGTCGCTTAATCTCGACTCCCCTTTTAAGATAGTTCTTGAATTCCTTTGCATGAAAAGTTCGGATCTCTTCGATGCTATTTTGAGCGACGTCCCATCCGAGGACCTCTTCATAGACGTACGTCAGAAGTATTCTCGCGGCGAATTTCGCAAAATCGGCATCCCTTTCGATCAAGGTTTTGGCGTTCAGAATGATGGTCTTGCGAAGATCGATTTCGGTGATTTCAGAGAAAACGGAACGTCTTAGACTTTCCTCGATTTGTTCGGAAGTCAGGCATAGATCCAAGCCGATGCTGGCGAAGGTGATCCGTTTCTTAAGATCGAGACCATCCCAGAAAAAAGTGGATCCGTCTTTCTTCTTGACCACGATCATCGAGTCCTGACGGACTTCGTGATGATCCACGTTACTTTCTCGCTCAACACGCCGGCGGGCACGGTAAAGTATGTAAGACTCCGCCACCTTGAAATATCCGTGCTTCATCAATTCTTCCTGAACGATGTCCTGCACGTCTTCGATGTTTATAAAAGCCTGACCGGTGGCTACCGCCCGACGGGTCACTTCATCCGACACTTGTACGGCCGGTTCGGAATCGAGCCGAAGAGAAAGGAAAGCCTTGCGGATGGCGACCTCTATCTTCGAAGAATTCCAAGGAACCACCTGTCCACTGCGACGAATCAGACGAATTTGTGAACTGTCCACCAAAGTTCCAGAGTTCAAATGCCCGGATGAACCACCTTGGTTGGAGCGAGAGAAAACCAGACTTTTGGCAACGTCGTAGGCATCATTTTCAACCAGTGCCTTTTCGATCAACTTGTGCAACTCGTCGAAGGAGAGGCGGGGGGCACCGCCTTCCTCCTCTTGTTCCAGCCGCTCGATCAAGCGGGTGGCGACGAGCCGGGAGGACTCCACCACGAGCTCCCGGTTCTGTGGGGTGTATATTTCCTCTTCTTCCCTGGAGATCATCAAGTCGGTCAATGCCTCCCCGATAACCTCAGCCACCTCGGCGATGTGGAAATCACGATCACCCGCGCCGTCCGTAATACGCACCTTTGGAATTTCAAACCGATTTTCTCCCAAATCTTCCGCCCAATCAAAACGGGGCTTGTTTTCACGGGGCGTTTCCGCCGCTTTGGTCAACAATCGATCCTCCTCAAATATCGTGTTACGCATCAGTCAAATTCCCATCATATACAGTGTTACAGTTTACCCCTTTTAAAAAGTTGCGAGTCTCCCTAGAGTTCGTCGTCCGAAACCTCGGAAAGAGCCGAGGACTTTTGGTATTCGGTTACTCGACCCTCGAAGAAATTTTGTTCTTTCTTCACGTCCATCATCTCCGCCAACCAAGGAAAGGGGTTTTCGAGGCCGGGGTGAAGGACTTCAAGCCCGACTCCATTAAGCCTACGGTCGGCGATGTAGTCGATGTAGGTACAAAATTCCTCGGAACTCAGCCCCACGGAATTCACCGGCAGACAATCGCGAATGAACTCTTTTTCCAGAACAACCGCCTCCTTCATGATTGCCACGAGCTCGGCACGGAATTCCTCGGTCCAGATATCCTTGTTCTCGTCGATAAGTACCCGAAACAAATTACGAAACAATTCGATGTGATTGGACTCGTCGCGCAGGGTGTAACGAAACATTTGTCCGATTCCGGGAAACTTGTTCTGGCGGGCCAGACTCAAAACCATCCCGAACAAACCGTAAAATTGCGTCCCTTCCATGCACTGCCCGAAAATAAAGATGTTTTTGGCGAGCTCCTGCTTGTTTTCGGTCTTGGTAAGATCAAGGTCCCGACGTAAATTCTTCGAAACTCGGGTCACGAATTCGTTTTTCCTACGAATTGTCTCGATTTGCTCGAACATCGCTTCACATTCGTGGGGATTGATGCCGAGCGAACTGATCATGTAGAGTAGGCTGTCTGCGTGGATATTTTCTTCATGAGCGTGTCGACCGAGAACAAGTTTGAGTTCGGGGGCGGTGACAAGTTCGCGTACTACGTGCTGGATATTGTCGCCCACAATTCCTTCTGCCGCTGAAAAGTAACCGATACCCATCATGATGATCCAACGTTCGCTATCGGACAGTTCCGCCGGATTTTTCCACTGCTCCAAATCCTTCTGCATAGGAATATCTTCCGGTTCCCAGTGGTTTGATTTCATCTTGCGGTAAAGGTCGTAAGCCCACTGATATTTAAGTGGCAAAAGATTGAAAGTCATGGTCTCACGACCATTGATCACTTTCTTTTCCTGATACGCCTGGACTGCTTTTTCTTCGTCCAGAACAAACGATTTTTCCCCGATTTTGAATGTCTTCTCCATAGTGTGTTTACCCTTCTTTTACCCTGTTAAAATTTCTGAAACGACCCTCTTCACGATACTTGAAACCAAGCGTGGTCACGAGAAAACGATGAACGGGCGTCGATGACACCGATAGTGATGACCGACACACGAAAAGGAAAGAAAAAAAATCGAAAGAATCGAATTTTTCTTCATTTGATCACCCTTTATGTAGTGCTTTTGCATTATTTACCCCCCTGCATCTAGTGTTGTTAATAAGTTTTAGCTTAATTCTCCGCTCTTGCAATCACATCTTGTAAAGCGTTGAAAAAAAGGGAAATAAAGACGTCTAATTGAAACGTTTCCAAGCTCAAGTTGTTCAAACTTATTCCCCATTGATAAAGAATTTGTTCACAAACTCGTCAAAGGCAAAGCGTATGGCGAAAAAAACGAAAACGAAGTCCATGATAAACGCATTAACCGATTGGGATTAAACCGGTGGCGAATAAGCCCGGTTGTCGAATGAGAAATTCGACCCGTTCTTTGGTGGCCTACCAAATATCCTGCCAGTTTCGTCCGTCGAGATGGTCGTTTTTCTCGTAAAAACGGGAGAGAACGGATGAAACCAGGTAAATGGAACCAGTTATCAACAAAGTTTCACTTACGGTAATTCTTGCAAGCAAAGAAGGAATATCCTCCTGAAAGGCAAGATGAAGGTCTCCGGTAAATCCCTTCGTGAGGCTTTTCAACTCTTGGTGCGTGCACGCTCTCGGTTGATCGAGTTCGAACAATACGACTCGTTTCGACCTGGAAAACAAGGGAGGAAGTACATCTTTGGCTCGAACCATCCCGCAGGCAGCAAACCAAACCTCTGAACCATCGGGTAATTCAGACCATAACTCACGGGAAGCATCCGCTCCGTGACCATTATGACAGGCATCCACTATAATATGGGGTCGAGAGGATATCGTTTGCCAGCGTCCCAAGAGCTTCACTTGGTTCAGCGCCCTGCGCACTAACTCGGGCTGGACGGGAAACCTTTCCATGAGGACTTCACTTACCTTTCGGGCAAGTGCGGCGTTTCTACGCTGAAAGGCTCCTCGGAGGTTGGTCATGGGCATATCCTCCTCGGATATTGAGTCCAAACAATAAACCGGAGATTTTAATTTTTTGGCTACCTTTGCTATCTCAAATTCCGCCTCTCTTTCCATCCATCCGTACACAACCGGTTTTCCCTTCTTGATGATTCCAGCTTTTTCTCGGGCGATTTCACTGAGTCGATCACCAAGAATCTCACAATGATCATACCCGATGGATGTGATGACGGAAACCATCGGCAGAAGAACGTTGGTCGAATCAAGTCGTCCGCCCAATCCTGTTTCGATGACGGCAACGTCGACCTTTTGTTTAGAGAATTCCACAAACGCAAGAGCAGTCATTAGTTCGAAAAAGGTTGGATGCATTCCAGGTTCTTCGTTTTGCATTTTCGAACAAATCGGAAGCAAGTCAGTCAAATGAGCCTCGATTCGCTCGATTGAAAGATTTTGTCCATTTACTCGAATTCGTTCTCCGAGCTCCATGACATGAGGTGAAGTAAAAAGACCGACTTTATATCCATGGGCCCGGTATACGGCATCCAACATCGAACACACCGATCCCTTTCCGTTGGTTCCCGCAACGTGAATTGAAGGAAATCTAACCTGAGGATTACCCAAGGCTTCAACGAGCGCTTTCATGCGCTCTATCCCGAATTTGGAGCCTTGGGTCCGCAAGGAATAAAGAAATGACAGTGTGTCTTGCATTAATGCCATGACCTATCTTTTATACTCCGCCGCAACGGGCGATAAAAAGAACCTGAATTCCTCAGCTTTTCCTGGAAGTTCCGGGGGGTGACTTTTTGGAACCCCGGGTACCGGTGGATTTTCTCCCGCGAACGGTCTGTTTCGCCAACTTTGGATGCAAGTGGTCGGCCAAGTGACCGATGAGGGTAATCAAGCGATTTCGCAAATCATGCCGCTCCACAATCTGGTCTATCAAACCATGTTCAAGAAGGAATTCCGATGTCTGAAAACCTTCGGGCAGATCGGCTCGTGTGGTTTCCTTGATCACACGCCTGCCCGCAAACCCGATCAATGCCCTGGGTTCGGCAATTATAACGTCACCCAAGGATGCGTAACTGGCCATTACACCGGCCATCGTCGGGTTGGTCAGGATTGAGAAAAATGGGATACCGGCATCCGCCAAGCGAGCAAGCGCGGCACTGGTCTTGGCCATTTGCATAAGACTGAGAATACCCTCGTACATGCGAGCTCCACCGGATGCGGAGACCACGATTACAGGGACGTTCAACTCCAATCCTCTTTCAATGGCCCGCGTAATTTTTTCTCCAACTACGGAGCCCATGCTTCCACCAAGAAATCTAAAATCCATAACCGCCAGACTGACCAGTCGGCCGTCCATTTTTCCAACGCCGGCAATGACGGCATCCTCCAATTTCGTTTTTTCCCGATTCTGAGCGAGCTTGTCTTCATAGGAAGCAACTCCCTTGAACTTCAAGGGATCTCCGGAACGCATACCCGCGTCGTGCTCAATAAAAGATCCCGAATCCAGCAAGGACTCGATACGGTCAGGCGCGGACAAGGGGAAATGGTATCCGCTTGTTGGAACGACCATAAGGTTCTTCTTCAATTCCTTGGCAAATACCATGTCGCCGGTTTCCGGGCATTTTGTCCAGACACCCTTGGCCACTCCCTCGCGGGACTTTACGTTTACGTTCGAATACTTGGGCTTGCTGAAAAATGCCATTTTTACCTTTGAGTTGTTTTATCCGTGTCCCAAGGTGGCTACCCTTACCCTGCTGCAACCCGCCTGAAGGAGAACAAGGCTACATGCGTCGAGAGTGGCTCCCGTTGTGAATACGTCATCGATGAGAACAAAGTCATGAAAGCCATCCAAACAAGTACCGGCTCTCAGGGCAAAAGCATTTTTTACGTTCTTTTTTCTTTCTTCCCGACTGAGATTAGTTTGAGTGGGTGTCGATCGCTTGCGTTCGAGGCAATCGTAAACCACGGAACGGCCTCCCAGCGCCTCGGCAAATCCCTCTGCAATCCACAAACTCTGATTAAATCCCCGACGCCTTTCCTTCGCCCGATGAAGCGGCACTGGAATTAGCACCGCGTTGCGGAGGTATTCGGCAAATCCTTCCGTGCGTTCGATCCAATGACCAATATCGCTAATAATTCGTTTCTCGCCCTGGTATTTCAGGGCATGAACGATGGCTCGGCCTTTCGTGTCCAGATGGAACATAGAGCGACCACTTGAAAAAGCAGGTGGATTCTCCCTGCAGTTTGAACATGACAATTGGTGCGACGGCTGAGCATGCATGACGGCTCCACACCCTGTACATCTTGCCCCGTTAATCCAATGTAGAGAATCCAAGCAAGGCGAACAGGAGAAATATCCGTCATTCTTGTAAGCTGCATTTTCGCAAATGGGACACTGTCCTGGGAAAAAAAGGTCCTGCAAGGCAAGCAACCACTCTTTCCATTCGATTTTCACTCGGTGAGATGAAGAGCCAGACGCGGTAGACGATAAAACACCTTTTCCATCCACAAACCCTTGGCCGGGGCGCTAACCACCCGAGCGGTACGTTGCCGACTCCTGAGGATGCACGCGATTTCCGCGGGTGAAATCTTGCCCAGTCCCACGTCGATCATCGCACCGGCCATGCTTCGAACCATTTTGTACAAGAAACCGCTGCCCTCGACCACCAGTTGCAACTCTTCCGCCCGTTCGATCCAATCGACCCGCCAAACCTTCTTGACGGGAGATTCCTGGTCGCCGTTTCCACGGTTTGCCGCGAATGCTGAAAAATCATGAACGCCAATAAAATGCTGGGACGCATCCTTCATCCAATCGATCCTCAACGGGCGATTCCTCATTGAATGAACGAAGCGATCTTTTTCAGGCATGGACCAGCCCTTGCACAAACGATAACGGTATCTTTTGCCGCGAGCCGAAAGATGCGCATGGAAACCGGGGGTTGCCGGATCCACCTTTCGAGGACTTATGCCATCGGGAAAGGAAGAGCGCAAGGATTGCAAAAGAGCTTGAGAAGAGTGCCTCCACTCCGCATCAAAGTGAAACACCTGCCCGGCTGCATGAACCCCGGCATCGGTACGACCAGCTCCCACCGTGGAAACGGGATGACGAAAGATCGATGCAAGAGTCTCCTCGATCTTGTCCTGAACCGACTGACGATTTGGTTGTTTCTGCCACCCGTTGAAAAAGGTGCCCTCGTACGCGCAAGTGCATCGCCAACGCCTCCTTTGATCCGAAGCAATCATGAGCCCCCAAAATCCTGCAAGATCAAACTTGCCGCCACTGCATCGACTCGACCTGTCTTGTCACGCCCCTTTACGCTTGCTCTACCACCCATAGCTTCTCGGGCGGCGGAGCTTGTCAGGCGCTCGTCAATACGATGAACAGGCAGATGAAATCGCCTTTCGAGTTCCAAAATAAACCGATCCACCTCTTCCGCCCGCTTGCCAATTTTCCCATCCATGTGCACGGGGTACCCAACCACGATTTCGTCAATTTTCCGTTGATGTATTTCCTCGGCAATCCCGTCCCAGCAACCATCTTCCTCGACTCCCGGCACCGTTCCTATGGGCAAGGCGATCGACAACTCGTCCATCCATGCCAAGCCGATGCGCTTGGTTCCGTAATCTATGCCCAGATAGTTTGGCATGAATCACCCCCAATTCCGATCAGGCAAGCCCTGGATCCTTGTTGCAAACGCTTTTGGCTAGAGCCTTGACTTGTTGGGCCTGGTCTTTGTGACAAACCAAGGTGGCATCTCCGGATTGCACGACGATCAAGTCATGAACCCCAAGCAAGGAAATGGTGTGCCCCGGTTCGGCATAGGCAAGGTTTCCACTTGCGTCCATTGCAACTCCCTGACCCTTGAAAACGTTGCCTTTGTCGTCGGCTGGATAGTGCCGGGCGATGGCGGGCCACTCCCCGACGTCATCCCAATCGAAATCCGATTCCAGCATCACCACCTCGTTTGCTTTTTCCATCACTGCAAAATCGATCGAGATTTTCTGAAGTTTCGGATAAATCAAGGCCATAGCCCGATCAATCGATTTGGAGCGGTTCCATTCCGACCTCAATTCATCCAACCCGGAAGCAAGTTCCGGAGCATGTTTCTCAATGGCGGAAAAAATGACTTGCGTACGCCAGACAAACATTCCTGCATTCCAAAAATAGCCGCCTTCCTCAAGGTACTTGCGAGCATTTTTGAGATCCGGCTTTTCCACAAACCGATCAACCAAATGAACGAGATCCTTGCCAAAACCCCCGACGGAATCTCCCTGCTTCAAGTATCCATAACCAGTGGAGGGAAATTCGGGACGAATTCCAATTGTGACTAAAAAGTCATTTGACTCCGCGGCATCGAACGCTGCTGCCAAAACTCGCCTAAAACCTGGACCATCGGCAATGACGTGGTCCGCCGGCAAAAGTGCGAATGCAGCTCCGGGATGATTGTCTTCGACCAACAACGCCGCCAAACCGACTGCTGCGGCAGTATCCCTCCCTTCCGGCTCACCGATCACTCGAGCAGGATTAAGTTTCGGGCAACTATCAAGGACGGCATCCCGTTGTTCGGCATTGGTAATGACGAATACCTGATCCGCTGGAATCAGGCCTTCCAATCGCTCGACGGTTTGAGCAAGCATGGGGGCGTTTCCGACAATGGGCAGCAAGTGCTTGGGGCGTTTCAAGCGGCTTTGTGGCCAGAACCTTTCCCCTCTACCACCAGCCATGATCACGACGTATCGATTCTTCATTGTGCCCTCTACCCATGCGGTTGCACGGCTGGAAGGCGAGGAAATTCCGCTCCCTCCTCCATCAATTCGTAAATGAATCCTTATTCGCCCGACTGCATCAACAAGCCACGATTTCTGGCGGCTCGTAAAGCGACGTAGAAGACCACAAGACCGCAGAGGAAATAGATGGTGTTGAGAAAACAGGCTTTCCAAAGAAGTTCCGGCAACCACTTACCCTCCAGAATCAAGGATCTCATACCTTCGAAAACATAGGTGGTGGAGAGAAAACCTGCGATTGAATGCATCCATTCCGGCAAGGTTGCGAGCGGATAATAGATACAGGAAAAGGGAGCGAGTAAAAAGGGGAGCATCCAGGTCAAACTCTCGGCTCCCAGCCCGTAACGAAGAAGAATTCCGGTCACTGCTTGGGAAATCGCCCAACCCGTGAAGACCAAGTTCAGGAAAAAACCTAGCAAGGGAAGCCCGACCTCAAAAACCGATACACCGAAAAAGGGAATGGCCAACAGGGCTGCGGGAAGCATGCCGATCAAAGTACGAATCATACTGATGATGGCTAGCGACAAGATCAATTCCCATGGTCGCAATGGACTTACAAAAAGATTGGCAAGGTTACGCGACCACATTTCCTCAAGGAATGAAAGGGTGTAACTGATGTGCGAACGAAAGAGAGAATCCCAGATCAAGACAGCGGATATAAGAATGCCACCGGCTGTCAGCCCCGGACTGGCGCTGGAAAAGTGAATCGAGGTGAAGCCCCAAATGATCATCTGTACGGTGGGCCAATACGCAATTTCCAACACCCGCGGCCAAGATGATCTGAGAAGGAAGAAATACCGCAACAACATCGCGGAAATTCTTTGCAGGGAAGAAGTTTTCATCTCTGGGAAATTTCCCCGTTCAGGGCAAGAAAAACCTCTTCCAGCGATTCAACCCCGGCCCGGGCCTTCAATTCGGTCGGACTTCCCCGCTCCACCAGTCTTCCCTTGCTCATAAGTAAGACCTGATCGCAGAGCAGTTCGACTTCGCGCATGTCGTGACTGGCAAAAAGAATGGTCGCTCCGGTACGGTCACGATACTCCATCAATCGTTGCCGGATCCATTGGGAAACATCCGGAGAAAGACTGGCCGTGGGCTCGTCAAGTAACAAAAATTCTGGGTTGTTGATTAATGCCTTGGCAAGGGAAACCCGAGTTTTTTGCCCCGAGGACAAACGACGTATCGGACATTCCATCAAGTCCTGCAAACGAAAGGAATCAGCCAATTCGGAGATACGTCGCTCGATATTCAGGACTCCGTACAATCGGGCGAAGACGCAAAGGTTCTCGCGAACGGACAACCGTTGAGGCAGATCGACGTAGGGTGAACAAAAGTTCATTCGATGCAGAACGGAATGCCTGTTCTTGATGAAATCGTGACCGAAGGCTCGTATCGCCCCGGACGTAGGTTGTAATAATCCCAGAATCATGGACAAGGTAGTGGTCTTGCCTGCGCCGTTTCCACCAAGCAGTCCGATGATGGATCCGGACTTCAGGGAAAAGGTTAATCCGTCGACGGCAACGACCGAACCGAATCGCTTGGAAAGTTCGACCACTTGCAAGACTGGCTCAGACGCTATCATCGGTCATTTTCATCAGGCAACCCTCTACCCTGCGGGTCGCTTGATCCAAGTCACGGTTCTCGAACAATTCTTCGTACGGCAGGATTTTGGTTCGAACCCTGATCATGGAAAATGGCAAAGGTATTACAAACTGGTCCCAGGACTTCAATCGAATGGCACGCGAATAGGAAAATGCGAGCAGGACCACCGGAGAACGAGAGGCTCGGGCAATCAGAAGAGCTCCGGATTTCGCTTGGTATTTTGGTCCACGGGAACCGTCCGGAGTGATCCCGGCGTCATTGCCCTCCTTGATCAGTCGAACCAAGTCCCTGGCGGCTTGAGAACCCCGCCTGTTTCTTGATCCCCTGATCGCTCGAATACCTGCCCATCCGTAGAAGATTTCAAGCCACGCGCCGTCACGGCTACCACTGATCAATCCATAGCACTTTCTTCTTTTCCGAAAGCGCATGTGCCACTCACCTGCGAAAAACAATCGGTTATGCCACAAAATGAAGATTGCAGGTTCTTCCAAATTCTTGATTTCCTCGCTCCCCGCTTCTTTTTCGTATCTGACACGAATGGACCAAGTCCACCAACGATAGAGCATGCCGAAGGGAAGGACCAGAAGTTTGGTCAAAGGTGTTTTGACATAGGGAATGCTACCCCTGCCTTTCGAAACGGGTTTCACAAAAGATCAAAAGTTTCCCGCAAGCCCAGCCTCCATACAATGAGCGGGCGTTTCGTCCTCGAGCAAGTATCGATAACCGAAATCAAGTACGATTTTTTCGGAGAATCTCCATCTAGCCCCCAACCCAACGGAGCCGAAAAAGGTAGGGTCGTATCGTGTCCGGTCCTGGGTTGACAGCGAGGTCGAAAAATCCTCGATAATACTCACTCCATAGCCCAGACCCAGACGGGCAAGCAAGTCGAACCTTGGAGAAAGGTTGTGAGAAATTCCAAGATCAACGTATCCGGCAAGGGTCATCGATGAACTCCCCGCATTCATTCGATTGCCAGGCACCCCTTCCCAGCTTTCATCATCGAACTCGTTTCTACGGAAAATTCCGCCCACCCCGAGCATCAGATTATCAAAGGTATAACCACCGGCAAGATCGAGGGAAAAGCCTGGTTTGTACTTGCGAAACTTGACCGGACCACCATAAGAGCCCTTCCTTTCAGCATGAGGAAAAGTCATTCCCGGGCGTAGTATCCAATACCCATTGCCTCCACCCAAAAACCGTTTCCCATTGCTGCTGGGATCATCCGGTTGGCCATCCTTCAACACGTCGACCTCGAAAGCCAACTGTCGGGAAGGAGAATCCTCCACCACGATCTCCTTGGGAGAGACGTAATGTCCTAGTTTCTTTTCTTCCGAACGGACAGGAGGTTGGGGGTTCAAGGTATTTTGGAAGGGCGCGTCAAACGAATTGTCATAATCTCGACCGTAAAATATCTCATAGAACCTGCTTTGCAGATCATGAACTCTTTCGGAGTATGAATTCACTTCCTTCTTCATCGTCGAGATAACTTTCTGCCGATGATAACTTTGACCTTGCGGAGAATCGAAATAGTCCTGTGCAGGTTTGACAGGCAAAGCCTGACCAAACGATTGAATCCATCCAAGCGGAAAGGCAAGAATCAGAACCAAAGTGAAGCAAAGCTTGGAAAAATCGTTCATGGCGGTAAATTTCACGAGTCGAATCATAAACTGATCTTTTTGTAAGAATCGCCCGCATCCCTTGGCAACTCAATTAAGAATCAGGGCACTCGGTCGAACGACCGCGAGAAAGAATCCTTCCTATCCGATGACAGATCAAGTGGTAGGCGAAAAAGTAAAATAGGTTGACGATCCCCCCTCCGAACAAAGCCATTCTCAATCCTTGCTCTCGCCGATGCGCCATGCGATGACCGGCGAGATTCGCAACCCTGATTTCTTCTGCCGAAAGGGGCAATCGCGCATCCCATAGTTTGGGCGGAAGCCCTTTTTCCCGGATGAAGTCGGGAATATCTGGAGCCCGGTCAAAAATAATTTCCCAATAAGGACGCTTGCTCATTCCCAGCAGGGGACCCAGTTTTATCTCTCGATAAAAAGTAAGTTGTATGAGCAAGGCAGTGACGAGTAGAATGCCTTGGGAAACGAGCCAGACCTTGGTTTTTAATTTCATCTCAAACACTTAGTAACAAACATGTGAAAAAGGGCAAAGTCGAAGGTGATGAAATGCAGGGTTACAGAATTCAGGGTTGCCAAGGGCGAGAGATTTTTGACTCTTATCTGATCGGGTTGATGAGGAAACTGATCTTATATGTGGGTTGCTCAGTAATTGGGTTGATCTTGGCGCACGGGCAGACCATTCACGTCGTTCAAAAAAACGAGACTCTAGGTGGTATCGCCGATCGCTACGGAGTTCCGCTGTCGACCCTTCAGGCATACAACGGGATTTCAAACCCAAATTTGTTGTACGCTGGAAAAAAACTGAAACTACCTTCTCCTGGAGTCAAGGAAGTCACTTACAAGATCAAGAAAGGGGACAGTCTGGGAATCATATCCAGGCGATTTGGCGTATCGGCAAGCGACCTTGCCATGATCAACAAGATTGACCGACCGGATTTGATTCGTGTCGGGCAGGAACTGACCATACCCCTAAGCGTCTCTCGACAACCTGCAAAACCTCAAATGCTCGATTCGTCAACCTTGAGTCAACTCGATGCCATTCGTCCGACGCCCGCAAAATGGCAAACCATCATCATACATCACTCAGCCACACCCATTGATGACGCAGTCAACATGCACAAGGTACATCTGGCCAGAGGAATGAAAAACGGATTGGCGTATCATTTCGTTATCTCGAACGGTTCCCGAAAAGCTCGTGATGGAGAAATTTTCATTGGCAATCGATGGAGACAACAACTGGATGGCGGGCATGTCAAGAAACTGCAGGGAAATCGTACGAGCATAGGAATTTGCCTGATTGGAAATTTTGAAGTCCGCCCGCCATCCTCAAAGCAATTGTCCGCCCTTGAGGGATTGTGCGAATACTTGATGAAACGTTGTCAACTACAAGCCGCCGACGTCACCACTCATACCATTTTTCACCCAAACCATACCGTTTGTCCAGGCAAGCATTTCTCAATCGCTGGGCTGCGAAGAAGGCTTCTTGATTAAATCATTTCAATGACTCGAGGAACGCCCTGTCGCGAGCAAACAGTACTTTGCCAGTACGGGATTCGGAATTCCGCGCAAACGCCTGCTCGAAGTCCTCAAAGTCAAAGACCCCATCGATCGAATGCCTGATCTCCTTCATCGCCAAGGGCTGGAGCACCTGCTCGCAAGCATTTCGCCAACCAACCTGATTTTGCTTCCGCCGCCACCGGTCCAGCCAGAAACCGACCATACGGATATCGTCAAAGATCAGGTTCCGGGTGGGAAAACGAACCGAAGATCCATCCATGGCCCCAAAGGTGACGTGCACTCCACCAGGGCAAAGGCATCGGCCCAGGCGTAGGGCGCTGCGTCCGCCAACCGAATTGAGCGCAAGCCGGCACCCCTTTCCCTCAGTGTAAACCTTCGCCCGCGCAGGAACTTCTTCATCATCCATCCATACCTCGGAAGCGCCCAAGCCCACGAGATGATTGATACTTGATTTATCACGAACCAAGCTGATGCAGTGCAAGCCCATCTTGCGGGCGAACTGGATGACGGACTGACCGACGGCGGAATTCCCCGCATTTTGAATGATCACGTCTCCAGCGTTCAGATATTCGAAATCATTCAACAGGCGCCAGGCGGTCAATGGATTGAGCAAGGAAACCGCAAGTTGTTCGAAAGGAACGAGGGCAGGAAAGAGCATCAATTCATCCGCTTTCATAAGATGATATTCTTGCCACGCACCGCGATCCTCAGGCAAGGAAACGGGAAGGTTCAATACCTTTGCATCCACTTCCTCCCCCAGCAAAACGACAGTGCCGACACCTTCCCGACCAGCGACCGCAGGGGGGGTGCGAACACGCCCGTAACTCCCCTGAACCAGCCCAACGTCCGATGGATGAATGGGACTGGCCTGCATCTCGACAAGAACTTCGCCACGACCGGGTTGGGGAACTGGTAGATTCACTAACTTCAAAACCTCTGCTGGATTGCCGAATTTCGAATATCTTAAAGCCCTTTGAACGGATGGAATAATCTTGCTCATCGTTGGCTTATCATAGGCAACAATGCGTGCGCATCGATATGAAAAACTCAGTTAACGATCAGCAAGTCAGGGCGAATCCTGCCAAATTGAGAAATTTCCGAGGTGGAGACTCCCGTGTTCCACAGGTAAAGTCGGGACAGAGCCGGTATTTGAAGAATTTCAATCACTCCCTTGGAGGAAACCCTGGTCTGACCAAGGTTCAATTCCTTTAACCGTGATAATTTTGCAAGGGAACGCAGTCCGTCATCTCCAACTTCAGAACCTCGTAAGTTTAGCTCCACGAGCATGCCAAGCTCAGCTATGTGCCTGCATCCAGCGTCAGAAACAAAGGTTTTTCGCAGATCCAAACGGACAAGAACGTCGGCCAAGGGCAAGAGGTCCGGTAAAAGATCATCCCCGAACGATCGATTTTCGGTTACAACTCGCGCTTCCAGCAGAGGGCTACCATCACCGATCGGACGGATCAGGAGACCCGTTGATTTCTCGATCTCACTGATCAAGTCAGGATTCTTAGGAACAATCTCACCGCCCAGTTTCTGAAAGAATCGAACGAATTCCGGAATTTTCTTGTTTTCCGGGTATTTATTTCGTCTCAATTGATCCGTTCCGTCCGTCGCTCCCAACCAAGATCCGAAATCAACGCCCTGCCCGATCCATGATCTTATGAGATCTTGCTCGTGCAGCGTCAAAGGATCTCCTTTGGGTGGCATACGATCATCCTCCGCTTCAGCCAGAGTGGTTCGCAAATAAAGGGAACTCTTGCTCGGATGATTTGGAACGATCACCTCGGCGACTTCGGAACCGAACATAATATGAGCCAGACCATCAAGTCTCAGACCGGCCTTGGGATTGATCGTTCGACCATTTCTTTCATAAGGAGCTTGATGACACTCAATACAACGTTTCTGGAAAATCGGCCATATGTCTCGCTCGAATTCAACAATCCGGCCGAGAACCACCGGAAGGACAATCAGTGGAAGAATTGCAAAAAAGGTACGGGCATTCATTGTGGGCTACGATCAGAGCGTGAAGAAAAAAAATTCCATGACCATTTTAATCGTGTGGAAGGAAGTAATTTTTAAAATGAGCTAGTGAAATCAAAGTAAGCTTGGGCGCTCGTTGAGGGTTGTACTTTCCAACATTTACCTTATTAAGGAAAGTGAAATTCAAACGCCGTTCGACAAGTGAAAAAGATTGTAAATTACTGGATCATTCGGCTCCCTTGACATGCTCGAATGGACGAGTTCCTGGACGGCTTACTTTCTTTCTCTACTGGCTGGCTTGATTTATGCCGCGGGCGCCATAGCAGGGAAAAAAGCGCTTGAACTCGGAAGCGGCCGAGTGCGTGCCGTGATACTCTCGAACTTCATCCTCTCCCTGTGTTTCATCCCTCATCTTTTTTTGTCGGATGGTTGGCCCAGTACCCGTGAGCTTTTCCTTGGCGCCTGCCTGGGAGCCATTTTCCTCTTGGCCCAGACTCTTTTGTTCCAGGCCCTCCAGGCGGGTGACGCATCAATGGTATCACCCCTCATGGGAGCAAAGTCCATACTCGTCGCCATTTTTCTGGTCTTGTTCGGACTTTCAGAAAAACCATTGTCATTTTCGGTCTGGTTGGCGGCCGGGCTTACGGCCATTGCCGTTGCCCTCATAGGATGGCCAGCAAAAAACTCGGACCGGACTGGAGCAAAAGGAATCGTACTTGCACTGGGTTCGGCGGCTTCCTTCAGTTTGCTCGACTCCATGGTTCCGCATTTCAGCCACCAGACCGATCCCATTCGAATGTTGTTCTGCATATTTGGATCGCTTGGGCCTCTAACCCTGCTGCTTTTGTCATGGAGTGAGGAAGCCTTGTTCAAAAGAAAGAACAGGGGAGACAAATGGCTATGGACAAGCGCTCTTTTAATTGCCATCCAAGCAATACTCATGTCCACCGCAATCGCATGCTTTCGCATACCGACGGAAGTTAACGTGGTTTATTCAAGCCGTGGATTATGGACGATTGTTTTGGTCGCATGGTTGGGAAGACGTCTCAGTCTGGAGGAAGGAACGATAGCGGCATGGACCAAGGCAAGAAGACTGGTCGGGTCCGTTCTTCTGGTACTTTGCATCCTGCTAATCGCTTAAGATCAGACCAAAGGTTGTTCCTCTCGCATACGATCAAGAAGGATTTCCAGAATCGCTGGATGCTCACCCAAATTTTCAGTATGCTCGATTGACAACCCCAAGTCTTCAAATGGTTTGCAAATCTCAACCAGATCGCCATCTGGCCCTGCATGTCTGCCGGGCAACAGAAAAAACCTTGAAAGTATGACTTCACCTGCTCCCTGGGTTTTCCAATCTTCGAGAAGAACCTCAAGCAGCGGGTTGTTGAAGTCGTATTCGGAACCCTCTCTTCTTTCCATGCAACAGGTGGAAAAATTTTCGACTTCCCGATGAATGATTCGATGAAACGATGCCCCTACGGATTCGCGGACTGCGTTCACCTCGACCAAAGGCGTGCCATGATCAACCATCGCCAAACGGGGACAGCCAAAACCTCTACGCTCGACGGCCAATCGAAAGAGATCTGCCATCGCCTGAGCCAATCTCCGGTCTCCTTCTCTGTACAATGGGTGGTGAATGGAAAACCGGCGCTTGCGAGAAATGGCGACTTTCCATTTGCCGAGGTTCTCGGGCAACCAATCCGTGATAGCAAGGCTTGGACCGAGAAAAAACGGAATTACCCTGATTTCCTCCAACCTATCGGCTTCCTCCGATTCAAGAAACTCCTGCATGGAACGAGCTTTTTGTCCATTCAACTTCATTGGATCGACCTTGTGCGAATGCATTAAACCAAAAGGTCTGACCAAATGCCCCGAAAGCATCGATAGATCGTGGGCGATTTGTCGAAGTCGAAGAATCGACTCAGACCGCAATGATCCGTTGTCTACTAGAAAATATTCCATCTCAGCCTTTTTCCCATTGACGATATGAAAAAGTCGCGCAAGAAAATATTTAAGTTCGGATGATGGGTCCGAGCGCCAACAACTAAAAGCGGGAATTATCATGAAAATCAAATCGTGGACAATATTTGCGGTGCTATTCGCTGTGTTTGCCGGTGGATGCGCTAAAAACAATCCTTTGTCGCCCGACGACACGGCGTTGCTCAAAGGTGGAAAGCGTGGAACCTTCGTGTCCGATGGTTTGAATCTCGGACAGGACAACGAGGAACTAACCTCCCCTGTCGGCGCCACCATCACTGGTATCGGCGCCGAGGACGGCTTGGCTCCACAAGATCCCTTTTGGGACGCCAATGCCTTGGCTAATGGCGACCGTCCGTTCGAACCTATCTTTTTCGGATTCGATCAATACAGCATCGGAACCGACGAGCGAACCAAACTTCAGGACGTAGCAACTTATCTGAGTTCCAATCCGGATGCCCGTATTCTCGTTGAAGGATACTGCGACTGGAAAGGTACGCCAGCCTACAACAAATCTCTCGGCGACCGCCGGGCATCCAGCGTTAAACAGTACCTTGTGGACTTGGGTTCGGATTCCGCAAGAATAGAAGTACTTTCAATGGGAGATGAATTTGCCACTCCCAATGCCGACTCCACCACTTCCGCGTTGGAGAGAAAGGCGCATTTCATTGTCTTGGGCGGTTCCTGATTGATGCCGAGATCGCTCGGAATCATACTTCTCATTTGCCAACTTTTCTTTTGGTCGGCTTGCTCCAAGCGGGCTGCGCCCAAGAGCGAGTTGTCACGCGGTTCTCCGAGTGGAGATTCGTCAGCATTTCTTACGGAATTCGGTGAAGAGCAAAACATAATCTCTCCTCCGGGCTCTGCGCTTGCCGGCATGCTTGGTTCCCCTGATTTGTTGAAACCTAGGAACCCAAATGACGAAACCTTTCTCGACCCAACCAATTCCATACGCCCATTCGCCCCGGTTTATTTTGAATTTGACCAGTACGTTTTGGACATGCATGAGCGTGACAAAGTCATTGAAGTTGCCGAATTTCTTCACCGCAATAGTGACGCCCGTTTACTTGTCGAAGGATATTGCGACTGGAAAGGCACACCTAACTATAACAAATCGCTGGGGGAACGAAGAGCCAGTAGCATCAAGTCCTATTTGGTGGAATTAGGAACGGACGCTCAACGGATAGACACCTTGTCCATAGGAGATGAAAGAGCCATTCCAAACGCTTTGGACTCTCAATCTAGACTGGACAGAAAAGCGGAGTTCGTTGTTTCGAGAGGAGATTGAAGGGCCGAACGGATTTCACATCCCGGGTAATTGGAGAAAAAACTCCTCGAATGCATCGATTGCTGAATTCATGATGCTCAAATTGAAACTTTCGTCCGGTGCGTGCAAATTGTCCTCATTGGTAAACAACCCAATCATCAAGGAATCCAGACCCACGACTTCTTTCAAGTCTTGAATAATCGGAATGCTACCGCCCTCCCGCAGATAAAGAGGCCGACTTCCGAATGAATTTTCAATACAGGTTTCGGCAAGGGAAAATGCATGAGCCAGAAAAGGGCGGGTGCACTCATCCGCACCAGGCTTGCCAGGGGGAAGAATAACATAGGGATCTCCGCCCCCTTTTGCTTCGACTTCTATTCTGACAGCCGTTGGGAAAGCATTTTGAATGGCCAACCTGACTTTTTGCGAAATATCTTTGGCAGATTGATCAGGAACCAATCTGCAAGTTATTTTGGCAAATGCTTCCGCCGGAATGACCGTTTTCGACCCTTCGCCCTGATATCCCCCTCCGATTCCATTGAATTCAAGGGTCGGGCAAAATCGGATCGCTTCCAAAGGCGAATATCCGGGCAAAGAAAAAAATTGAGGGACACCAAGAAAATCCGAGTACTGGGATTCACTAAGAGGCAACTTTTTCAATTCTTTCCTCTCCCAATCCATCGGCGGACGAACCTGATCATAAAATCCGGGTACCGTCACCCTGCCCTGATCGTCGTGCAAGGATGCGCAGGCATGAGTCAGTGCCTGCAAGGGATTGAGCACTGCACCGCCATGAACACCCGAATGCAAATCCTGTTTGGGTCCATAGACTTTCACCTCCAAGGCGACCAGCCCGCGTAAACCAGTGGTGACGGCAAGCTGTTCAGGACCGGGACTCCCGGTATCTGAAACCAGTAAAAAGTCACCCTGCAAACGGTCCTTTCCCTGCTCGAGAAAACTTCGGAAGCTCGGACTCCCGATTTCCTCCTCACCTTCGATCAGATAGGTGATTCGCAAGGGCAGTTGCGGGTTTTTTTTCAAGGCACGGGCAAGAGCCGCCATGTGGACGATTTGAGGGCCTTTATTGTCGGCTGCTCCACGACCATACAATCGGCCATCTCTTTCCTCGGCTTGGAAGGGATCGGAAGTCCATAACTTCCGAGGATCAGGAGGTTGAACGTCGTAATGCCCGTAGATGACGATCCCCGGCCAGGAAGGTTCACCTTTGGTGGCCACGATGATTGGATGAATGGGAGTTTCGACCAGATCGACGGAAAAGCCGAGTTGCTCAAGCATGGAAATGGCAAATTTTCGGGCTCCGGTTACTCCGGATAAAAACGAAGAATCGGCAGACACGCTCGGACAAGATACGTAACGCTTCAATGCCTCAATCGGATCATCGAGTAAAAGGGTCATGAGTTTGGTCTTTCTCCTCTTGCTTTTTTTGCCTTTCGGTAAAGGCCTAGGGCATAATCCATATTTTGTTCGAGGAATTGAATCCGGTTGCCAGGATTTGGATGGGTGGACAAAAACTGCGGCATCCGTTTACCCTTGTTTTTCCCCTCCATCTTCCTCCAAAAACTCACTGCTCCACGCGGGTCATACCCAGCCATGGCCGCATAGTACAGACCACGGTGATCAGCCTCCCTTTCATTGTCACGACTGAAAGGCAATGCGACTCCTATCGTCGAACCAACCCCATAAGCAGCCCTGCCCAAAGTACGCTCTGTCGAGCTCTTGTTGCGCAATGCAACGTCAAGCATGGCACCACCCACCCCCAGGCCTATAGCCTGAGTCATCCGTTTGTTGCTGTGACGAAGGGCAACGTGTGCGATCTCGTGACCCATAACCGCTGCAATCTCGTCTTCGTTTCCCTCAGTCAGATCGATGAGTCCGCTGTTCACACCAACCTTGCCTCCCGGCATGGCAAAGGCATTGGCATCACCTTTTTGAAAAACTACAAATTCCCATTCCGTTCCGGGAAGATCAACCTGAGCAACTCCAGCTATACGCTCACCAATTTTCTTGATCATTGCCTGGTGCGAACCATTCGAGGAAATCGTCTCCTTTTGCTTCATCTTGTGGAATTCCCTTTTCGAGCGGTTCGCAAGATGCTCGTCCGAAAGCATGGCCTGCCCACACCCACAAAGAAGCAAGGCATAAAAGACCGGACCGACGATTGTAGTAAGCAAGTTTCTAAGTAGAGAAGACATGTACTTAAATCGATAGCGATGGTTGCCGGTTAGACAAGAATGGATCAGTGTTTAAAATGCCGAGTCTTGGTGAAGACCATGGAAATGTCACGCTCGTTGGCCGCGGCAATCACCTCTTCATCCCGCACACTTCCACCAGGTTGGATCGCTGCGGTCGCCCCGGCATCGGCAGCCGCCATCAATCCATCCGCGAAAGGAAAAAAGGCATCGGAAGCAATGGACGAGCCGGCCAGGGACAGACTGGCTTCCCCTGCTTTCCAAACCGCAATCCGGGAACTGTCAACCCGCGACATCTGGCCTGCGCCCACACCCAGGGTTCTCTCATCCCCCGCATAGACTATTGCATTGCTCTTTACATGCCGTACAACCCGCCAGCCAAAAAGCATGGATCTCCACTCCTGTTCGGTTGGCTCTCGCTTGGTCACGACTTCAAAAGCTTTGGGATTTATCTTTTTCTGATCCCGGTCCTGCACGAGATATCCCCCAGGCACGGAACGTAATTCCTGTAAGGTTTCTGCCCCGAAACCGGACTTGGAAACCAACAATCTCAGGTTTTTCTTTTTGGCAAAAATCTCGCGTGCATCATCGGTAAAACCGGGAGCGATGATCACCTCACAGAAAATTTCCCCAATTTTTGAGGCCAGTCCCTGATCTAGTGTATTGTTAACCACGATGATCCCTCCAAAGGGTGCCTGCCTGTCGGTGGCATAAGCATGTTCCCAGGCAGTCTCCAAATCATCCGCACTGGCGACACCGCAGGGATTCGTATGTTTTAGGATGGCCACAGTCGGTCGCTCAAATTCGCCAATCAAATAGGCGGCGGCGGAGACGTCCAAAATATTGTTGTAAGAAAGTTCCTTGCCCTGCAATTGATCAAAATGATCCAAAAATTCGCCATACAAGGCTGCCTGTTGGTGGGGGTTTTCTCCGTAGCGCAGGCTCATTGCTTTGGATGTTTCCATATTCATGCGCTTGGGAAACCCCGAGATCGCATCCAGATCGGGCATATCGCTAACCTGCTCCTGTAGATATTGGCTGATTGAAAGGTCGTAGGAAGAGGTCCTAGCAAATACTTTCTGGGCCAGTTCACGTCGCATTGAAGCACCATGCTCGGGAGTCTGAAAAGACTTGAGCACCCGTTGATAATCGGCCGGGTCGCAGACCACGGTGACGTCGCGATGGTTCTTGGCCGCACTTCGAAGCATGGATGGACCCCCAATATCAATCTGCTCAATCGCCTCCTCAAAAGTTACTCCGGCACGGGCCACGGTCTCTTCGAACGGATAAAGATTAACCACCACCAGGTCGATCATCCCGATGCCGTGCTCCTGCGCGGCTTTTAGGTGATTGTCATTGTCCCGAAGACAAAGCAGTCCGCCATGCACCATGGGATGCAAAGTTTTCACCCGACCGTCCAT
>JAYOWQ010000021.1:0-809 GCA_038152055.1 Opitutales bacterium | reverse complement strand
GTCCATCATTTCAGGAAAGCCAGTATGTTCGCTGACGTCCACCACTGAAATGCCCTCTTCCCGCAGCAGGCGGGCGGTTCCACCGGTGGAAAGGAGGGTGAATTGACAATCATCGACCAAGGACCGGGCAAAGGAAACGATGCCGGTCTTGTCACTGACGGAGAGCAAAGCAAATTTGGTCATCAGAAACTTACTGCAAGGCGTTGCGATTCGGGCAACGTTTTTCCGCAAATTGTGGACAACTCTCCAGAGTTTGGCAAAAGAGGTGGTCATTTGCTTCACTCCTGCTATGGTTCAAGCATCTTATCGTGCAAGAAAACAGCAAGGAACTAAATGGCCTGCAGGCCAAGCTCGACAAGCTCGTGCATCACCAGGAAAAGTCTGCAGTGCAGGGTGTTCACTTGCACGCTTTCATCTATTTTGTCACCATTCACAACCTCACCGAATCCACCATAACCCTGCTAGGCAGAAAGTGGATCCTGGTCAACGAGGATGGTACTACCACGGTGGTGGAGGGAGATAAGATTGTGGGCGAATGCCCGGTTCTGGAACCCGGTGGGTCCTTCTCTTATAACAGTTATCACGTAACCCATCTCTCGGCGGAGGCTCGGGGGTCCTTCCACGGAGTGGATGAGAACGGCGAAAAGGTGCATGTACGGATGGAGCCCTTTCGGCTTGATGTGCCAACAGACTCGGATTCCTCCCCCGCAACTTCATGAAATTTACCGACTTAAACCACCATGGGGGTATTGGCGCAAATTGTTCATTGTGCGAAGTCGGGCCCTTTCGCTTCGTTCTCGATTCTGGCC
>JAYOWQ010000020.1:13904-28382 GCA_038152055.1 Opitutales bacterium | reverse complement strand
AGTTTATCCGTTATTTGTTTCGTTTCTTCCTATTACTTGTCGAAAAAGGAGGGAGCGGAACCCAAAATCGAAGAATTGTCCAACACTGCCAAGAGTGGATCTTCCAGTCAGCATTCTCGTCCCCAAAATTCTTCCGGCGACCTGCACCAAGGAGGCGGAGTTTCTGCTTCTGAACTTTCGCCTATGGAACAAGCTATCGATCAAGAGGTGTTTGCTATGGAGATGGGTTACGGTTTGTTGGTGCTCGCAGACAAATCCAAGGGCGGTGATTTACTTGAAAGAATTACTGGTGCAAGAACCAACTTTGCCAGTGAGATGGGAATGCTCTTACCCACGATCGGCGTGCGTGACAATATCGAGCTTGAGCCAAATGAATACAGATTCCTCCTTCGCGGCAAGGAGATCGTAAGAGCGTCGTTGGTTCCGGATCGCTTTCTAGCGATGAACATGGGTGATGCGGATGATGCAAAACTTGATGGCATTCAAACAACCGAGCCTGTTTTCGGTATCAAGGCTCATTGGATCCCTCAGGCCGACAAGAGGATGGCTGAAGTGGAAGGCTTCACCGTGGTCGATCCTGCATCGGTTCTCGTCACCCATCTGTCGGACTCTCTCAAGCGTTTTGCTTACTTGATACTCGAGCGCGAGGGTACCCAAAGATTGCTCGATTTGATCAAGGACAAAAATCCGACCCTTGTAAGTGAACTCCTTCCTGATTTGGTCAGTGTTGGTATCATTCAAAGAACTCTCCAGAATTTGTTGCGTGAAAAAGTTTCCATCAAGAATCTCACCCTTATTCTCGAAACCATTGCAGATATGGCTCCAGTTACCAAGGTTCCGGATGATTTGTCCGAGCAGGCCCGTAAGCGTTTGGGAATGTACTTCGTGAAGGAAATTGAATCTGAACCAAACAAGTTAACCGCCCTTACTTTTGAGCCCAAACTCGAGCAAAGTTTATTGCAAAGAGTCAAGAGAAGTCAATTTGACGTCGGGATGGTAATGGACCCGGAAATCACTCAAGGCATATTGTCCGAGTTGGAGCCAAAAATTAATGAAATGACCGCTTCCGGCATCGCTCCGGTTTTGGTTACCACGAGCGAACTTCGTTTGGCGTTTCGTAGATTCATGGAACCTAGTTTTCCTCAGTTGGTTGTACTTGCTTATCAGGAAATTCCAAGTGAAACCTTCATTGAACCCTTTGGCGCCATAAGCCTCCAACAATTCTCTATTCCACAGGATATCGCTGCGTCCATGGATGAAGAGATTTTAGAATCATCCTCTAATCGTCCAGTGCCTGAACTCGCGGTCTGATTCACTGATGTCAGTAAACAAAACAGTCGAAGAACCCAAGAAATATAGGTTGGTTGTAAGATCAGCTGAAGAAGCCGTTCGCCTGATTCGCGAGAAGCTCGGAGATCATGCACGCGTGACCTCCGTACGTCAGGTTGGTGGAGAGGGACTCAAGAGGTTCATTTCCTCTCCGAAATTAGAAGTAATCGCCGAGGTCGGCGGTAAAGCCGAAGAAGATAAAGCCCTGCCCGAAAACGTTTCCAACGAACTTTCATCAGTCGAGTACAATAGGATGGAGTCTCATTCGGAACTTCCTCAAGATGATTCCACTACCTTGGCTACCGTTCAATCTACCAAAACCACGGGGAATTTGGTTCCGGATATTTCGGGGGACGCCCAGCAATCGGACACTGACTTGGTAAGAATACTATCGCGTTCCGGATTTGACGAGGCTCTTTTGCAGAGGTTGCAATCTTGGTCGAACTGGCATGAAATATCCGATTTGCCTATGGCGGACGCTCTCAAGGAGATTACCAAGGGTTTGGCTGATAGATTGGTTATGAGAAAGCAAGAGGGTTTGTCCCAAAGCATTGCTCTTATCGGTACTCCGGGTGTTGGTAAAACAACCACTCTTTGCAAGCTTCTTGCGCACGAAGTATTCATTAACAAGAGGGTGCCTAACGTTCTGAAAATTGAAAATGGCATTCCAAACCCAGATGATGCCCTTAGAATCTTCTGCGAGGTCATTGGGGTAACTCTCTACAGGGAGGTCGAGAACTGTCCTGCCGCGACTGACCTGAATCCTCTCTTTGTCGACGTGCCGGGCTTGTCAATGACCGATGCATCAGAGTGGGAGAAAGCTGGTCAAGTTCTTGAGCATAAAAAAGTGGATTCCAGGATTTTGGTGGTCAACAGTGCATATGATTCAAGCGTTCTGTCCAGGACCCTAAATCTTGCCAGTCATGCGAAGGCAACTCACTTGGCGATCACTCACTTTGACGAACTTTCCAATTCGACTAAACTTTGGCCATTGCTTTTGGATTCCAGTTTGCTCGCTTTCTGCGTTTGCAACGGTCAAAACGTCACTGGAGATTTTTCCACGGGCGTTGTGAACCAGCTTATTGCCCGAACTTTTCCTCAGGAACTCTATGCCAAGAATTTGTTTTCTTACCAACGCGCTTGATCTATGAACGACGATGCCAAGTTTTTCTTTTTCCTCAGTGGGTTTTTCGGATTTGTCTTCTTCTTCATGCTCTCGATTTTCATAGACTCAGATCCTCTTCATGCATTGTTAAAAGGTAGTGTTGGTTGCTTGATCTTCGGGATGAGCGGTCGTTACATGCTTGGCTTTGCCTTGAGGCATTCCGTTTGCGGGAACGTGGTTAGAAATTCAGTAACAGACACAACCGATCATGGCAGTTCGGGAATTGTAAAGGGATCGGATGTAGAGGATTCTTTTCAAGATTCAAAAAACTTGGATCAGTTGGCCGCCGCGACCAATCTTGAAGCGGTTAATCGAAACAAAGTGGCGACTAACCTCAAGGTGTAATCGATGAAAGCTCTATCTACCCAAGTCAAGGAAATGAACTCCGGAATGCTGGAAGCCGCGTCTCTTTACACGAAGGCAATGAAGGACAGGCAGTCCCGAGACGCTTGGATTGAGAAATATCTGCCTCTCGTTAAATCAATCGTATCGAGGATGAGACACCACTTTCCTGATTCTTACGAAACGGAGGACATGTATTCCGAAGGAGTTCGGGCATTGATCTTGGCGGTTAACCGATTTGATCCCTCGAAGGGAAAGTCCTTTGGCAATTATGCGGCATTGAGAATCAAGGGTTCTCTCCTGGACCAGCTGAGGAAAATAGATCATCTGCCCCGAGCAAATCGAGCCAAGGCCAAATCCTTGCAAAGTACGATTTTGGAATTGGAAACCAAATTGAGGCGCCCTCCAAATGATTCCGAGGTTTGTGAAGCTTTAGGGATTAAGGAGAGCGAGTACGATCAATTGCTCAAACAAACCCAGCCGGTGGTCTTCGTGCCAATTGATGCCGAGCTTAATGCTGCAAGCGGTTATGACGAAGGCTCGCTGAGTTTGCACGAAACCATAAACGATCCCACGGAAACCACGGCATTTGAGAAATGTGAAAAGAAGGAAAAGATTTTACATCTTCGTGAACGTATAAAAGAATTGCCCGAACAACATCAAAAAATTTTAATGCTCTATTATATGGAAGAACTAAGACTTTGTGAAATTGCTCATTTGTTTAATCTGTCGGAAGGCAGGATTAGCCAAATCATTTCTCATTCCGTTCTAACTCTCCGTGCTCATTTTCAAACCGTTACCTAAACTAATTATTTTTTCTCATGCTTCTCGCAGTTGGTATTGTCATCGTTTTCGTCTCTTGCATCGGAGGATTTACGGTCGCAGGTGGTAATCCGGTTTCCCTCATTCACGCGGGTGAAATAATGATCATCTGCGGCATTGGGCTTGGGATTCTCGTAGTATCCAGTCCGGCATCGGTTCTCAATGCACTCAAGTCAGACATCCTGAAAGCCTTCAAGGGGGGAATTGGCAACAAGGATAAATTTATCGATCTTCTCGTTCTGCTTTATGAACTATTCATGCTCGGTCGACGCAAGGGCACCCCCGCGCTCGACGAGCATGTGAGTGACCCGAACAACAGTACGATCTTCACTAAATATCCATCTTTTTTAAATGATCCGGGTCTGGTAGAGTTTTTATGCAACTCCCTTAGACCAATTGTAGACGGTCGTTGTAAACCTGGGGAAATAGGGGGAATTCTCAAGTCGGAACTTAGTAGTAGAGAGTCTGAAGCCAGCCGTTCGGTAAAGGCCATTGAGATGATATCGGATGCGTTGCCTGGGGTCGGTATCGTTGCCGCGGTGCTGGGAATCATAAACACCATGTCGAATCTGGAGGATCCCGAGTCGGTTGGTTACAAGGTTGCTGCCGCCTTGAGTGGAACTTTCTTGGGTATTTTCCTTGCATACGGTGTCGGTGTACCACTTGGAAGATTGGTGTCCTTAAATCAAGCTCAGGAGTTTCTTTACTACCGAATCGTCGAAAGGTCTGTTTCTGGATTTGCCACCGGCCTTTCTCCAATTATGGCTGTCGAAATCGGGAGACGATCCCTTGACAAGCAGATTCAGCCAACGGCTGACGAATTGGAGGAGCAGTGCAAGGAAGCCGCCAAGGGTGGCTGATTCGCTTAAATGTCCAAAATCTTTCTCAGATACAGTTCATCCAGGTGTGCGGCGCATGGTGGTGCGTGGAAGGTTGCTTATGCGGATTTCGTAACCGGTATGATGTCCCTCTTTCTTGTCCTGTGGATTCTTTCTCAAGACGAAGAGGTAATTATCGCGACGACTCGGTTTTTTCGAGATCCTTACAAGGCAGGAGTTCCCAAGTCCACTCCAGTTGAGCAAAAGGATGCGCGTCCGGGCAGTATGGTGGATCAAATCGTAGGTCGTTCCGATACCACCATGAGAAATACGGATGACACTACCTCCATCGATATTGACGTGCTCCACAGAATCGCTCAGGACTGGTACAAGAGGTTGAAACTTCATGAAATCGATGATTCCGTCATTCAGTTGGAAGTAACGTCGGATGGACTGAAGGTAACTCTTTACCATGGTGACGACCAACCGCTTTTCGATGCAGATTCCTCACAACTCACCAATCACGGCAGGAAAGTCATGCAAAGAATGTCTTGGATCTTGTCTCAACATGTCTTGGCTTACCGTGTGGACTCGCATTCCATGGATCTTCGTGGTCGAGTGGAAGAGCATGGCAAGGTAGAATGGGAATTGTCCCTTTATCAAGCTATGGAAGTTACACGCGCCCTTGAGCACTACTCTTCCGGTGAATTGTCTGGAAAACTCGAGAGAATGACCGGTCACGGGGCGACCAAACCCAATCGTGGCAGATTTCCCAATCGCCCTGACAAGAATCGACGAGTCGAGTTAAGCCTCGTTCTTGACGTCAGTGAAGCGGATCTGGCTCGTTTTCGATAAAAATATAAATCGGTACGTTAACTGCTTAAGAGAATACTGAAATGGAGAACTATTTATCAGGACGAGGTGTTTCTCTCGATAACACAACCAATGACGGATCGTCTTTTACCCCGTACTTGCAACCGGGAAAGCACGGAGCTTCATCAAATGACCAGCGGAGCGATTCGGACGTTGAGGAAAACTTTTCCACTGAAATCATTTACGAAGAAAAGGATTGTCCGAAAGTCGAAGTGCTAAGTTCGGATGGTTCTCCCAGAAAAATCCTTATCCATCTACCCGATGGCAAGGTCCTGGAGATCAGTTGTATTTATTGATCCTCCTCTCAGGGATTGATTCTTAAATAATCCTTTCATGGAAGCGTCTACGCTTCCATGGTTTTACACAAGCTTTAGTCTTTTATGGCGCGAGATTTGCTTTAAATTTGGGGTGAATTTATCGTTGTATGAAAACGCTTCCGCCTTGAGGGGATTGGAACAATACCAAAACATTATTGCCAACAACATTGCTGCCAGTCACGTTGCCGGATTTAAAAAGGTGGCGGTTTCTTTCGAGGCGGTCGAGGGGGGAGAGATTGCCCGTTCCACTCACGACCGTTTGAGACACGAAATGCCGGGTTCATTCCCTGTAATGAAAAACCAAGTCGATTATCTTGAGGGAGAATTACGTGAAACCTCCAACCCCATGGACATGGCTTTGAGAGGTGAGGGTTTTTTTGCCCTCAAGAACTCCAATGGTGATTCCGTTTATACAAGGGACGGGCAATTCTACTTGAATGCTGAGGGAACCATGGTTAACAGCATGGGACATGAATTTTCCGATGCCACGGGCGCATCGATTACAGTCACCCCCGGGCAGGGTGACGTACTCATAGACAAGGAGGGTCAAGTCTTTCAGGGCGAGCAACTTATAGGGCAAATAGGGGTATTTGCCTTCGAGAATCCACTTTTGGATCTGCAAAAGGTGGGTGGTGGATTCATTGCCCAGGAAGAGAATGTCTTGCCGGAAGCCGTTGAGCCCGAAAACTTTACTATCTTACAAGGGTTCTTGGAAAGTAGCAACGTCTCCGCAATCGAAGAGATGATAGGCTTGATCGAAGTATCAAGGGCTCATGAAGCCAACCAAAAAATGATTCAGTCCTTTGACGAAAATATCGGAAAGGCGATAGGCACTCTCGGACAAACAACCTAATTAGATTATGAACTTATCCTTATATTCCGGCGCAACGGGCATGCAGGCTCAACAACTGAACCTCAACGTCATCTCCAACAACATAGCCAACGTCAACACGACTGGATACAAAAAGAACAAGATAGAATTTCAGGATTTGCTTTACCAAAACCCACGACAATCCGGCGGACAAACTGGTGCGGGCAACGTCATCCCGACCGGAGTGGAGATGGGGAACGGTACCAAAGTGGTATCAACCGCTAAGATTTTCACTCAAGGACAGCTTACCCAAACAAGCGAAAAATTGGACGTCGCTATCGATGGTGGTGGTTTTTTTCAGGTTGAAAAACCAGATGGTACGGAAGCTTACACTCGGGACGGTGCATTCAAGGTTGGTCCGGATGGGCAAATTACGACCGCAGACGCTTTGCCACTGGCGGCAGGTTTGCAAATCGATCCTGAGGTTACGAACGTCTTTATATCCCCTACCGGAGAAGTATCGGTTGAAACGGCCGACGGCACTCAGATTATTGGGCAGCTTGAATTGGTCAGGTTTCCTAATCCATCAGGTTTGAAGTCCGTTGGTGGCAATTTGTACATAGAAACCGAAGCAAGCGGACCACCCGAGATCGGGGCCCCTGGTGAAAATGGATTTGGTGTGCTTCAGCAAGGATATTTGGAAATGTCCAACGTCAACGTGGTTGAGGAAATGGTCAACATGATTATCGCTCAGAGGGCCTACGAAGTGAACTCGAAGTCCATTCAAACTTCCGATGACATGCTTTCACGAGTCAATCAGTTGAAGCGGTAAGTGATGCGAATTTCATTGTTTTTTGGATTTATCCTGCCCTTTTGCTTTTTGGAAGCGGGGGTGGAAAGGTTTTTGCAACCCCTGTCGCTTGTTCCTATTGATTCCTCTAAAATACAAGTAAGAACTTCTGGTTATCGTTCACAAGGTTCGCAAATCGCTTCCGGAGCAGAGGTTTTTTCAAAGTCCGGCAGTGTGGCATTGAATCGTCAGCTTCTGGAAAAACGTTTAAGCGAAATGCTCAAGCATCGTTATCAAGTGGACGGCGAGGTGATGGTGTTTCTTGCTCAGCAATGGGATCCATTGGAAGTTGGTTCTAATTTTCAGATCAAGATCAGAGATTCCAATCCCGACGAACTTTCGGTTAATGCATTCTTGCGTTTTAGTATTTGGGATGAAGGTCAAAAGCTTGGTGATTTCTCGACTCCTTTGAGAATGGCTCACATGCAGGAAGTGCTCTTTGCCAAAGTTCCGCTTTCCAGAGGGGTTGCTCCTGTTTCTCAAAATTTTGAGAGAAGGAAAGTCGACGTGCTCAAAAGCCATGCAAACTCTGTCCCGGTAACCGCCAAGCTTTCAGGTTATCAGATCGATTCGAATTTGAAACCCGGTAGTCCGTTGAAGTGGAACTTGTTGTCGAAGATCAACCTTGTGCGTAGAGGTGACGTGATAAACGTCTACGCATCCGGTAATGGTATTTACGTAACAATGAAGGGAGTGGCATTGGAGGATGGTGTCGAAGGTGCGACCATTCGGATCAAGAACCTTAGTTCGGAGAAGGAATTCAGCGCAAAGGTCTTGGATGAAGCCAGCGTTAAGGTATACCTCTAGATGAAATCCTTTTTTGGTCTGTTCTTAATCCTAGCGGTGCTTGCTCATGGCTTGACCGCTACTTCATTATGGCAAAGAAGTTCCAGTGATCAGCGTGGATTGTTCGGAGGCAAGCGAGCTTTCAAGGTTGGGGATCTCATCACAATAGACGTGGCGGAAAGTTCTTCTTTGGCAGCATCTCAAAACTCGGTTCGAAATCGTAATTCCCAAATTGAAAATGCAGTTCAACAGTTTCTTTTTGCAAACAGCAAAATGGGAACTCACAACGGACAGTTGCCAGCGACCCAAATTGAAACCCAAAGCAACAGTCAGGGTGGTGGTTCCATTGCAAACACCCAAGATCTGAAAGGTCGAGTAAGTGTCGTTGTCATTGACGTTCTCCCGAACGGAGTCCTTGTTTTGGAAGGCGCTCGAATGGTCACCTTTTCGGGAGAAAGTTATTACGCTGTCCTCAAGGGTATGGTGCGGCAGGAAGATATCGGATTTGGATTCAAGGATGGGTTGCGTTACCGAAATATCGTTTCCTCGCAGTACATTGCTGACGCTCAAGTTGAGTTTGTTTCCAAGGGAAGCTTGAATGACGCTCAGAAGGAATCCTGGTACCAGAGACTGGCTTCCGTGATCAACCCTTTTTAAATAATGATGATTCGTATTCTTCTCCTCTTCTTCGTGATTTTCTCTCCAAGGTTTTCTCTGGATGCGGCGAGAATCAAGGATCTGACGGACGTTCGTGGCAGCAGGAGCAACCAACTTTATGGATACGGAATCGTCACGGGTTTGGCTGGACAGGGTGATTCTCGAATCGAATATACGGAGTTAGGTATTCTCAATGCGCTTGAAACCTTGGGCATTCGAGCTGATAAGGCCGATAAATCAAGAAATATAGCCGCGGTCATGGTAACTGCAGAAATAGGACCTTTTGCCAAGGAAGGATCTAAAATTGACGTGACCGTTTCCTCAATTGGTAACGCTGATTCCTTGCAGGGGGGAATTCTTTTGCAGACTCCATTGAGGGGAGCCGACGGGGTCGTTTACTCCGTCGCTCAGGGGTCCGTATCCGTAGGTGGTCTGTCTGCCGGGAATGCGGGTGGCAACGTGCAGGTTAACCATCCAACCGTAGGTATGGTTACGAACGGAGCAACGGTCGAGAAGGAAATTCCCATGTCCATAGTTAAAAACAACTCATTGGACTTGATCTTGAGATCACCCGACAATTTGACAGCTGTCAAAATTGCGGAGGCAATCAACAACTACTACCCGAGCACTTCACTAGCCGAGGATGGTGGGGTTGTGAACGTGCGCATACCTTCAAACTTTGCCGGGCAGTTCACGAACTTCATTGCCGCAATTGGAAGTATTGACGTAAAGCCCGACGTGCCCGCAAAGGTGATTGTCAATGAAAGAACCGGTACAATCGTAGCCACTCAAAACGTCAGAATTTCTCCTGTTGCGGTAAGTAGCAGCAACATAACGATCTTCCTGAATCCAACGACCGGGGTTAGTCAACCCCTTCCTTTTTCCCAAGGTGCAACTACTTTAATGGAGGGTGAAAATGCCGAACTTATCGAAGAGGTTGGAAGATTCGAGCCATTGGACGAACTGGATCCGCCAGGCGCGACTACGGTCAACGAACTGGCCACTGCACTCAACAAACTCGGTCTTACGACACGGGAAATGTCATCTATCTTACAATCCATCAAAAATGCCGGTGCATTACAGGCTGAATTGATAATAAACTAATGGAATCCGTGGAGCTAGGAACAAAATTTGTGGGTATGGACTCCTCCATGCTCATGGAAATGGTGCATACGCAAAAAGCCACCGAAAAACAAAAAAATGCCGCCGTATCGAAACAATTCGAATCCGTTCTCGTAAAGCAGTATCTCAATGAAGCCCTCAAGCCAATGTTCAAGGGAGTTTTCAATGAGGATGGCGAAGGAAACAGACTTTATCGCCATTTTTTTACCGATGCCATTTCTGAAAGCATTGCCCAGGGAGGTGGTTTTGGCCTTTCCTCGATTCTGCAACAACAACTCAATGCTCAGAACCTATCTGATAAACAGGAAGGGCAGGATAAGGGAAATGGTTAACCTCAATCAGTCAATTGTGAAATCAGCTAATTTCGATTGGGAAGAGCTTCTCAACATGTTGCGTGACGAACTTCAGGAATACGGTGGATTAATTGGGCTTTTGAGTGCCCAGCAGCAGAGCATACTCAATAGAAAGGAAGAGAGTCTTTTACAACTTAATCAATCTGTGCAGACGCAGATGCAAGCCAGTCAGGTTCTGCAAAAAAGGCGTCAAACCATGGTTTCATTACTCGCAAAATCCTATGGCGAGCCGGAAAGAACGACCTTGAGTGAGTTGGTCCCTCATTTTCCCGATGTCACCCGGCCAATGTTCGAGAGTATTATTGACGAAATTAACTCCTTGATCACCCGTGTTCGAGAAAAAGTAATGCAGAATCAGCGCCTGTTGCACAGATTGCTGGAAGTAACGGATCAAATACTTGGAGTTGCGGATCCTGCAGGGCACTCTCAAACTTACTCGGCCAAGGGGAGGAAAAAGACTCTGGCGGGAATGAAGCGAACTCATTTGAGCGAAAATGCATGATTGGAGTTCTAATCTGATATGCTTGGAGAAATAGTAAAGACCACTGACGCCTTGAGGTATCATGCCAAGGCAGCTGAAACTGCTGGCAGGAATCTCGCTCATGTCAACGATGAGAACTATGCTCGTCAGAGAATTCTTCTCCGCGAAGGTCTGATGCATTCTGAACTTGGTGGATTGAACACCACCGGGCTTGGTTCAAGTGGTCTCGAGCATGCCAGGAATCCGTTGATCGACAAAAGACTGCTTTCCGAATTTGGAGATACTTCGGCTTTAGAAGCGCAAAAAGAGATACTGGTTTTGTTACAGGCCGCCATTGGAGAAAGTATTGATCGGCAAGGTATGGATGGCGGTCTTGACAATACCCATGACAGTAATCTTTCTGCAGGTGGTTTGGCTCGTGCCCTGGATGATTTGTTCAATGCATTTGAAGAACTCTCCGCATCTCCGGATGAAAAAACAGCGAACCAAGCGATCTTTAATAAAATTCAGACACTTACGAAGAGATTTAACGAAGCTGGCAGGGCCATTGACGATATCGAGAGCGATCTGTCAGCTAACGTTGAACGATCTGTTGCAGGCATCAATAAATTGCTCAAACAGATCAATGAAGTTAACAAACAAATCAAAAGATTTGAACTTTTGGATCGAGGGGCTGCCGTTTCTTACAGAGACAGAAGGCAGGGACTACTGGAGGATCTTGCGAAGTTGATTGATTTTTCAATCGAACCGGAAGTCGACGTAAATACGGGCCGCGAGACCGGGTTTTGGAACTTATCTACGGTCGATCATACGGGACAGGTTGTAAAACTCGTGACGTTTGACCAAGATCCAGCTGAATTGACCAAGGACTTTGGTAATATCGTAAGTTTGCAGAACCAAGTTGGAACCGGAGCCAAGATCAGAGCCAAAATTGACTCTTCAGGATCGCTGGGTTTTGTAGAAGTGATTGACGGGGGATCCCAGTACGATGATGCCGACGGTCCGATTTTGGTTACCTTCGGTCCTGCTGCAGTCGCGGATGATCCAGGGAATGGTAAATCGTTAGTCAATCATCAGGAGGGTGACGTTTTCAGCCAAGGTGGACAATTTTATCAATCCTTGGGGCGTACTCTGGCTGGTTCTGACTTGAGCGATGCTCAGATGTTTCTAAAGATTTCCCAGCTTCCCGATTCGGGACAGGTTTATCCCGAAACAGTAAGAAGGTACTCTCATTTAGAGACGTTCAAGGAGAATGATCAGATTTATTACGAGGGGAAACTTTTTCAAGCGACTGAGGATATTGGGCCCACGGGTAATCTTCAATTTGTCGCAAGCAGGGACCTGGATCAGGTTTATGCAAACGGAGACGTCTTGCAATATGGTCGGAATTTTTACCAACTGGAGAAGGATTTGCCCGTTGGAAGCCGAATACCAGCCAATCTATTGAAGGATGGTGGTCAGCCTGGTGAAGTTCTTGACGGCTTCAGACTGTTGGATCCCGCTGACCCAGCTCTGGCAAATTCTCAAATAGCTGCTCTCAAGGACTCGACCGTGGTTGCTCGGGAGTATTCCAAGGGTGAGGTCTTGAAATATGGCGATACCTACTTTCAGGCATGGAAGAAGATCGAAGAGGGTTCTGAAATTGCAGGTATTGAGAATGGAGAGTTTCAGATCGGAGATGAATTTTCAGGGCTGATTGCGATTGGAAAGGTGCCACCATCCATGGTTGAGGATTTATCCTACTTCACCACAACTACAGGGGAATCCGAGCGTTGGTTCCTCACCAAGAGCTACGAAGCTGGGGATATCGTGAAATTCGAGAATTTATTCTTTCAATTTTCCGCAGATACTCTGCGTGACAAGGAAGTCCCTGAGTTGAGAGCTTTTCTTTCAAGCGGAGAAGGTCAGGCAATCGGAACTGTCTTTGACGGATCCATTACCTTGGTCGAAAGCCCTGATCCTGAGTTTGATCTGCGAAACGCGGGTCATTATCTTTCCTTGCCCAATGGAGAGCAAATTCTTATCAACGTTTCAACGCAAAAGGCTCAATCGATAGACGATTTCAAGAAGTCGGAAATCCCGATGCGTTTCAAGAGAAACGAAATCTATTACTACGAAAATCAAGGTGATCAGGGAGGTTTCACTCACTTTGTCGTAACAGCGCCACCCCCTGACATTGATCCAACCGAGTTTAATCCGGCCGATACGCAATGGAAGCAGTATTTCAAGACCTTTACTCCCGCCTTGTTAAATGCCGAAGATCCTTCAGTCTTGGTTCGCAAGACTTATCCAAGCGGTCATAGCTTGTCCAATGGCTCCCTGATTGAGATCAATCTTGGTCTTGCTGAAGCAGTCGTCAATGATGGACAGATCAAAGGCTTCAACGTTGTCAACGCCGGGAATTCCCTTCCTTCAGCTGATTCAGTATTCGTGGATGGAAAAAGACTGGCTTTGCAAAGTGGAAGTCTCAAGGGTTATCAAGACTCAAGAAGCCTACACCTGGAGAAATTCCGTTCCGACCTCAACGATCTGGTTTCATCCTTCGTCGAGGAAATCAACGGAATTTACAATCCCACTGACGTGCCTGGATCCTATCTTTTTGGTTTTGATGCCATTCTCACGCGTCCCGTAGTAGGGAGGAACTCTCTGATGGAAGAAGAGTATGGTTATTTTGGTCGCGAAGGAGAAGCATTCGTAAAACTGTATCGTGAGGAAGTTGACATGATGCTCCCCATCGCGGAATCCGAAAGTTTTACCATCGTTAACACTACCCCCGTGTTTCCTGAAGATTTTGAAGGTATCGTTCCCTACTATCGCGGAGGCGATGAGGCTGAAACTCTCTTCAGGTCTGATGATTCCGGTGACCTGTATTCCTTTTATGGTTCGGCCAGAAGGATGCAGAACGTAACCATGGAAGATGATGAAAATTTTCCAGGTGATGATCTTGCAGTCGGAACCGAGGATGATGGTCGTTCCTTAATGATGGCTTACCAGACCATTCCATTTCGTATGGAAGGTTTGGAAGATGGAGCCAAGCTCCCGATCATTGGAGATAATTTTACCTTTCAAGCGCTTCCTGCGAATTCATGGAATCTTGCTTCCTCCTTGAGGATTGATTCAAATTTGACTGTTGACTCGATTTTTGCTTCAAATGGGGATCCAACTGGAGCCAACGAAGTGGCTCTTCAAATTGCTGAGATGGGAATGAGTGGTGAATACATAGACAAGGTTGCTTTAGTGAATTCGGATTTGGGTACGAATTTGTCTGATTTATCCGATAATCTGGAGCATCAAAAATCCGTTGAGGATTTCCTTCTGGATCAACGCCGATCCGTTAGTTCCGTTTCCATTGATGAAGAAGTTGCGGATTTAATGAGATTTCAACGATCCTTTCAGGCTTCCTCGCGTGTTCTCAATACTCTGGACAAGATGCTGGAGTTGGTTGTGATGGGATTGCTTAAATAACTCGAACCGTGCGTATTCCTAACTTAAACGTTTCAGACTCGGTAACTCAGCGCATCAGGGAGTTGAATTTACAGCGTTTCGACTTGGACAAACAAATCTCCACCGGGCAAAAGATTTCCCTGCCCGAAGATGATGGATTGCTGATGTCACGTGTAATCAGGCTTGATGCTGAGAAGGGCAGACTTGCTCAATATCAAACAAAACCAACAAAACCCACCCACAACCAACACCCCCCACACCAAAAAAACCAAAAACAACCACACAACAAACAACCCCCACACCACAAA
>JAYOWQ010000020.1:0-13894 GCA_038152055.1 Opitutales bacterium | reverse complement strand
GGCAGACTGGCTCAATATCAAAGAAATGCTTCTTATGCGTCGGAATTCCTTAACGCCGGTCACCTAAATTTGGAAAAACTTCGTGAAATCAATCAACGCGCTCAGGAAATAGCCCGTTTGTCAGGCAGCAATCTCAATGGTCCCGCGGTAGAGGCTTACGGGTATGAAATCAATGAATTGATTGAAGAAGCTTTGAATCGTATAAACTCTTCACACAGGGGCAGGGCGCTTTACGGTGGAATGGATCTGCAACCGGAATTTGCAGCATCGGAAGTCATTTTGGGGCAAATGGAGAGCAAATCGTTGGATTTGGATGGAAACGCGGTCGGATTGGAAGTCTTGCCCGGCACCCGATATCTTAAGCAAGGAGATGAGGTTGTCTTCAGTCTCAACGGGCGTGAATACGTCGTGCAAGCGAAGGTTCCGGCAGCATCGGAATACGATGATTCCACCTCCTACAAGTCGGGGGAGATAATCAAGGTTTCCCAAAACTCGAGTGACTCGATCCAGATAGACACCGCCCGTTTTTCAAATCTTAATGCAGTTCTTGCTCATTTGGACATTCATGACTGGAGCAAGGAGCCAGTTGGATCGCTCCTACGAAGCGAGGGCGGGCATGAGGTTTATGCTTTGGATGCATCGCAAATTCAGCAAATCGCGGTTAGTCTGAGTTCTCAACCCAATATCGACTTTTTCCCTTCCTCTGGAGGTCATTTTGCCATTGTGGAAGAAGGAGGGATACTTTCGTTGGAACCTGTTGAGAATGAAATTCCTAAATGGGATCCCTTCACCGACTACAAGCAGGGTGATTTTGTGAAATGGGGTAACGTCACCTATCAGGCGAACTCTGATCTTAACGCAGATATCCAATTCGATGACACGAATTGGGAAGTCGTTGAGGATATTGATTCGCAAGCCTACAAAAAAACCCCGAATGTCACTACTTCCTACTTTGAGGCAATCAAGGATTCTAAAAGTGTAAATCCATCGGATCAAAATGCTGCGCAAGATCATTGGAAAGAAATCAATCCCCTGGAAAACGCATCCAACCTGTCCACTGCCAAAGCGATCGAAGTTCTCAGAGACTTAATTAACAACGATGCCTATTTCCTGAGTGATTCTCAATCAATTACCGACAACTTAACTTACGAAGGTTTTGTCCGTGGGGCGCGGAATTCCTCGGATGAGCATGATTATGAGGTCGATTTGGTCGCTAAAATAAGCGCGTCTGGTGCGCTTGAAGTGACTGGCAGCGTTGGGAGCGCTTTTTCGGCGGAAGCAAGCTATATTTCCGGATACGACAGTAGGAGTTACTTCACAAACCAGTTGGATGCCTTGGCAAAGCAAAAAGCCGCTTCCTTGTTTCCCCATACGCCCTACGAGGAATTGAGCGCTACCGAAAAGAACCTCATTTGGGATGACCTCAAGAAGACCAAGCAAACTTGGGAATTGAACGTTACTCAAGAAACACAAGATGCCGGTTCTGACATTGAAATTTCACTGTCCAAACCATGGAAAAGGTTGCAAGCCTACCGAGCAGGAGAGGTCGTCGAGTTTGACGGAAAATTATGGGTCTCTCAAAGTGACGAGAACTTTAATCATTTGCCCACGCAGACAGGTTCTGATTTTTGGAGGGAAACGAATTCCGGATATTCTGGAGATCGTGAGGATTGGACGATCAAAAGTGTTGGTCAGGATACGAAGTTTTTCTTTTCCGCGCCTGATGGAAAATTGTTTGACGATCGTCAAAAGGCTGAGGATTACACCTACGATATTTTATTGAACTCTTCGAACAGGATCTACACGGATGCCAACGTTTTGTTCAATGACATAAGAAATATGGTGCGTGAAATCTCCTATCCCATCACCAGATTCGAGGCAACTGGATCGGAGTCTTCGGCGGTGGTTTCGTTTGACCGGGCAAGTCAGTCCTACCGGTTGCTTGCTTTGCCTGATGGACAGGCTCAAGTGGGTGGGTTTTACTCCTTGGGGAATGTGAAAGAGGTGTCTTCCACAGATGTCGAGAATTTCGACGTCGTGCAGTATGGAGGGACGTATTTCGTTGTTCTTTCTACGGATCCTTCATTACAGGAGATTACATCGGCCGAGCACAATGATGCATTGTCTGCAAGCATTCCCCAAGGGGAAAGAATTTATGATCAAACCAAAAACAGGCTCTATCTATCCCTTGGCTCCAGTTTACCGGCTCAGGGTCAGGAAAAAATGCTCGAGCCCGGAGTTTCATTGCCTGTACGCAGAGGAGGGTACGTATACGAAAGAGAATCCGACGCTTATTACGTTGCGATGGATGACGTGGAGGATGCGAGTACTTTAGACCTTGGTTCACCAAATTCTCCCATGGTGCGTATCAACGCATTTGTCAGTGAGCAAGGAGCGGAATGGTCTTCCAATCAAACTTATTTCAAGGGGCAAATCGTACTGCACGATGGGGTTTATTACGAATGCCAGACAAATGGAAAACCTTTGGCTAATGGAGTGATAGAAGGGTTTGATAACCGGGATGACGAAGAATTCCTTGGTTCGGATGGGGATTACCATAGACCATTGGTAAGCCCATCGGACGAATTTTTTCTGGATGTTCCCGACGCACGCAGTCAAGAGTACATGGATATGCAAAGAGCGAAGGGGCAACCGATCTTCAACAACGTCTGGTTGCCCGTTGCTGATCCCGTTCAGCAGGTGTTGTCATTTTCCGCGACCAGCCAAGTGAAGGCGGAAGTCAAGATTGAACCAGCTGGATCGAATGGAATGGATGCAAAAATCGAGCTACTAACCGATGCAAATGGCAAGATTACGGGATTGCGCGTGGATGATCCTGGAAGATATTTCTTTCCAAACAATTCATCCGATCCGGGAGTTAGTTCAGTGCCTGAAGCTTATGAAGTAGCTCAAATAGTATTAGCGGACGGACAATCGTTCACCGCTGACGTCATTTGGGGTCAAAACCCTAATGATCCTGGTCCTTTCATCATTACCGGTTTTGCTCTCAGCGAGGATGCATTGTCCGCCCGAGCGGATCATCCCATGGGTCCGAGGAAAGGAGACAGTTACTCCTTTGCCACCGGAAAGAAGACTTTTCTTGACCATCGTGATGCTGAAGGCAACGTCATCGGGATCACATATACGGGTTCCGATAAGAATGCTGAGTTTTACGTTGGAAAGAACAGCAAGATTTCTTCTTTTCTAAACGCAGAGAACGGCAATACTTCCGAACTGGCGGATCTTTTGGATTCGATCGTAGAGCTTAGGAATGGACTACGCGCTGAATCCGCCTCCGAAATGGTGCAACGGGTTCAAAGCGTCGAAAAGGATTTGATCTCCTTTGAGAACAAAGTGGTTGACAAGATGGGCGAGCTTTCCTCCGTTATGGTAAGAATGGATACGGTCAGGGCTTATGATGAGGAATACCATATTGCCCTTGATCAACGGTTGGCGAATGATTTGGACGTTGATATTTCGGATGCGATCATGAGACTTACCCAAATATCAACCGCTTACCAAGCCGCTATGCAAGTGGGAGCGAATTTGCTCAACACGTCATTGCTCAACTATCTGTAATCGCTAGGTAAAGGTGAAACTTACAATCGGAGATGACGTGAGCACGGGTGACCAGTCCACCCAAAAAAGTCACATCCTTGACGTATCCGGCGGTCTGTTCGGATTTCCCGATATCAAGGAGATGGAACTTTTCTATGACAAGGAGGAACTTCCTTTCATGTGGCTTCGCGAAAAAGATCAGGAGGGGTTGGCTTTCATTGTCGTTGAACCCGGGGGAATCATTCCTGATTATACCGTTGAGATTTCTGATACTGACGTCGAGCACTTGGGAATAACGGGAGCGGATGACACCATGATCCTCAACATAGTGACCCTGCCACCCGAAGGTTCATCCAAGATTTCCGTCAATTTGGTTGGTCCGGTAATTGTGAATCGTAATACTTTCGTTGCCAAGCAGTGCATCATTAACAATCACGAAAAGTACTCTGCTCGCTACCTTTTGGATCTTGCGAACCCCGGTTGATCATTGCACTTGAAGGCACGATGCTCATTTTATCAAGAAAAGTAGATCAAGGGATTCGAATTGGGGACGAAATAGAAATTTCCGTCACCAAAATAGAGGGAGATTCAGTAAAAATTGGAATTTCCGCCCCGAGATCAATCTCGATCTTGCGCCGTGAGATTTTGGAAGAAATGCAATCTTCCAATCAAGCGGCTGCCTTTGCCGGCAAGACTGATTCCTCTCCACTGAAAAGCACCCTTGCGGCAGGTTCGGCTTTGAAGCTTTTGGCTCAAATGAGAGCAAAGAAACTAGGTCAGAAGGATCAAGTCGAGCAAGCTCAATAATCTCAAAAGACTCCAGAATGATAACCTTCAAGCCTTTTCGAGCTTTCAGGCCCTCTGCTTCGCTGGTTTCCAAAGTGGCATCGCGTCCCTATGACGTGTTGAATTCTGATGAAGCGAGAAGGGAAGCTGCCGGAAATCCATATTCTTTTTTACGGGTTATCAAACCGGAAATCGAGTTATCTGAAAATACGGATCCTTACTGCACGGAAGTTTACTCAAAGGGTAAGGAGAATTTCACGCGTTTCATCAAGGACAACGTTTTTGCTCAAGATGAATCCGCTTCCTTCTATGTATATCGATTAACCATGAATGGCCGTCAACAAACTGGCTTGGTCGGATGCTGTCATTATCAGGAATACTTTGATGGATTGATAAAAAAGCATGAGTTGACGCGCACCGTAAAGGAAAACGATCGCGTTAGGCACGTGGAAGAGTTGGGAGCCAATGCCGAACCGGTTTTTTTCTCTTACCGCGGAAAGGAGCAGATTGACTCTCTTGTTGCAGGCATACAAGCGGTCTCGCCTGTTTATGATTTTATTGCAGATGATGGAGTTCGACATGAGCTTTGGTTGTGCGCGGATACTATCACTATCGAAAGCATATCCGAGCTTTTCAAGGATGTCCCTAGTCTGTACGTTGCGGATGGTCATCACCGAACTGCGGCGGCGGCAAGGGTAGGAAGTCAGAGAAAAGAAAAGAATCCGCAACATGACGGTACCGAGGAATATAATTTCTTTATGGCCGTTCTTTTCCCGGATGATCAATTGGAAATTTATGACTACAACCGAGTGGTCAAGGATTTGAACGGTTATTCTCCGGATGACTTTTTGAAAGAAATCAGCAAGGTATTTAGAGTTGAAAGTTGTGATTCCGTTAATTGCAAGCCTGCTGAAATTCGGGATTTCTCACTTTATTTAGGGGGTAACTGGTATCGACTAAGACCTTTGGACGAATCGCGTTCATCCGATCCTGTTAAGGATTTGGACGTCACGATACTTTCTGATTGTATTCTTGGGCCGATACTTGACATTACCGACCTTCGCAAAAGCGATCGTATTGATTTTGTCGGAGGAATTCGGGGTATTTCGGAACTTGAAAACAGGGTGGACTCAGGTGAAATGGCGGCCGCTTTTGCCCTATATCCGGTTTCCATGGATCAATTGCTTTCGATTGCGGATGCAGGGGAGATCATGCCCCCTAAAACAACTTGGTTCGAACCAAAGCTTCGTAGTGGATTGTTCGTCCATTCGATCGACTGAATTGATAACCTGCATTGGTTTGCTGAGGATTGTCTTTCAGCTGTTGCCCAATTGACCTAGTTTTCATGAAACTTTGGATTCTAAGCGCTTCCACCGGTGGAGGACACGATATGAGGGCTCATGCTCTAAGAAGTTGGTGGGAGGCTGCAGGGGGTGTGGCAAAAGTCTATCATCCAATGGAATCTTCCTTTTTCGGTTATCGATTGGGTTGCTCCGCATACAACCTTATCCAAAAGACAGTACCTAGGTTTCATTACGTATATTTCCATTTATTGGAATTTGCAGCTTTGCACCGAGGGCCGCGAAGAATAATGGGTTCCGATGAGGTGCTGGCTAAATTCAGCGAATTTTCACCGGACTTGGTGGTTTCCATGCACGCCCACTTGAACCATGGATATTTTGATTTGTTGAAAAACGAAATTGGTAACCGACTGAGATTTGTGGTTTATTCCGGTGAATTGGGAAATGGATCTGGGTTTTCCAGGCATTGGATAAATCCTGAAAATGATTTGTTTGCCGGGCCAACTTCCGAATGTTGTGAAGCCGCTGAGAGTAGAGGCATGCCAGCTGAGAAATGTTTGGTTGCGGGGCCTCTTCTAAGAAAATCCTTTTATCATCAACATTATGCAACCCCCAATGAGATTTTATTTCAAAAATACAAACTTTTACAGAACCGACCTGTATACTTGCTATGTACTGGGGCAAATGGAGTAAATAACCATGAGGAAATTATAAGAGCTTTCGTTGCATCTTGCATATCCTGTAACGTCATTGCCCTTTGTGGGGTTAACAAGAGTTTGCAAATGCGATTATCCAATGGTTTGGGAAATGACAAGGTCAGGGTTGTTCCCCTTGATACGATTGATGATAAGGAAATGATGGACTTGATGAATCTGGCAGACTGGGCCTTCGCCCGTCCAGGAGCCGGTGTGACGACCGAGGCCATGGTTGTAGGATGTCCAATGATCTTCGATCTTACGGGTGGGGTCATGCCGCAGGAAATGAATAACTTGAATTATTGGAAAAAGCACGCTCCCGCTTTGTTGACCTGCAACAAACCCCGTTTATTACCTCAAATCGTAAGCTCCAATCCTACAATTCCTCGTTTGCGCATGCCAATTGGGAGGGAGCCGGAAGTCTTATTGGCAGCGCTTAATAATTTAGTCCCATGAAAGCAGAGGTTTGTATGGATCGTCTAGTTCCGTGGGCACTCGCCAGATCAATTTGGGCATCGGCCATGCAATTACATGCCGCTATGGGTAAAGAGCCCAAGATGGACCTGCTTCCATCCCTTCATGCGGATGGAATTGTCTTGTTCGGTTCTTCAGGACTTGCCTTTTCCGACAATTCATTGATCGGGGCCACCCAAAAAGGATGGGCTGTACCCAGGCTAATGAATTTCATGGCCTCACCCTTTACAGCCCTACGAGCGCTGCAAGTTATTATCTCAATTTCGAAAATTCATCGATTCAAGGAAATCGGACGTTTGCAAGCAGAAGTAATTCTTCGTTCTGGACTAGAGGCAACCGTCACATACATGAATTTTCACCCTTACTGTCAGGAATTGTTCTTCAACGAGGTTGGCGCCACCTTTGGAATTGGATTCAGGGATGAAGGACCGATCTGGAAAATATCATGGAATTCCGTAGAAAGTTGGCAGGTCTCTGATTATCTGAATGACGAAGAGCTTTTTGGGGAGTTGTTGTTTACGGATTATGATTCCGCAATTTCCTGTTCAGTTGGAATGTTGTCACATTTGATTGCCGCTGGTAGCGGGAAAATCCTTCTTGCGGGCAGGATTCCGTTATTGGATAAGTTTGGGTACGCATCGAGAATAGCGCAAAAAGAAGTTCCCCAGCCTTAAAATGAAAAGAAAACAATCGGATCACTGGTTTGAAAGAGCGGGTAAGGTTATACCGGGAGGAATTTATGGTCACGTTGCCCCGGTGGCTGGTCTGCCTAGATCTTTTCCTCATTATTGTGATAGGGCTTCCGGTTGTAGATTTTGGGATTTGGATGGTAACGAGTGGCTCGACTTCATGTGCGGTTTTGGAGCTATTCTTCACGGTTACTTGAATCCCGTTGTGGAAGAAGCGGTTTCCCGACAACGGGAAAGGGGTTCTGTTTTCAACCAGCCTTCCACCCTCATGGTTGAATTGGCCGAGCGAATGACTGAGGCTATTGATTTCGGGCAGTGGGCTGTTTTTGCCAAGAATGGATCGGATTTGACGACCTGGGCAATTCGAGTTGCCAGAGAGAAAACCGGCAGGGAATTCGTAATCAAGGCCAAAGGTGCCTATCACGGTGTTGATGCATGGTGTGATCCGGGTCTTGGCGGGAGAATTCCTGCTGATCGTGAAAGAATACTTGAGTTTGAGTGGAATGATTTTGATCAACTTTCCGATCTAGTCATCCAAAATCGTGATCGAGTGGCTGCGGTGATTCTCACTCCCTATCACCATGCTGCATTCGGCCCTTCCGTAATGCCAGTGGAGGGTTTTTGGCAAGAGGTTGAAAGACTGTGCAAAGAAGAAGGAATTGCCTTGGTGTTGGATGACGTGCGAACCGGCGGTAGATTGCATGATTTCGGATCACACCGGTTCTTTGGCTTTACCCCCGATCTAGCCATTTATTCGAAAGCTCTAGGGAATGGATATGCAATTTCCGCCTGCCTTGGCGCCGATGACTTCAAAGTTGCGGCAACCGACGTCTTTCTAACGGGAAGTTGTTGGAACGATGCCTTGGCGATGGCAGCAGCCCTGGCTTCCTTGGACCTGTCCTACAAAGGTGGCGTTGCCGAGCAAGTTATGCATCTTGGGGACTATTTCGTATCCGAATTAGAAAAAGTCTGTCAGGCAGGCAATCTTGAATTAAAAATGTCGGGGCCACCTTCGATGCCATACCCTTATATTGTTGGAGACGACCATCTGTTCCAAATTCAAGATTTCTGCAAGGCATGTGCCTTGCAGGGATTGTATTTTCATCCCCATCACAATTGGTTTATCGGAAATTCTCATACTGAAACTGATTTGAACGAAGCTTTGGAAAGAGTCGGATTAGCCGTCGGAAAAATGATGGAAATTGCCGATCTACCATGATTGCATAAGGGGGCTTTAAATCATGTCAAAAATTTGGAGATACTATTTTATTCGACCGATTGATCGATCATCTCTTTAATGTTGGCGTGAATCTTGACGAGAAGTCCATTCTTATTACCGGTGGTACGGGTTCTTTTGGTAAGGAATTCGTTCGTTCCATTCTGCGCGACCATAACCCCAAAAGAATCATCATCTATTCTCGTGACGAATGGAAACAATCGGAAATGCAGAAAGAATCCGATTTTCATGACAAGTCATTGAGGTTTTTCATCGGTGACGTCAGGGACAAGGATCGGTTGACGCTTGCCATGCGTGGGGTTGATTACGTCATACACGCCGCTGCTCTCAAGCAGGTGCCTGCCGCCGAGTACAACCCGCACGAGTTTATAAAGACGAACGTCAATGGAGCTACAAACGTCGTAGAGGCCTCTATTGCGGCAAAAGTGAAACGTGTGGTTGCTTTGAGCACGGACAAGGCCGTAAATCCCGTCAACCTTTACGGTGCGACCAAGTTGTGCTCCGACAAAGTTTTCATTGCTGCGAACAGTTACGCAGGTGGTGATGGAACTATATTTTCAGTCGTACGTTACGGAAACGTCATTGGCAGCAGAGGGAGTGTGATTCCTCTTTTTAAGGAACAACGGAAAAGTGGAAGCATCACCATCACCAAACCTGAAATGACAAGATTTTTAATCACTCTTGATCAAGGGGTTCAATTTGTAATACAATGCCTCCGGAATATGGTTGGAGGAGAGCTGTTCGTTCCCAAGATACCGGCCTGCACCGTTGATGAAATGGCCGAAGTAATAGCCCCTGATTGCAATCGTCAAATCATTGGTTTGCGTCCTGGAGAAAAAATCCACGAGACTTTGATTCCTCCTGATGAAGCCAGAAACGTACTCGAGTTTGACGACCATTTTGTTATTCAACCGATTCAAGCTTTTTGGGGTAATAAGATTGGCATTCTTGGAGGAATGACTTGTTCGGAAGGATTTCACTACGCTAGTAATTCGAATTGCGATCGATTGACCTTGGAACAGCTCAAGGATCTGCTACACGAGTTCCTGCCTGAATAAATTCCCCAAATTTTATCAAGGGCTATGGTAGAGGATGTCATTCATAGCATTGTAAATCATAACTTACCTCCTTTTGTGGTTGCCGAAATGTCTGGCAATCATGGTGGTGATCTTGCCAAGGCTCTCAAGCTTGTGGAAGTAGCTTCAGATTGCGGTGCAAATGCATTGAAGTTGCAAACTTACAAACCTGAAACCATTACGGTTCGAGGAACGGATGAAAGATTCCAACTTCGGGATGGTCTTTGGGCCGGAAATACTCTTTACGAGCTCTACCAGCAAGCGATGACTCCTTGGGAATGGCATGCTCAAATCTCTCAAAAGTGCAAGGATCTTGGAATGTATTGTTTTAGTTCTCCATTCGACGAGTCTGCGGTTGATTTTCTGGAGTCGACCATCAATCCTCCTTTGTACAAGGTTGCGTCTTTTGAGCTTAATCACTATCCGATGCTCAAAAGAATTGCCAAGACTGGTAAAGCCGTTCTTGCCAGCATCGGGGTTGCCGAGGTGAATGAAATAAGGGAAGCTCTCAGCACCTTGAGAAACTTTGGTGCAGGAGAAATCATCCTCTTGCACTGCGTTAGCGAATACCCGGCAAATCCGAAAGATTTTTGCTTGAATCAAATGCAGGGGATAACGGAGAACTTTGGAGTTCCCTATGGTTTGTCAGACCATTCTTCAGGGCACTTGGTGGCAGTGGCAGCTACGGCACTGGGAGCGCGGGTAATTGAAAAGCACTTGTCTCTGGATCGTGATCAATCGAGTATAGACGGAGCATTCTCGATGTTGCCGGATGAGTTTTCAAAAATGGTAGATGCAGTAAGAACAACCCACCAGGCAATCAAAGGTACGAAAGCATCTTCAAAATCGGTTTTTTACAAGAGATCGATCCTCGTTGCTTCTCCCATTGCCAAAGGTGATGTACTTACGGAAGAAAATATAAGAGTTGCTAGACCGGGCGACGGATTGTGCCCCAGTTATTGGGAGAAGGTGCTCGGAAAAATTTCCACAAGAAATCTTCCCGTTGGTCATCCGTTGTGCATGGATGACGTGGAGCTGAATTGAAAATCCTTCTCGTGGTCTTTTGCAATGGCTCCGCCCATGCGCTAAATTAATATGTGTCTACACCAGATCCTCGTAAGTTCTACAGCACCCTGCCTTCTTTTACCGGCACATCGGAGGAAAGGCTCAGGGCTGCTTGCGTCTGGGTGTCTGACAACTGTCCGGGGCGCAAACTTACACTCGAGGAAATCGGTGAAGTGATGGGTGTGACCCGGGAGCGGGTTCGCCAAATCGAGGCACATGCGCTACGCAAGCTCAGGCATCCTTCGCGTATTAGATTTCTTTCGGAAGTTCGTCGATAAATCTTTACCGCATTAACGGAAAAAGATCAGTCAATGAGCATTTCCTTGGCAGATTTGCCTTGTGGGATCATCGGCAGAACATGCTCGGTGTATGGTACGATTATCTCAAGAAGATAGGGCTCGTCGGCATCCAGCATTTCTCGCATGGCTTCCCTTAATTCATCTCTCTTGGTTACACGCCTTGCCTTAACCCCGAATCCTTCGCACATTTTAACGTAGTCAGGATATATGGCGTCCAGATTGTCAGGACCTCCAATATTCTCAGGGTCGCACAAAATTGTGTGACCACGAACGGATTCGTAAAAACGATCCTCCCACTGAACGACCATACCGAGGTGTTGGTTGTTGAGCAGCAGGCATTTGGCATTGATTTTCTCAATCTTTGCAGTGGCGAGCTCCTGAACGTTCATTAGAAATGAACCGTCACCATCAATATCAATGACTTCCTTGTCAGGTCGGGCCACTTTGGCGCCTACAGCCGCAGGATACCCAAATCCCATGGTTCCAAGACCCAGAGATGAAATGTAAGTTCTCGGTTCCTTGAATCTATAGTATTGGGCTGCCCACATTTGATGCTGTCCTACGCCTGTGGTGATGATGGCATCACCCTTCGATTCTTCATAGAGAACTTGAACGGCTTCCTGTGACGTGACGTGTTCACCTTCTTCGTATTTGAAAGGGAAGTCTTTTTTCCAGCTCGCCAAGGTGTTCATCCATTTTTTTAAATCAGGCTTTTTCAGGCTGTTTGCTTCAAATAGTTCACACAATCTACCGAGAGCGTATTTGATGTCGGATTTGATGGGGAAATGAGCATGCACGTTCTTGTTATGCTCGGATTTATCGACGTCAAAGTGGATGACATAGGCATCCGGAGCGTACTTTTCGACCTTTCCAGTAATGCGGTCGTCAAATCTCGCGCCGGCACAGATGAGTAAATCACTTTCACATACCGCCCAATTTCCAGCAACCGTGCCGTGCATGCCATACCAGTACAGGGACTGTTCATGATCGGGATCAAAAACACCCAGTCCCATCAGCGTGTGAACAACGGGCAGGCCCGTTAGCTCGGCAAATGCTTTCAATTCGAGGTGTGAATTGGAGGAAATGACACCCCCACCTGTGTAAAGAACCGGTTTTTTGGCTTTAGAGATCAGATCGAGGACTTCCAATAATTCTTCATCGGTCGCTTTAGGTTGATCGAGTTTGTAGCCCTCTAAATCGGAGACTTCGGAAGGAAAGAAAGGTTCGAAAACTTTCTGCTGTACGTCCTTGGGTATGTCGATAACGATGGGACCCGGTCGGCCACTTTGCGCTAGATGAAATGCATCCTTAACCACTCGGGGCAAATCTTCCGCACAGAGAACCAGATAGCTGTGCTTGACAATAGGTAGGGTCATGCCAAAGAAATCAGTTTCCTGAAAAGCAGCCTTGCCGATGAATTGCTGGTAGACTTGCCCGGTTATAGCTACAAGAGGAATACTGTCCATGTATGCGTCCGCAATGCAAGTCACAAGATTGGTGGCTCCAGGGCCGGAAGTTGCCATGCAAACGCCAGCTTTGCCAGTAGCTCGGGCATATCCATGAGCCATGAATCCGCCGCCCTGTTCCTGTCGGGGTAATATCGTTCTGATCTTTTCCGAGCGTGTCAGGGACTGGTGTAACTCCATAGATGCGCCACCGGGATAAGCGAACACCACTTCCACTCCCTCTCTTTCCAATGCATGGACAAGGACGTCGGCTCCTTTCATTGCGGGGCCGTATTCTCCTTTGGATTCATCCTTGGGTGACAAGATGGATTGAGTAGTCATGATTGAACGATGGATTTAGTAAATAATGACTTAAATCTTGGATGTGCACAAGTTGAAAGGAGCATCAAGTCCTGAAAGGGCAGAGGTAACAAAGCTCTTTCTAAACTTATCAGCTGTAAGCGCAGGAGAAACGATGGGAGAGATGAATGGCGGAGAGGGCGGGATTCGAACCCGCGGTACCTTGCGGTACACAGCATTTCCAATGCTGCACAATCGGCCACTCTGTCACCTCTCCTGATCCAAAACAAGAATTTCTATGGATAATTTACCACTTTTCGTCAATGTTCAAAAGTATTTCACTTGCTTGGATCGATTAGTGAAAGTTCACTTTTTGCATTGTTACGTTTTTCGGGTTTGCGTGTTGGACAGGATCAACTAGAAAAGCCCAAATGGTATCCAACGAAATCGGTTACAACAGCAAAGTTGAAGGTGAGGTTGTCGTCACTAGGGCTGATGCCGTTATCAACTGGATTCGGAGGCACTCGGTGTGGCCAATGCCCATGGGTCTCGCTTGCTGTGCAATCGAACTTATGGCTTCGGCGGCTTCCAGATACGACATATCCAGATTTGGTATGGAAGTCATGCGGTTTTCTCCAAGGCAGTCCGATTGTATGATAGTTGCCGGTACGGTTACTTACAAAATGGCCGAAGTCGTACGCCGTATTTATGATCAAATGGGGGATCCAAAGTGGGTCGTTGCCATGGGTGCCTGCGCTTCCACTGGGGGCATGTATCGTTCTTATGCGGTTATGCAGGGCGTGGACAACATTGTTCCCGTCGACGTCTACGTCAGTGGATGCCCGCCACGTCCGGAAGCGCTTCTGGATGCAATGATGAAACTGCAGGATAAAATTGGCAACGAATCTTCCGTGAAGAATTTGAGGGGCAAGCAGGAAACTGCAGAATTATCTGCCTGATATGATCGAC
>JAYOWQ010000019.1:0-28826 GCA_038152055.1 Opitutales bacterium | reverse complement strand
CTAAAGAAGGGCCAAAAAGTTTCCGAAAGGAATAAGGAGAAAAGAAGCAGAAGGAAACCAGAGATTGCAATGGCTCTGGGGTAAACGGTTAGTTGGCGACCGACAAACTCGCCCAAGTTTGATTCGTCGGAGGAACGAGTGACCAGAATACCGGCCGCTATGGAAATGATGATTGCTGGAACCTGCGAAACCAAACCGTCCCCTATCGACAATATGGTGTAGGTTTGCAGAGCGGAAGCTATTTCCATTTCACGTTGAAAATATCCGATCAGAATACCACCGATCACATTGACAACGGTAATGATGATACCGGCAATTGCATCCCCTCGAACAAATTTACTCGCACCATCCATCGCACCGTAGAAATCAGCATCCTTTTGGATTTTTTCGCGTCTCTGCAAAGCTTCGGCTTCGGTAATGATACCAGCATTCATTTCCGCATCGATGGACATCTGCTTTCCTGGCATCGCATCGAGAGTAAATCGAGCGGTGACCTCGGCAATACGACCTGCGCCCTTGGTGATAACAACAAAATTGATGATCACAAGAATGAGAAATATTACGGCTCCAACCACGTAGTTACCGCCAACGACGAAGGTTCCGAAGGACTTTATGACCGACCCTGCGTCAGCATCAAGAAGTATCAATCTGGTGGATGCGACGTTGAGACCTAGTCGATAGAGCGTTACCGCCAGAAGAATGGTTGGAAAAACGGAAAACTCGGGTGGTTCCTTTACGTAGATTACGGTGAGTAGAATGAGAAGGGAAATTGCTATACTTATAACGAGTAAAATACTCAAGAAGTCCTTGTGAATAGGAACGACCAATAAAAAAACAGCCCCAAAGAGACCGAAAATGAAACCAAGATCCGTATTACCTTTGAACCTCGAGAAAAAGTTAAGAAATACGGATTTTGTCGCACTCATGAAAAAGCAGGGGATGATCCACTCTTGGCCAAAAGCCTACGAGCTTTCAGTCTGTGGTAGTAATAGGCGTGTGACTGATAAACATCAGCAAGAATACCGGCAACGGCCTGATACAATTCAATGGGAATAGGCAGTCCGACGACTCCTATTTGGTAAAGCAAGCGAGCCACCGGTTTGTTCTCAACGGTGGGAACTTCATACTCTTTTGCTATTGCTTTTATTCTTCGTGCCAACAGATCTTCTCCTTTCGCAACAACTACTGGAGCATGATCCGTGCCTTTTTCATACTTAAGTGCGACCGCGAAGTGCGTGGGGTTCGTTACGACTACATCCGCAGTCGAAACGTTTTGTAAATTTTGCCCCATTACCAACTGCATGGCTTTTTTACGCTGAGCTGTCTTGACTTCGCTTGATACCTCTTTGCTTTTCCGCTCTTCCTTGACCTCCTGCTTGGTCATTTTCATCTCATCGTCATTCTCTTTTTTCTTAATCAAATAGTTGATGATGGCAATGACTGCCATGAGAAGAATTAGAATAAGGAACATCACCAGAAGCAATTTCAGGATAAATTTGGGAATGTATTGTATGGGAATCGGAGCATAGAAAATCGGGTCGTCCAAAAACATACCAATCGTCAACCAAACGACTGATGCGATCGCCAAAAATTTGAGAAAATCGACAAGAAACGTCTTCAGTGCCTTTAACCCAAAGACCCGCTGAGCTCCCTTGATTGGGTTCATCTTGCTGAATTTAGGCTCGATAGCCTTGGGCGTGAAACGAAATCCCGTCTGTACCCCTTCTGCAATCAAAGAGGCAAAAAAACATCCCACTAACAAGGGAAGAACAATAAGAGCCATGGAAAAGTAAGCTTGGGATAGAGTATGAGCAGCCCCTTCCTGGGTTGCGGTTATCGAATCAATGTTTTCGAAAACTCCCTTGGTCAGCATCATTAAATCACTTGCCTTTGCCGGTCCCCAGGTAAAAATAATGATCGTACCGACAAGCAGCGTTGCGGTCATTCCAATTTCAGGAGCCTTTGCAAACTGCCCTCGGGAACGAGCTTCGGAAAGCCGTTTTTCCGTAGGTGGTTCCGTCTTTGAACTTTTGTCAACGTCAGCCATATCAACCAATCTGAATGATATCCAACATAACTTCCACCGAGCGACGAGAATGCTCTAGAATGTAAGAGGAAATAAGGAGCAGGCATGAAACGAGCAAAACCAATCCACAAATAATACGAACTGAAAAACTTGTAATGAATACGTTCATCTTGGGTACGGCTTTTCCCAGTACAGCAAATGAGATGTTAACGATGAAATTAAGAGCGATGAAAGGTGCCGCCATAAGAACGCCCAATATAAATACGTTGCCAACTTCTCTGACGTATTCCTGCATGGGATTGGACCTAAGCAAAAATTGTCCGACAGGAAGAACGTCGAAACTCAGGACAAATGCGCGCAAAACGTCCAAGTGTACGCCTGCCACAAAAAAGATCAGCAAACTGAAGTAGTAAAACAAACTCGTGAGGGTGGCGTCAGTCGATCCCAAAAGGGGATTTACGCTATTGCTGGCCATTAGGCCAATCTCATAGGAAATCAGGAAGCCCGCAAGTTCGACTGCAAAGAAAACCATACGCACCATCATAGCTAGCAGCAAGCCAACGCAGACCTCGTTTAAGGCAAGCAAGATAGCGCCAAGAAAATGCTCGGCCAGTTGCAAATCGGCCGGAACCACCGGATTGATCAAAAGGGAAAGAATCAACCCAAAAGCCATTCTCAGCCTTACAGGGATGAGCCTGCCCGCAAAAAGTGGAATACCTAAAAAAAAAGCTCCTGTTCGAAGAAGTACAAGAACCCAGACTACAATCTCTCCAGCTTCAATGGTCACTGGGCCATAGTCGGGATTAAATTGAACATGGAAATGCAAAAATCCGTCATGGTCTTGAGAATAAAATTGGATGCGATGACGATAGCCAAGGAGACGCAGACTAATTTGGGCACAAAGGTCAAAGTCTGTTCCTGAAGACTGGTAATGGACTGCACGAAACTAACCAAAAGCCCGACCACCGTTGCAGTGCCAAGAATGGGAATGGCCAGCAGAAGCCCGGTCTGCAAGAGATTCCTCATAATATCAACGGCTAGTTCCAGGGTCATTGGAAATTTTCAGCTGACGTTAAAACTTTCTACCAATGATTGCACGATCAAGTACCACCCATCAACCAACACGAATAATAGAAGTTTGAACGGCATTGATATGACCACGGGAGGCATCATCATCATCCCCATGGACATCAATGAGGAAGCTACGATGAAATCGACTATAATGAAAGGAATGAAAATGAGAAAGCCCATTTGAAAAGCAGTCCTTAGCTCACTGAGTACGAATGAAGGAACCACAATACTAAGGGGCAACTCATCCCGGGTCATCGCACCTTGCCTAGCGATCTCGAGAAAAAACTGGGCATCTTCCTGACGCGTCTGATTCATCATGAAGTCCTTCATGTAAGCGGTTGCAACCATCAATGCCTCGGAAGATTTCATGGACTTCTCCATATATGGGGTGACGGCATCATCGTATATCTTGTTCCATACGGGTCCCATGACAAAAAAAGTTAGAAACAAAGCCAAACCAATGATGATTTGACTGGAAGGAGCCGCATTGACTCCTATCGCATTACGAACGAATCCTAAAACAATGACGATTCTGGTAAAACAAGTCATCATCATTATGACCGAGGGTCCGAGAGTAAGGATGGTCATGGCAATGACCAATTGAATAGCCAGCCCAAAATCTCCCTCCTCATTTGCTCCCGAAACGTCAATGCGTAAACCCGGAGCTCCGGTTCCTGACGTTTGAGCTTCCACTAATCCCGATGGAAAGAAAACGAAAAGTATGATCAATCCTATGAGTGGCAGACCCATGCAATGAGAACGCTTGGTCATACGGTCAGGAATCTAGGGTTCGAGAAATTGGCAAACCTTCAGGTTCAAGTTTTGCCAAATGTTCGATCTTACCGGAACTGATTCCAAGAAGATGTTTGTCCGAACCATATTCAGCCACTACCAGAAACTGTCGATTGCCCAAAGGTCTGCAATCGGAAACCTTTATCCGACCATGTTCTCTAAGACCGCTGGATTGGAGGCTTCTCTTGCCAATCCGAGTGACTCCATAAGCGATTACGGCAAGAAGGAGAATAAACCCAAAGCTTCTCATCAGTAACGACAGCCAATCCGGGTCAGCAGAATTAACTGAAGCAAGAATGGAAGCGAAGAAGGGGCTCAAGGAGGCTGCACTCACAAATAAACGCCGAGTATACCGCTCGAACCTGTAAAACTAACGAGCAAGTCAAAGTAAGGACTAGGACATAGAGTCTACGATCTCGGTTATCTTAAGTCCAAACCGATCATCGACCACTATGACTTCACCTAGGGCAATTAGCTTGCCGTTAACAAGCAAACTAACCGGGTCTTTTGCATTTTGCTTGAGTTGAATCTGAGATCCTGGACTAAGTTCGACAATCTCTTTCATCGGCAACTGAGCAGTACCCAATTGCACGGTGACTTGAACCTTAACGTCCATAACAATATCCATTTTTTTACTATCCATGAGCTTTGCCGATTAAATTTAATCCCTCGTTTGTACACTCGTTAACTTGAAAGGCAGCCTTGTCTCCTTCGATTCCTATCTCTCCCACGAAACAAGACCTGTTCTCTATCCTAAGTTTTGTTTTTTGAATTAATGATGGAGGTAGTTCGACGACATCGTCCACCTCCAAATTAAGCAAATCTCTTACCGTTAACTCGAAAGCATCCCATTCGGCGGAAACAGGAACGGGTATGTGATCGTATACCTCATGCCACTTGAGTGAATTCGACTTTACCTTTACTTTGGAAGAATCAGTCGTGGAAAGGATTTTACTAAGGACCGGTTCCAAAGTGTAATAGGGAACGGCAATTCTCAGAGGGCCGGAAACATCTCCGAAAGATGCTTCCATAGATAGAATCAACATCATTGCCTCCGGGGGAGAGGTTTGTAAAAACTTTCCCGTCGTTTCCGTACCGATAATGCTAGGTGTAAGTTTTCGAGTGGATTCCCACTGTTTGCACCACTCTTCAAGGATGATGAAATTAAAATCCTCAACCAACGCTTTTTCGATGTCCGTAAGTCCACGCTCTTCCGGATTGGTCGAGCCACGCCCGCCAAGAATTCGATCCACGACAGTAGCTGAAAGGTGGGAGTTAACGTCTAACAATCCTACACCATTAAGCTCCTGCACCTTGAAAAGGGTTACGCATGAGGGAGTTTTGATCGACTGGGTGAAAGAGCTGTAAAGATCTGCCCCTAAATCATTGAGTTCAAGGTTGAACTCCGTCCTCAAAAACATGGAAAGATGTCCAGAAAGGTAGTAGACGAATTGTTCGCATTTTGATTTCAGGCGTCCTATATCGGCATCGGAAAGTACGATCGGGTTCGTGAAATCATATTTCTTCACCTTGATCGATGATGAGTCAAGGACCTTGGTGCCATCATGCAGGAACAGAATCGACCCGGAAGAAGAGCCATCAATCTCATCAAGATCGAAGCTTTCGTCATCAAGATTTTCGGGATCGCTCATTACCGGAATTCAACCTTGTTACTGAACTACGAACTGGGTGAAGTAAATGTGCCTGATCAAATCACTTTCACCATCTCTGTATTTCTTCAAAACCTGAGAAAACGATTTTTTCAAATCCACGCGTACACGCTCCTGGAAACCATCCAACTGAGCATCCTCGTAAGTGTAGCCACCCATGATGGACAAGGCTTTGTCGCGAATTCGGTGCTCATTCATTTCAAGCACTTTTTCGAAGTCTCCGGCAAGACCCTCGAGCCTGAGCTCAAGATTAATGTAACGGGATTTGATTGGTCCGCCCAAATTTGTTATCAATTGCTTGATTTCAAAAAACTTTTCCTCACCGGAGGGTTCCATATCCAAGGGTTGACCTCCTTCAATAATTTGAGGTTTGATGGTTTCCTCCGGTTTGTTTGCTTTGATTACAAAAAACATAGCCCCAACTGTAAGCAAGGGTGCAAGAATGACTGCAAGGAGAGCGGGAAGCATACCTCCACCCTTGGATCCATCGCTTTTCTGACTGTCTTCTGAAATTTCGTCTAATTGGTCGGCACTCATGATTTGATCGGATGATAGTTAAAATGATTGATTATCTCTTTAGATTTACAGCTTCGCTGAGGATTTGATCCGAAGTAGTCACTACTCGAGATCCTGCCTGAAACGAGCGTTGATGTGTAATCATCATGGCAAATTCATTGGTTAAATCCACATTCGACATCTCAAGAGCATATTGGGTCAACTTGCCTTTGGATGCACTAGCCGGCGTTGGATTGGCCAACTTTACCGCAAGGTCTTGTCCAGGACTTCCGTTCGTGAAATATCCATTGCCCGAGCGACGAAGATATTGCGGGGATTGAAAATTCGCCAGCTTGATTTGACCGACTGATCTTGAGTAATCCTGCCCGTCTTTGGTCAGGATGAGGTTGAACGTTCCATCCAAGTCTATTTTACGAGCAAGTAGACTCTCCCCCTCTTCGAGAGTGTAGGAGAGGGCTTCGTCCTGCGTGTTCAACACCTCATAACGAAATTGGTCTCGAGTAACCAAAACTCCTTCGGCGGTAACGTCAAAAGAACCGACGCGCGTGTACAATCTTTCACCCGAGAGTGGATCGGCGACTTCGAAAAAGCCACCCGCATTCGGCAGGGCTTCACCTTCAATGGCAATATCAAGGTCAATCGCGGTATTTTCAACCACTCCTTGACTGAAGTTGGATGATACCCCACCAATGTGGACGCCAGTCCCCATGTTATGCAAATTGTTACTTGGGGCACCATCGGCGCCTGCCTCGGCCTTGTTCAAATGAAGGTAGAAATTATCGGAATAATTGACCCTCGATGACTTGTAGCCTACGGAACCTGCATTTGCAATGTTGTTACCCAAAACCTGCAAGCCTTCGGTAAAGCTTTTGAGAGCGGAAATTCCGTTGTGCAAAGAGGAGATCATTGACTCGAGATATTGTTAAGGCTGACTTTGACCACTTTTGCAGGATCAAAGGATTTCCCATCTATAACCAAGGATTCGGTACCGTCATCATTCGACTGGACTGCACTAACCAAGCCAACGTAATCACGCCCGTCGTCATTAATCGTAACATTTTTCCCAAGAAAACCGTGAGCGACCATCGAATCATGAGACTTGGCGAATTTCGAAAATCCCTGCGTGAATTGCTGCATCTGTTCAAGGGATGCTATATTGGCCATCTGAGAGATAAACTCAGTGTCCTTCATTGGTTCAAGAGGGTCCTGATTGGTGATTTGGCTAGTCAACAATTGCAGAAAGTCGTCCATCTGCAATTGCGCCTGACTCGATGTATCTCGCTTGGCGTTGGGATTCGAATAATTGGTCAGAGAACTGATTTCTTTACCTGATAATGCTTCTATCATGAAAATTAGGAATTGGAGGAATATAGATCGCGAAAGGAAAGACATATCTTCCCTGAAAACTTCATTCCCGGAGGAAAAAGATCCCTGAACATCGTTAAGGTTTTGTTCATGGAGTTTTTAAGCAAATTCCTGACCGATGGGTCAGGGGATATGAAGAAACAATATACTTCACTGGCACGTTTCTCAATCTTGACTGAAAATTTTTCACCATCAGGTAAATCTTGGGAAAACCGAACGAAAGCATACTCCTCTCGGGACAATCTTGCAATGTGGGGAATGGACGAGCGATAAACCTGCTCCAACATTTCGTTGATACGCGAATGAGTTTTGCGGTCATGCAAATCAAATTCGTCGGATTGAAATTCATTCTGAGAAGGAAGACTGACATCAATGGATGATAAAGCATTATTCGCGCCACCATGCCTTCTGCGATCTTTTCTATCCTTGGCGGCATTTGGGTCAATGGGGGCGTGACACGATTTTGCCACCTGAGAGGAGGTTGCATTCCTAGGGGTATCCTTTTCAATATGCGACCAATGTGGCAAAGGATTGCCGGAAGCGTGAAGTCGTTTGCTCGAAATGGTCGTCTGGACATTGAAATGAATTCCATTTCGTTGAACAACAGAATGAGATCCTCCAGTAGGTTGAACGAGAGGTCTAGCAGCGATGGATCGACCGTTTTTGATTGGCTTAACGAATCGAACCGATCGATCCTGAACCAACGAAGACAAGGGCGAATCAAGATTTTTCGCACTTGCCTTGCTAGAATTGCAATTATTTGCAGCAGGAGCTTTGTTTGGCTTGGGAAGCTTCTTGTTGTCAACCAAATCGGCAAAGTTCGAAGAGTGGTTTTGAGGAGGTGTCCAGAAAGTTCCGTTTCGACCCATTGAACTATGCCGAATATCGGGCTTGCCCGATTGACTGAAACTTAAATTAGCCGAAACCGTACCCTGCATCTGATCAAAACAATTTCAAGGAAAACTAGATTAATCTAAAGATACACTTGGCAGTAGACCACGATCTCTCATAGCCAAAGCGTCCGCCAATTCAATAAGATCGTCCTGATCACTATTGAGCATGAAAGAAATGATCGGTGCCTTGTCTTCAGCTTTGAGCGTCTCAAAAATTCCAAGAGCTTCCTCGAACCTTCTCTTTTGGCGCCAATTTTGAATTTCTACCGCAGCGATCGCCGGCCCCATCTCGACCCATCTTTTGGCAGTATCCTTGTATTCCTTGAGTTTCTCTTCACTGAGATCCTTACCCTGCCGGGCCTCAAACTCGGCAAGTTTGGAAGAAAGATCTTCACGAATTCGATTCAGTTCTCTTTTCTGTCCCTCCAATGACTCTACGTCCATGGCCAAGGCTGACTCGCGGGCGTCTAGCTCCTTTTCCCGAGACAGCAGCCTCTCCTTGAGCAAACCCAACTCCTTGGACAATTGATTCATCGAATGAGTTTCCGCAGGAGAATAACTCGTGTCATCCGCATCAAACTCAACACTAGTGAACTCTGCTTTGATTTGAGCGGTTGGCTTGAACAGACTGTCGTAGTTCATGATCAACATTATGACTGCAGATGCCACGGACAACACAACTGCGATTATCGCGATTAAGGTGGATGATATTTTCATGTCGAATTACAGATTTACTCGTTCGTAAACAAATCTAGCTCCTATTACGTTTTCCAGTTCCTTTTCCTCTTTTTTAATTTCCATAGCCATGTGCTCCGAGGACTTTCGCTCCTTGAAACGTTCCAGACTCTTGAATTCAGCTTCCTTTTCCAAATAAACTAGCTTCCTGGAAGATTCCAAGGACGCCAATCGAGCGACGTTTTTAACTCTCCTCTCTCTTACCTGCTTGGTTCTTTGAATTTCATTTTGAAAAGCAACCAGCTCACTACCCAAGAAGGAGTTGCTGGTTTTGGCTGTCATACCCGAATTCAGTTTGCCCAGATAAGATTCCGTTTCCATAACCTTCATTTCAGCCAACTCTCGATTCTTGATGGACTTGGCGTAATCGGAAAGCGCCCGATCACGAGCCGCGGCTCTTAATCGCAAGAGAGTCTCCAATCTGAAAACGAACGATTTCACCGTAAAATCGAATCAAGGCTTGAAAAAGCGTTTTCCCGAGGCAGCAGAGTCTCGAAATTCTGTTTCAAAAAATCCTCGAACAAAGGGAATTTTTCGATTGATCTGTCAATCTTCGCGTTGCTGTTCTTAACATACGCTCCCACGTTGATCATATCCTCGTTGGCATAGTAAGTGGAAAGAAGATCGCGGGCGGAGGATATCAAGTTAATCTCCTCTCTAGAACAAACTGCGCGATCCAAACGACTCACGCTACTTAAAACGTCAATCGCAGGAAAATGATTGGCATTGGCCAGTTTTCGGCTGAGTACGATATGACCATCCAAAAAACCCCTGACGGCATCCGCGACTGGTTCATTCATGTCATCCCCCTCTACCAGAACCGTGTAAATTGCGGTTATTGATCCAGCAGCGCTCGTGCCCGTTCTTTCCAGAAGTTTGGGTAATATGGAAAAAACTGATGGCACGTATCCACGCGACGCAGGTGGTTCCCCGGAAGCCAACCCAATTTCTCTCTGAGCCATGGCAAATCGGGTGACGGAATCCATCAGGAGAAGGACTTTGGAACCTTCATTTCTGAAACCTTCCGACAATGCCGTCGCAAGGATAGAAGCCCGGATTCTCATCGGGGCTGGCTGATCGGATGTCGATACCACAAGTACCGATTTCTTCATTCCCTCAGGGCCCAAATCCTTTTCCACGAACTCACGCAGTTCACGACCGCGTTCGCCGACCAGTGATATTACGTTGACGTCCGCTTCCGATCCACGAGCAATCATTCCAAGCAAGATGGACTTACCCACTCCGCTTCCAGCAAAAATACCCATTCTCTGGCCAACACCCATTGGCACAAAAGCATCCAGTGCCTTGATACCGGTGCTGAATGGATCGGAAATCAACGAGCGGTCAAGGGGATTGGGGGGTTCGGAAAAAAAACCATCTCTCATTGAGCAATTCAAAGGCCCCTTCCCATCGATTGGCCTACCCATCCCATCTATCACCCTACCCAAAAGACCACTGCCACAAGGAACCAAATTTGAGTTTTTCTGAGAGATAACCCGGCATCCCGGATGAATCAAATGAACACTATTCAGAGCCATCAACAAAACGACATTGTCTCGGAAGCCCACGACTTGAGCCTCAATCTTTTCATGCGTTCTTTCGGAAACTATGGAACAAACCTGCCCAACGCTGGTTTCCGGACCTTCGGATTCGATGATCAAACCAGTAACCTTTCGAACCATTCCAACTTTGTCGCAGGCGCGAGTGGAAGCAATTTCCTCCTGCAATCTTGAAAGTCGCTCTGAAAACAAATTAGCCATTGCTTCTCATCGATGCCTCGACTCTGCGTAACTTAGTGGCGATCCTACCATCCAATAGACCGAAACGGCTCTTTATCTGACAATCTCCGCTTGCCAGAGATGGATCTCCATGGAAACGAACGTTCGGTAAATCAGGCAATAGGGAATCATCTCCGTCAAGATTGTCAAAAATACCGGAAATCGCACTCGCAAAGCCGTCTTCCTGCTCATTCGCAGATGCATCGCTTTGACGGGTGGCATCACTCAGACCCTTGAGTAAATCCAAATCACCCGGGGAGAGGAAAACCTCAAGGGATTCGTCCTCATCGGAAAATTCCTTGATAAGCGAGCGTACGATAGACTCTACATTGTCTCGGCTAAGTTCAACCCCTGGCAGGACTCGGTCAAAAAGCCCGATCACCAAGTCTGGAAGTCTGTTTTCCAATTCAGAAAGGACGTGCTCGGCATTTTGCTGGATGAGCGAAAGCAAGGAAGATTGCCTTTCAGCCAATTCTTCTCGCAGAACGGACAATTCCTTGGTGAATTTGGCCTTCGATTCGTTGACGCCCCTTGTGTGCTCCAACTCAGCCCGATCACTCGCTTCCTTGAAAGGAATGTCCGGCAAACCGAGATGAGTGACTTTGAATCCCTTCGGAGCGGTAGTGAAAAAAATTTCCTTACTGAACGACAACGTCGCTTCCTCCGGTATCGAGAATGATTTCTTCGTCCTCCTCGAGTTCCCTGACTATTTGTATGACACGATCTTGCGCCGATTCAATTTCCGACAACCTTTTGGGACCAAGGAAACTCAACTGTTCTTCGAGGGCTTCCACAGCTCGCTTGGACATGGTCGAATAAATGGCTTTCTTAAGCTCGGAAGAAGCATTCTTCATCGCAATGACAAGATCATCTTGATCAACTTCCTTCGTTATTTTGGAGATGTCTCCCGGGCTTAATCGAACGATGTCCTCGAAACGGAACATTCTCTGACGAATGGAACCACCTAGCTTGGGGTTTCTTTTTTCTATACTCTTGAGAATCTCCTTGCCCTCTTCCTTATCAAACCAATTCAACAGATCTGCAGCAACCTTGACCCCACCAGACATAATCCGAGGTGATTGACCTTTCTGACCGACACGACTCTCCAAACTGTTGGCAACAACCTGAATCTGAGCAAGAGGAGGCGTTTCCATGCCCCCCACCCGTTCCACGACCGGGTCCGGTATGTTGGGAGGCATCATTTTCAAAACTTCCGATCCCTTGTCTGCATCAAGGTTAGCGAGAAAGAACGCTATCGTTTGAGGTTGCTCGAATCGCAAGACGTTGTAGATCTGCCCGGAATCCATCTCCTTGATGTCTTCCATAAAGTCAAGGGAATCTCGGACGGGGGCAATTCGATTCATAATATTGTTAGCCTTGAACCCACCATGCGCAAGCTCGAGGGTTTGTTGGGCGAAAGCGAAACCTCCCAGATTGGAATTCACGCTGGATTCAATGATTTCGGAACATTCATCCAGCACGCAATCCTTGAGCTCTTGGCTTACTATTGGAAAGTCTCCAATTTTTTTGCAAATTCCATCAGAATCCTTTGGATCAAACCTCTTTAGCAGGGTGGATGATGCCTGAGGACCCAAAGCTATCATCAAAAGCGCCAACTTTTCGTGCCGGGACATTCTCCCGTAACGATCCTGTACGCTTTCTTCTTCCTCTACTTCTTCCATGATTAAAAGACTGGTAAAATAAGATTTACTGAGTTGTCCCTGTTTCCAAGTATTTTCTCAATGCGGTTCCAACGTTATCCGGTTTTTCCTGAATGAGATCATTTAAAAGTTCGGGGGTAAGTCCACTTCCCAAGCTTCTGGTTCCGCTAAGTAATCTCTGATCGTCTTCATCAAGCACCTGAACTTCGGCTTCCGTTGGTTTGAATTTTTTGAGCATACGCAGGAAAATGACAAACATTGCGATTGCCAGGACGACACCAAGCAGATTCTTGAGATGAGGTCCATAAGTATCGATCATTTGCTGAAACTGGTTCAAGGTTTCCCCTGCTGGACCGACGAAAGCGGGTAAGAAATCAACTTCGTGAACCGTAACGTGAGTAGCGACGTCTGACTGATCGAACCTCGCGCCAATCGCGTTGACCACCGCCTCGTGAATACCCTCAATTTCTTGAGCAGACCTTGGAGTTTCTCCCTTGGCTATAAGTACCGCAGCGCTGCGACCGACAATCGAACCGGGTTCCTGAACCTCTTCTCTTAGCGTACGACTGATTTCAAAATCCGTTGTCTTTGACTCCCGCTTTTCCTGACTTTCCGCCATGATCGGGTCTTGTTGGGTGGCATCCTGACTAACGTTGGGAACGTTGGCCCCCATGCCTGCAGCACGGTTTTGTTTCTGAGTTTCAACCGTAGTTGCCTCGTCTTTATCGGAAGTTTGAGTACGCGGCACCTGTCCTTCGGGATCAAATTTTTCGTCAAGAAGGGTCGAAGACTTGGTGTTCAAATTCACGGAAACTCGAGCCACTACCTTGTCTTGTCCTACAATGCGGGCGAGCATGGTTTCTATTTTCTGTTCCAATCTTCTCTCCTGAGCCTGATAAGCTTTCATCATCTGCCCAACAACGCCAGCGGCACCGTCGGCTTCCCCTTCTTCGGAAAGCAAGTTTCCCTGGTTGTCCAATACCGCAACGTTCGATTTATTGACTCCCTTCACCGCGCGAGCGACTAGGAATTGAATCGCATTGACGTTGCTTTTATCCAAAGTGTTACCAGCCGTATCCACGTAGACAGAAGCGCTTGGGCGATCATTAGGGTCTTCACTCAGAAGTAGATTGTTTTCCGGCTTGACCACAAAAACCTTAGCGGATCTTACCGCATCCATCATGCTAATTGTTCGGGCAAGCTCTCCTTGCAATGCACGGGTATGATTCGTTCTTTGAACAAAATCGCTTATACCAAAATTGCCTTCGTCGAAGATCTCGTAACCCACGTCACCGCTTTTCGGCAATCCTTTCATCGCAAGTTCCATGCGCATCGGGGCTAACTTATCCTCGGCAACCAAAATCGAAGTACCTTGAGCTCCGTATTCAAATGGAACTTGGTTGGATTTCAAGACCTCTACAACTTCACCCAAATCGGATGCATCCGCACCGCTCACCAAGACCCTCATAGAAGAACTCCCCCCTGAGAACGAAAGAATGATCGAACTAATTGCAAAGACTCCAACTATCGCTACGACAAGGCCTGCCTTGCGAGACAAGGGCAAGCCGTTCCAAATTTCCGTTAATTTATCTAATCTTTCTTTCATTTATTCTGAACGTGCAATCTGTTTACAGTGATTAGACGGACATCCTCATGAGTTCCTTGTACGATTCAACAAGTTTGTTTCGGACTTCGATCATTAGGTTAAATGCAACTCCTGCTTCTTGCGATTTGACAACAGCTTCATGAATGTTATCGGACCTGCCTAGTATCAAATCCTGCGTTTCCTTGGCTGAAATTTTCTTTTTCTGATCCACTCCCTTGACAAATTTTTCGAACATATCAGCAAAACCTGGGGCAGAGACTCGATCCGTAGGAGTGGTCTTGTCAATCCTGGGCACGGATGAACCGGAAAGCCCTGGAACTGAAAGCGAGTGAGAAGCGGCTTGCGACTCTCGCGCAAATTTGTCTGCAATGGCGTTTGGCTGAAGATTCGGATTCTGCCTGAGCAGATCGTTAAGGGAGGGAAGAGAGGTTATTGCGTCCACTGAACTAGATTATAAAAGATTTGCTAACGACCGATTGCCAATGCTTGTTGAGCCATGCGGCGTGAGGTTTTGACAACGGTAAGGTTTGCCTCGTAGGCGCGGGATGCGCTGATGAGGTCAATCATTTCACGGGAAACGTCTACGTTGGGCATTTCCACCATACCGTCTTCGTTGGCATGCGGGTGACCGGGATTGAAGATCATTCTACCAGGCGTCAAGTCGTCGTAAACGTCAACCACTCTCACACCTTGATAGAGATTTTCGTCAACATAACCGGGAACTCTCCTTTCAGGAGTTTTTATGAATTCCTCGAAGGCGACTTCCTTTCGCTTGTAGACGTTACCTGAAGCGTCCTGAGTGGTATTCGAATTGGCTATGTTCTGGGCAATGATTTCCAGACGAACTTTTTCTGCGGATAGCGCACTACCCGTCGACTCCACCCCCGGTATAAGATTCATCGTCATAATGCTTAAGTCCTTCCTTTAATGGCTAAATTCAATTCCTTGATCGACCCACCAACCGCACCGGTCAAATACTCGTAATTGAGGGCGTTGCGATTCATCGCGAGCATTTCCTCGTCAAGTTGTACGGTATTGCCATCCATTCTAACAGGTTTAGCTTGCCTGTCCTCCGCGCTTCTTGGCAACAAAGCCTTGACACGCCTGAAATCCTTGCGATCTACGGCACGACGCAATTCAACGGAGAAGGATTTGGGCAGGTCCCGACGTTTAAAGCCCGGAGTCTCAACGTTCGCAAGGTTGTTGGAAAGAGCCTCGTGCCGCAAATGAGTGGCATCCAACAATTTTTTGGATATCAAGTAGTTTTCCTGGCTGTAAAGATTATCGAGGATCGCGGTCATCGATCAAAAACAATGCAATCTTTGTGCCAATCGAAAGAAAAATCAAAGGGGGCAAGACAAGGAATGAACGACATCTCCCAAAAAAGAACTTCGGACAAGGTTTCAATTCGCTCGATTCTTTGCATGGAAGAAGATATCTTGGAAGTTCTCAAATGAAGGCGCCCGAATTCGAGAATTGTCAAATAGGTTTGGATGATCATGGAAATATCGTTCAATCATCGAATGAATTCGCCAGTTGGGTTGGGCAAAAAAAAGATAAACTACAGGGAGCCTCGCTGCGTGATTTGCTCATTTCTCTTGAACCTGATTGGGAACAATTGTTACCCAAGCAATTCACGTCGAATCCAATGCAGCTTTTCTTGCCACTGAACGGGAACGTTGAAAATTCATCTTTAGGCATTGCGTTGGTCTACTGCAAATATCCTTCGATTGGAGTCGTTTCATTTTCTTCAGCGCTTGCCCCTCATGAAGCTTTGAAAAAGGCTTTCATGGGTGATTTGATGAACAGCCCAAAGGCTTTGGCGGACACTTTGATCAGGTTACAGAAAGCAGAAAGTCGTTTATCGGATTATGTAAGTAATTTCCCCGGAATCTTCTTTACTCAACGACCGGACCTGACCTTTAGTTATTTGTCGGTTGGAATCAAGAGGCTCTTTCCAGTCGAATATTTGGAATTCCATAGAAACAGTGGGCTTTTCCGGGACAAGATCTTGGAAATTGATCGCGATCATTTTGACAAGGAACTAAAATATCGTGGTCAAAGAAGAGAAACCTTCAGTTTTTCCTACAGAATCAAGACCCCTCCAACCGGACAAGTAATTTACCTTCTTGACATACGGACGCCTGTTATCACTGGTACCGGCAAGCTCTTGGGATATGACGGAGTGTTCATTGATATCACCAGACAGGCGATTGCGGAGCATCGTCTCTCCAACACCGTGTGGAGAGAAGGATTGACGACTCTCACCAACGGACTCGTTCACGACTTCAGCAACTTGATGGCGGGAATCTTCTCGATTAGCGAACTCTATCACGGAATGATGGAAAAGGACGACCCAATGGCAAGTGGGTTGGGCCAGATTAAAAAAAGTTCCATGCAGGCTCAGAAATTAGTTCGGCGCATCATTGACCTTCATCGTGAAAAACCTGCGGCCAGGGCAAGTCACGACCTGAGGATTCTTCTCAAGGATCAAATGGATCTCGTTGGAATTCTGTTGCCTAGAAGCACAAAACTGATCACCAAATTTGGGAAAAAACCCTTGGTTGCGTTTATAGAGGAAACTGGCTTCCGACAGGTATTGCTTAACTTAATCATCAACGCCCGTGACGCGATAGGGAAAAATGGGCGGATCAAAATCATTGCTGAATCCATCACCAAGGGAAAGCCGGTGATGAAAGGCTCAACACAAAACGGGCCGAAACTAGCCCCCTTCAATGGGGCGGAAATAAGCATACATGACAATGGCAGCGGCATACCGAAGGAGATTGCTGGCCGCATATTCGATCCTTTTTTCACCACCAAGGAGACCGATTCGGGTTCCGGATTCGGTCTATACAACTGCAAATTGTTTGCGGAGGATCATAATGGAATGGTTGGATTCGTATCCACACCGGGAAAAGGAACTACCTTTTATTTGTTGATTCCATTGGAGGAGTAATCATTTCTTATCCGATCCTTGGGTTTGATTGTTTATTCCAGGCGCCAATTTGCCCTTCGAATAAACAATCACACTTCTTAAAGTGCCACTGGAATCGAAAAATTTCATCTCTCCGTCAAGCAATCCTTCTTCGAAACGGGCTTCCACCCTGGAACCGTCTTCCCTGCTTTTCATGCTCGTTCCATGAAGCTTTCCGCTGACAAAAGATTGTTCGGAGATAAAATCGGTTTCTTCAATTCTGAATTTTCCTGAAATTGGTCGTTTTGATTTTTTTTCAATGAGGATTTCCGTTGAATCCAAAGAAGATGAATACTTGAAGTTTTCCTTGAATTCCAGTTCGTTGCCAGTCCAATCCTTGAAATCCGAACTCTCTTCGTTCGAGCATGAGTAGGAAAGGAACGAGCACAATAAGACCACGCAGATTTTAATATTAGCCTTGAAAGAAAGCATTTTATCGCTCGGGCAGAAAATCCTCTAAATCGTAAAGTTTCGGATCGCGCACGAATCTCCTCGGTCTCGGAATGGTATTTCTTCCGTCGTTCTCCGGGTTATCAAGTTGTTCCTCGGAAGAACCATCCATCAGGTCGCCCATTCTCTCCTCTATCTCTTGAGGGTCGGTTCCCTCCTCGAGTTTGCGCACGACCTCTTCCATGGCACCATCCATTTTTTCTCCGGTCATATCACACATTTTACGCATCAAAGCACCCATTTGACGAGGATCAGGGTTATGTTCGTCCATTCGATTTACCGTGCTTTCCAATTCACGCATGACTTGATCGGCTTGCCTTGGATCAAGCTTGGCAAAAGGGTCATTGGGATCTTCCTTCGCTTGAAGATCGGAAGATTCTTCAGCCATTGAATCACTGGCCTTGGCAATAACCGAAAAAGCGCTGATCATCTTCTCCATTCTGAAATCTCTTCCGTCAGGGCAAGTTGGAGTAGATTCGGCATGCTTGAACGACCGGGCTAGAAAGGAGTATATTTTCCCGGTATCGGATGAAAAGAATTCATAAATTGGCATCATTATAAGGTTTCTTTCCCGTAATAGATTTCGTATCAATTTTCATCAATCCGAAACCGTCGAAAAATCTACAAGATGAACATGTCCAGCTGGTGGCTTGCACGCCCCTCCGAATCAAAATTATGGATATCCCTTCCACTCGGATACACCTTTCTCCTTCAAGCATTAACAGGCATACCTCAACCTGCCACCCTTCAGGAAATAAATGCCCATGAATTTTTCAGGGCGCTTTCATCCGAACTTTTCTCCTACCCCTTTTGGTTGCAAGACCTAAGCCATCTTCCATTATTCTTCATCTTTGCATGGATTTGGACATGGTATCTCGGATCATCTGAACGTTCGATTTCCATCCTAAAAAATCGTGCCCTGCAGATTTCCCTGGCCTATGCATTTTTAAACGAAGCAACGCAATATTTCGTGCCCATGAGATTTCCATCTCTTGGTGATCTAATTATGAACTTTGCTGGAGTTTTGATTGGAACGAGCTTTCATGCTTTTTTCTCCCAAAGGATTATTGGGCGAAAGGAAGCCAAATGAACTACCCTTTTTCGTTTTCCTAGGTCGCTCTATTCATCGCCGATTCCCGTTCCCAAAGAGTGGGATGGGAATAGTGAAAGACCGCCAACAACGAATGGGGCGCTGGATAGCTTAGGTTTTCCACGTAAAGTTTCCTCAAGGCAGACGACAAACCCTCCGCGCCTCCTGTAACACGAACTGCGAAGTCGTCTGCCTCATACTCATGTTTTCTGGAGAAATAATTACTTACGGGCTTGAACCAGTAGGTCAAGCACCCACCAGCCAGTGAAAATGCGACTAGCAAAGGCGCAATCGTACCAACATGACTTTCATCAAGGTTCAGTTGCGAGTAGATCCAAGGGTTGCGGATTGCCCACCCCAGTAAAGCAAAAAGGCAAAAACCCGAGATAAAGTTTACCAAAATACGCTTGGGCAGATGCCCCATTTTGTAATGTCCAATCTCATGAGCCACCACGGCGACAATTTGATCATGGTTCATTTGCTCAATCATGGTATCGTATAAAACAATCCTTCTAAATCGACCAAAGCCCGTAAAAAAGGCATTCGAATGACGGGACCGCTTGCTTCCGTCAATCACCTCTATCCTATTGGTTGCAAACCCAGTTTTCTCGGCAAGTTGTAGAAGTTTGCTCGAGAGTTCGGTATCTTCCAAAGGGCTCAGCTTGTTGAAAAGTGGAAGGATGAGCTTTGGCCAGAGAATCATCAGGATTATTTGAAACAAAAAACAGGCGGTGAAGACAATTGTCCACCAGTACTCGGGGAAGCGGGCGGATAATGCCGTTTGCAAGCCTACTACAATGGTTAGAAAGATGATGCAAAGCACTAGTCCAAGCATTGTTTCCTTGATCTTGTCTACAATCCAGTTCGAATTCGTATTGGTGTTAAACCCAAATTTTTCTTCCAACTTGAATTGCCTTCTCCAATCAAAATAATGATTAGGAAGCTGAATAAGAACCAAAAACAGAGCCGCAAAAACTGAATTAGCCAAAATTCCAGTATGTCCGGATATAGCGAAAAGATGGTAAGAATATGGATAAACGAATAGCAGTGTAAGCAGGGAAAAAAACAAATTGAACAGATCTTCCACCTTGGCATATTTTGACTTGTCCAAGTTATAATCCGTGCATTTGATCCATGTTTCCTTCGGCATCAAGTCGGTTGGTTCGCTAGGCGCCTCGGAACGCAGATTCCTCATTTTGCCATCGTTAAGCAAGCTCATCAGACGCTCGGTTAAAAATTGGCAGACGCTAAGCAGGATGACAGTGGCATGAAGAATCGAAATCATATTTATTTGATAACACCTAGACAGATTTTGTCGACTATCCACTTGATCCAAATCCGTGTTTCGAGGATTGCTTAGCAAAACGTCATCGCTAAGATAGGTTAATAGATTCAATGAAGGGCAAAAAGACATCCGAAAAAGAGAGTTTCGAATCGATTTTCAGGCAACTGGAAGACATCGTTACGGGTATGGAGAATGGTTCGGATAATCTAGAAAATCTTGTGGTAAATTACAAGAGAGGCATGGATTTGCTAACACTTTGCCGGAAAAAACTCTCTCATGCCGAATTGGCAATAGAAAAAGCATCCACCAAGCAATCCGGTCACTTGGAAACCGAATCATGATACTTGAGCGAATTTCATGCCGAAAAGATCTTCTTTCTCTAAACGATGAGGAACGTTTGATCCTTTGCGAGGAAATCAGGGAACGCCTGATTCAAACTACCTCCCGCAACGGAGGGCATCTAGGACCGAATCTTGGGGTTGTAGAATTGACGTTAGCGATCCATCTCGCTTTCGAAACCCCAGTCGACTCCCTCTGCTGGGACGTTTCCCACCAAGGATACGTTCACAAACTTCTTACGGGACGCAACGACGATGCTTTCGACTTGATTCGTCGAACTGGAGGATATTCGGGTTTCTTGAACCGCAATGAAAGCGCGCACGATTCATTCGGAGCGGGTCATGCCGGAACCGCCCTATCCGCTGCCTTGGGCATGTGTATGGCAAGAGATCTTAAGAAGGAAAATCATCATGTAGTGGCAATCGCCGGAGATGCCGCCTTTACCTGTGGGATCACTCTGGAGGCACTCAACAACATAGCTTCCTCCACTAAGAGATTCATCTTGGTTATCAACGACAACGAGTGGTCAATCGCTAAAAACGTCGGAGCTTTTTCACGCTACTTTAACGAACTTATCACCAATCCAATCTATTCAAAATTCCACAAGGACGCGGAAACACTCCTCAATCAGTTTCCCGGAGGGCCATCCCTGATCAAACTAGTTTCAAAAGCCAAAAGGGATGCCAAGGAGTGGATTGCCCCTTCGAGCATCTTTGAAAAACTGGGCCTGCGTTATCTTGGCCCAATTGATGGCCACGACATTGATGCGATGCTTAAATTCTTTGAATTCTCCAAACAATCAGAGGAACCAATTGTCCTTCATTTGCTTACCAAGAAAGGCAAGGGATTTCCAGTCGCCCTCTCTGAACCTGAAAAGTGGCATGGATCAGGACCCTTTGATCCCAAAACCGGAAAGTTCTTTCCTGCAAAACCTGGCACACCTCCAAAGTATCAAGACGTTTTTGGAAGCAGTCTGGTCAAATTAGCTGCCCGAGACGAAAGAATCGTAGGCATCACTGCCGCGATGCCTTCGGGAACCGGACTCGACATCCTCAGCGAAAAACTGCCGGACAGATTTATTGACGTTGGAATAGCTGAAGAGCACGCGGTTCTTCTTGCTGCCGGAATGGCCGCTCAGGGCATGCGTCCTGTTTGCGCAATTTACTCCACTTTCCTGCAACGCGCTTATGATCAAATCATTCACGACGTATGCTTGCAAAACTTGCCGGTGACCTTCTGCCTGGACCGTGCGGGATTATCTCCAAACGACGGCCCTACCCATCATGGCTTGTTTGATCTTTCCTACCTGAGATGCATCCCGAACGCCGTGGTTATGCAGCCAGCCAATGAAAATGAGCTTCAAGATATGATGGCCACCGCTCTCTCATCCAATAAGCCATGTTTCATCCGATATCCTCGTGGAAATGGAACTGGCATTGAGGTCAAGCAGGAGCCTGTTCCCCTCGAAATTGGCAGAGCGGAGATTATTCGATCCGGTTCGGATCTTTCAATTTGGGCCCTGGGCGACTTTGTTCAATTGGCCGAGAATCTTGCCCAGCGACTTTTAAATAAAGAGGGAATCTCATGCTCTGTGGTTAACGCTCGTTTTGTCAAACCAATTGATAAAAGTCTTTTACAACTGCATGCCAAGAATCATAGTTTGTTGTTAACTTTGGAAGATAACGTGCTTTGTGGTGGTTTTGGTTCAGCGATTCTCGAATTTTTATCAGACAACCGTATAAATACCCAGTGCTTGAGATTCGGGTGGCCGGATGAGTTTATCGCGCATGGCGACTCCGTTGATCAACTAAGAACGAAACATGGGCTGAACTCCGATCATATTTACAAAACCGTAGTAAGAACCTTTCAAGATATCCGGACGCCTTCCTGTTCTTTATCTTGATTAAACCTGCCCCCATCGCGATAAAAGGGTGAATCTCAGTAGTCCACCCATTCTTGGTTTTCTTGAAGATAAACTAGCGATGATGAAGGCAATCCCTCGAATTTGAAGTACAGCCAGGACTCGAGAGAATGAGAGTAAATATGCCCGCTTAGTTCATCTGCCTCCCATGCAACCGAATGGGTCCATAACCATCCCCATCGCTCATTCCAAAACCACAGGTGAGCTCCTGTGTCATCGGGCTTCAAGAGAATCCACCCCAGTGAGAGATGGTATGACCAACCAGTACTGCTAGGCATCATCGCGCCAAACCATGAATCACTCCATCCGTCACCGGACTCAGTTTCAGAAAGAAAGTTTGAAGGGTAAACTGCATTTACTCTTAGAACGAAATCCCAAGTTTCCCCAAAACCCGTTTCATCAACTATTCTCAAGGAAACGGAGTGCGCACCCACATCAACGGATCCAGGCACGCCAGTCATTAGGAGCATCCCATTGGAATCTTTTTCAATGGACAGCCAATCCGGACATTCATAAAAAACCGACAATTCATCGGAATCATGGTCATAAAAGTGTATCGAAAGTGAAAGAGGCTTTCCTTGATCAACGGGAACCTCTTCGTATCTGGAGGTAAAGGTTGGTCCATAGAGATCAAGAACTTGAATCTCGTGAAGAAAGATCACCTTTTCATCATTGAATGTCGAATGAACTTCTGTGTGTAATCCGAAGGTACCCGGAACTGAAGGAGTGATACCCCAAAAACTACCACTTCCACCCTCTTTGGAAAAATCAACGTTTACCCATTCAGGGAGTTGAACGGTTTCAAAAGAAAATCCATTTTGTAAATTCGTCCAATTCGTGGTTTTAAAAGGAATCGTAAAGGACACTCCTTGAGGAAAGACACGCGGAAACTTGGATTTGAATTCAGGAAGACGATTCAAAATCGTAACATTATTATGCCCACCCGAAAAGCTCGAAGAAATTTCTCCTCCGGACAAGTCACTTTCCGGGGAATACATTCCCGCAAACAACAATCTCTCCGGATCCAATAGTTCAATCAAATCAATTCTATCATCAGACAAACCTTGCACCAGGAATTCGTCCCTAATTACAAGTGAACCCAAATCAATTCCAAACAGAAAAGCATCGGTTCCGCCAAACGATTGATAAGCATTCCCCATAGGCTTAATGGATTTATCGAAAGTGCCGCAAAGATAAGCAACCCCATCTCTGGCAACTTGGAAATCACTCAGTCTTTCTTGGCCATCCCCTCCTATTCCAAGTACTCGATCGGGCTGTAGCGAGGAATCCAAACTCATGATGAACAAATCATTTTTCTCCTCGGATTTCAGCGTCTTTCGAGATGTTGAAACCTGTCCATTGAAGTCACCTGCGACAACAACCTTGCCACTATTTTCCCAAGCCCTCACCGCTCTTGCCACATGGTTGCCTTCACCATTGAACTTGTAATGGGATAGCGTGTTTCCCCTACCGGCATCCAACCGACCAACAAAAGAGTTCAGACTGTTTGTTGCCTTTATAAACTCATTACCAAATCGTACGCTTTCCTCAAAAGTTCCAACGACGTACAAAGAGTCATTGGACAGGAAAATATCTCGCACAAGATCCCTTCCAGATCCGCCCATCGTTACAATCCAAGAAAAATCTCTAAAATTTTCCAATTTAGTCTTAGCGACAAAACCATCACTTTTACCCGAGGAATTTTTAACAAGTCGGCCAAACTCAGTGGAACCTCTAAAAGATCCACTGATATAGACCGTGTCATGATGGAATTGAAGCGCCGTGGCAACTTCATCATCCAAATTTCCAAAAGTGAAGAATTGTTTGATTGCGACTTTCGATCCTTCGTTGCTTACGCCAATAAGAAAAAGATCATTCTGCCCAGCGCTTCTTTCCAATCTCGAACCAAGCGCTATTTGGCCCATAAAGTGTCCGTAAATCAAAATATCGCCAGAGGAATGATAAGCTGCATCTGTAATGGTGGATGAAATGGTGGATTCCAAGATCCTGAGAGTCGAAAGTTCGAAGTCCTGGTCCACAAACAGAAGGAAACCAGATGACTTTTCCCGAGTAGCTAATTTTGATCCGGAATAACTCAAATCCCCTCTGAAATTACCGACCATGCAATATCCGGAATTCAATGCCAAGACTCGTACGAGTTTTCCGTCGAACTCTATCGGTATGGATTGGGCTACGGGAGGGATCAAACGATCATCGTTTTCAAGATCAAGAAACTCGTGGGTTGATTTATACAATGAAGTCAAGACGTTCCCCATATTGCGATCCCGAGTGAGTATGGGAAGAACAGTATCGAGGGTTGAGTAATACCCATCCAAGGTACTAGTAAATTCAAGGCTTATGGATTGATCCTCGTCAACCCCATTTGGAACGGTTCCGGAAATTGAAAACCTCTGACTCCAGCCACTGGCAAAACCCTGATTCTCTGAGATAGTAACCCATTCCGGAGCATCCAAAATTCTAGCACTGAAGGATCCGGGGTTAGAATTGGAAAAAATAGTGAACTCATGATTGAAGGAATCTCCCGCAAAAACCTCAGGCAACCGATCAAACAATCCAACGATTGTCTCGCGATGATCAAGAAACGCGTGCACGACAATTTCATCACCGTCAACGCCATCGGAAACTTCAAGCGTAAAGACGTCCTTTTCAATTTGTCGATCTGAGGCAAGGTAATAAACCTTCAGGAGTCTGCCGTCCTTTTGCACAAGTTTGACGTTCCCATGAGATGGTCGCTTGCTGATTGACCAAACTAAGGAGTCTCCATCCGCATCATTTGCCAAAATAGGAAAAACCGATGAATCCCGAGTGGTTCCAGCAAAATCAAACAAGATGGATAACGGCTCCTCCTCAAGAACGATCCGAGGAGGAGAATTCTTTTTTTCCACCAAAACTTCAAAATCCTTTAGGGCGACGTTCCCATGCGAATCCGAGGCTCTGAGCAGATAGTTGAAAAATGTTGGAATGAAACCAACCTCAGGGGCTTTTCCATGCAGTACGGCTGTCCCATTGTCATTTTTTATCTTTAACCATTCTCCCTGCTTGGTTGAAGATACGAGTTGGTAGAAAAGCGAATCGTCGTCCGCATCCACAGCCCGAGCCTCGAAGCTCAGCAATTGAAGAGGTTCTGTTATAATTTTCTTGTCGAGAATGCCTCCTGCTTCCCATTTCGGGCTGTCCTGTTGTGGAATCACGTTGATTTCGAAATGCAAACTGGTGTTTCTATCACCTTCGTTCGCTACAATGCTAAAATGATCCACGCCATGAAAATCAGGGACCAACACATAGGAAAAGACACTCGGCTTGGAACCGTTTCCTTCAACAACGAGTGAAGCCCCACTAGTGGGATAGTGACTGACCGCCCATACAATCTCTTCAAAATCGTCCTCTTCTTTGTCCGGATTAGATGCACTGAAGTCCGGAATCAAACTCATGAAGTCATTTATTTTCTGATCTTCCAAAATCGCGATACTGACTTTTTCGAGTATCGCATTGTTACTGGTTCTTAAAATCTCCGGAGGATAATCCTCGACCAAGACCTCTACAGAAAAAGATTGTTGAATGATTTCTCCATTGGAATCCAAGGATTCGATCAAGATGGAAAAATTTCCTTCATTGTAATATTTCGGATAACCTTCCAGATAAGCCTTACCATAACCTTGCTGAACTAACTTCAACCAATCGGGCCGTAAATTCCCAAATCTTAGCTCTGGATAATCCTCTCCTTTTAAATCAGGATCGAAAACCTCGACCCCGTAAAAGTATTTCTCGCCATCATGAACCGTAGTTACTGGATTAGATACAAAATAAGCAGAGTCCTCTACTTCGGACACTCTCGCCTCTACGGTTAGAAAATCAGACTTGGGCCTGCCCAAATCATAGCCTTCGTCTTCAACCTGAATGACAAAAGTATCAACGCCATTGAAGTTTTGCCTGGGAGTGTAAGAGAGATTCGTGCCACTTGCATCAATCGACGCAGTACCGTTTACCGGATTCTCAAAAATCGACCATTTTAATTTGGTGACAAGTGTGTTGGCATCTTGTGCCTTCAAACGATCAGACTGGACGTACATCCGATCCTCTAGCAGATTAATTATTTTTGGCTTTGATTCCAAAATCGTTGGGGCGGAGTTGAAGAAATTAACTCTAATCGTAAAATTACCCTCCAATAGGGCGTCGTCCGCCATGTCATAAATAGATGCTTTAAAAAAATAGGTTCCATTGGTTTCCGATGGTGGATCACCGAAAATTTTCACAACACCATTCATAGGATCGTTTTGTACTTTTATCCAATCCTTGTTCAAATCATTCGAACCTATTTCCCAAGAGAATTCACTCAAGGTGTTCATTCCATCTCCATCGAAATAGCGTACCTCTTCTTCAAAATATTCTTCATCTTCAATCTCGATGAAATCAGGAAGATCCCATTCCGTTGCATCGGGCACCGAGATAACCGTAATATTGAAGGTCAATTCATCCGAGCTGAATCCGTCGGATGCCTCTAGCGAAAAGACGTCCGACCCATGAAAATTGGCGTCCGGAGCGTAAGTAAGATGATCAAGGATGCCATTCAATCCATCCGCAAGTACAATCGAGCCAAACTGGGCTGCCTTGCTAATTCTCCAAGTTATTTTGCGATCTTCCCCCGCATTAACCGATAGCCCTTCAACAGTCCAATTATTGTCTTCGGCAATTGTTACCAAACTTGGAACCTGATGAACGATCTCAATTTGTTCGGCTGAATCGACAACGAATAACTCAATATCCTGAGCGTCTGATCGACCCGATGAATCTGTGACAAGACTGGAAAACCGGCTCGCAATGGAAGCCGAAAACGAGGGAACACCCTGAATCGACCATACTCCCCGTTCAAGCTCGAAAACTTCCAACCACGAAGGCAAATCATTTATTTCCAAAGTAAGTTCTTCCTCAAGGTCAGCATCATGGACGGTAAGCCTGTATTCCCAGGGCACTCCGGAAAGTAAATTTACAAAAGGCTTTGAAATAATAATGGGGCTGTCGGGAGTCGCGTTCACCTCCACGTATATCATAATCGAATCACTCGCGTCCGGGTAGGACAGGTTATAGGTCATGACTTCAAAAAAATCTTGGCCAGAAAAGTTACTATCCGGGTAATAGCTGACACGTGCCTGATTTCCATTAGTCGATGAAGACGAGATTTCAACCGATGCGTGATTTGCGTCGGTCAAAAGCCTCCAACCTATGTCAGAAGGATCGCTATCGCTGTCATTACAATCGATATTGAAGAAAAAGGGCTCGATTGGATCTTCCTCGATGGAAACAGAAATTGGACCTTCCTGAACAATATTTGGCGGATAATTGGTTGGTTCCAAGGTCAGCTGAAAGAACTGAGTGAAAACCTGACCAGCCTGATCTTCAAGATAAAGAAAAATTCCCGGTCTTGAATTTTCAATAAAATCCTTTGTCTTAGGAGTGCCACTGATGGTTAGTTCGCCATCAAAACTCAACCAATCCGGCAATGTGGAAAAGCTTAAGCTTACCTTATCGTTGAGATCAGGATCGAAAAGACCGAAAGTATGACTGAATGGTTCTCCTAGTGAAAGTGTCAAAGGTGTAGGTAATACGCCACTACTGTTCAGGGCTTTCACCAACAGGGGAGAATCATTGACCGGAGCGATATTAATTACAAATTCAATCTCACTGGTTTGCCTGTTTGAGGATGCATTGTCGTCTACGACCAAAGTAAATCTGTCCGAACCATAGTAATTCGTATCCGCAAGATAAAGGAATGGAGTCGGGTTCGAAGTGGGGGATTCCATGAAGACGCCGTGTTTTGGACCATATAAGGAATGAGGCTCCTTGATCGAGAAAAGAAGATCCGATTGTTCGGAATCCGAGAAACTCAAATCTGCGATCTTGTTTCTCCAATCGAGCTCCTTGAAATCCTCATCAAGATGGAGGGTCAATTTCGTAACCGGTTCTCCGTCCCACAAAGTCTGTGGAGGGGTATTGGGAGAAGCTACGAAAAGAGAAAAGTTTCCGTCCACTTGATGTGTACCATCGTTCAAGCGTACAGTAAAGTTATGCTCGCCCAAATCATCAATTTGTGCCACGCCAATCAAATTATATTCACTGATTGCAAATCCGTTTGGCAAGGCGCCTGAAACGATTTCGAGCGTCAATTGATCATTTTTGTCGGCATCAAACAATTTAAAGGCGTAGCCAGAATATTGCTTGCCCGCTATAGCGTCGGGCAATTTGAGGTTGCTCTCGAGAAACAGAGGAGGATCCTGGGTGGAATTCACTTCGATATCAAAGATAAAGTCGGTGGTTTTCGATTCGTATGACAAGCCTATCCTGAAAGTATGAACGCCGCTGAAATTAACATCTGGCAGATACTCGAATCGTCCATTGCTTGAATTGAGTTCGAACGCGCTCTCCACGGCATTCTGACTTTGGATGAACCAAGATACGGATTCTCCTGATACATCCAATGGATGTGTAGCGTTGAAATCATAGAACAGAGAAACGTTCGTATCTTCCGTTACGCTGAAATAATCCTCGGTTTGTTGAGCGGGAAGAGGACCGAGTTGTGGCATGAACCAGTTCCTCCATCCTGGGCCATGAAACAAGGCAACTGAACCCTGATCC